>CAXUEG010000079.1:0-7861 GCA_964249935.1 uncultured Terriglobus sp.
ATGCGACATGGGCTTTACCGAAGAATGGCAGCATGTGGTGCTCGCAGAGCGAATAAAATTCGATGTCGCGTACGATCACCATCTCGTCGTACTCGACATCGAAAAGCGCGCCGCGCAAGATCTCCGTCGCGCTCTGCTGGTAGCCGCGCGTCAGAAATGCTAGGGATTCACGCATGCGATCCGGTGTCTTCAGCAAACCGTCGCGCGACGGATCCTCGCCGACGCGCCGCAACAGCTCGCGGTAGATCTCCTCGGTGCTTGCTTCCTGAAGAGAAGTCACTTGGGCTATGTTGCCGTTTTCCTGGCCTCTGCCGTGCTCAGTTGCGTTCATCGTTCCATTTCCAGGAGAGGTGCGGGTCAGGCCGGCACCTGCGAACTCGACGGTTTGTAAGCCGCCGTGGGCAGATCGAAGGAGTTGTTGCGCGTCTCCTCGATGCGAACATTCACCAACCGCAATCCGCCATGTGGAGCAAGCAGAGGCACTGCTTCGCGCAGTACGCGTTCGAACTCGATCGCCAGGTTCTCGGTTGAAGGCACAAAGGTACCGGCGAAGACAGTATCCCGGTTCAGGTGCGTGTGATCGAAGCGATCAAGTATCTCAAGGCGCACCAGCGCGTCCAGCTTCGGCAGTTCCACCACAAAGCCTGTTTCGTTGGCGATGGGCCCGGCAACCGTCACTTCGAGCCAATAGTTATGCCCGTGGCCGTGTGGGTTGTTGCACTTGCCATACGTCTCCCGATTTTGCTCCTTCGTAAGCGCGGGCGAGTGCAAACGGTGCGAGGCGGAGAAGCGGTAACGCCGCGAAAAGTGAACAATCGGCGTGGTCACGCGACCACCTCGGCATGCCTTGAGCTAACGTCCGCCAAATCTAGCGCCTGCTCGCCGTAGTAATCGGCAAACAGATCATCCATTTCGTAGACACGCACGCGATGAAGCCGAGCATTCGGTACTTTGCCATCCAGCCGCCGCCAGATCGCAAATGCGATGTTCTCTGTCGTTGGAATCACGTCTGCGAATTCGGGCACCTCGTAGTTCAAGTGCCGATGATCGTACACACTCACGACCTCTGCTTCCAGAATGTTCTTCAGCAGCTTTAAATCCACGACGAAGCCGGTCACTGGATCGACCTCGCCCGCAACTGTGACTTCCAATGTGTAGTTGTGCCCGTGCCCATGCGGGTTCGCGCACTTGCCAAAAGCGGCGGCGTTCTGCTCATCGGTCCACCCTGGATTCCGATAGAAGTGGGACGATGAGAACTCGGCTTTGCGTGTGAGAAAAATCATCGCGACTCAGCGTATTGGATGAGCAGGGAAGCACAGAGTTGCGCGGCATGGCTCCGCGCGCAATGCGTTGGTTGCCTCCCAGGGATTCGAACCCCGATTGATCGGTTCAGAGCCGACTGTCCTACCATTGAACGAGGAGGCAACATGCTGCGAGCTACCGCGACCTGGCTGCTCGGCAGAAGAAGTTGCTGCGGCGCAAGTAAATGCCGCGATCCGGCTGCCTTTGTAAGTGTACGAAAAGGTCCCGGCGTCGTCAACGCAGACCGACCCCGGCGAGCCTATGGAACATCGACCGTGGCTGTGCGCAGCCATGCGAAACTTCCCGAGCCGATCGCATCTACATCGTGCAGCCGTCGGGAGTGCACCACCACGTTGTCCAGCGACCAAAGTACCGTCGTTGGGGCGTGCATGTGGAGTTGCTGTTGCAGGGCCACATACGTCGCGCGTCGCTTCGTTAAGTCGGTCTCGGAGGCTCCTTGCGTGATGAGCGCATCGGTTTGCGGGTCGCTGAAATGACCGCGGTTGCCACCCTTGGGTGGCATGCGATCGCTCGCATAGGCATACCGAAAAATTTCCGGATCTTCGTTGGAGCCGACCCAGCGCAACACGTACATCTGGAACGCGCCCTTGGTCACATCGGAGTAAAAGGTGCCGAACTCGTTCTGCCGCAGCGCGAGTTCAATGCCGGCCTCACGCACCTGCTGCTGCACGATCGCGGCGAGCAACCGCATGGTGTCGTCCGTCGAACTCTTGAGCGTGAGGCGGATGCGCACGCCATGGCTATCCGGCGTGTAGCCGGCGGCGTTCAGCAACGCGCGCGCCTTCGCGACGTCATGCGTGTACGGCTGTACCTCATTGCCATGCAGGGCGGCCCAGTGCTGCTGGGGCAGCAGTGTTTCAGTCATGCGCGCATGATCACGCCACAGCGCATGAATGATCGCTGGACGGTCCAGGCTGTATTGGAAGGCTTGCCTCACGCGCTCATCCGCAAGCAGAGGGTCGCGCACGTTAAACGTAATGTAGTTCACGATGGAGCCGGGCTGGCTCTCCGTTACCAGACTCGGGGCGTTGCGCAGGGAGTAGACCGTGTCCATCGTTAGCGCATTGCTCGCCACATCGGCCGAGCCTTTGCGCAGCTCCAGCGCGCGCGTGATCGCGTCGGGCACAATGTCGAAACGCAACCTGCGAATGTGTGGCGCGCCTGCCCAGTAATCGTCATTCGCGCGCAGCACAACCTCCTTGTCCTGCACCTGTGAAACAAAGGCGAACGGCCCGGAGCCGACCGGGTGATCGCCCAAAGACTGGCCAGCGCCGCGCTCAACCACCGCAAACAGGCCGTCGCTAATGTTAAAGAGCAGGCCGCCGTCGGGCTGTTTCATATGCACAATGCAAGTGCGTGGATCCGGTGCCTCGGCGCGGTCTACGCTGGCGAACGCACCGGCTTTGCTCGTAACGATGCTGCCGTTATGCATGCTGTCGATGGACCAGGCCACGTCAGCCGCGTCCACTGGCTTGCCGTCATGGAACCGAACGCCGTCACGAATGTGCAGCACCAGCGTGCGCGGGTCCGTCCACTCCCAATGCTCTGCGAGCCACGGCTGCAGATTGCCGTGTTCGTCTTTCCGCACCACGGCGTCAAAGATGAGGGCTCCGATATGCTCCGCCTGGGCATCTGAGCCGATGCGAATATCCAGGTTTGTGGGCGAATTCTCGATGTCGACCACGACCGTCTCGCGATCCGGTCTGGAGGAATGACACGCATTCAGGAACAGCAATCCCGCGCTCATCAAAATGTTCAAGAGCGAACAAAGGACACGCCGCCTTGCTGAAACGTTGACTTGCCGAGTGGCGGCCCTCACAACGTAACCTTGCCCAGGAGCACAGGCCGCTTCGCACCCGTAGCGGATGGCACGTTGCCCGGCATGCCATGCCAGCGCAGCCACGCCAGCAGTGCAAATGCGACAGCCTCTTTCGCTTCTGCGGGAATGCCGGTTGCCTCGCTAGTGCTGACCTCCACGCCGAAGGATTGCAAACTGTCACGCAACATGCGCAACAACGTCGCATTGCGCGCCCCACCGCCAGCCACAATGTAGTCTGTCGCATCCGCCAACGGCGCACGCTGCCCGAGGAATGGCCACATCTGCGATCGATATGCTTGCAGGATCGATTGCGCGGTCAATGCTGTCGCGGTTGCGATCACATCGGCGTCCTCACCACCTGCCGCAACACACTTCGCGATGAATCGATCGACGAATGCGCCTCCGAACTCCTCGCGACCGCAACTCTTGGGTGCGGGCAGGGCGAAATAGGTGACTCGAAGCAGCTCATCCAGTACGCCTTGCAGAACGCGCCCCTTTGCCGCAATGGCTCCGTTCCGGTCGAAGCGCATTCCATACAACCGTTGCATGGCGCCGTCGATGACAACATTTGCTGGTCCTGAGTCGAAGGCGAGCACCGCATTCGAATTCGCCGGCAGCGCCGTCATGTTCGCGATGCCACCCAGGTTTTGCAGAATGCGGTTGCGTGTTGCATGTGCGTAGAGCAGGCGATCCAGCACGGGCACCAACGGCGCGCCCTGACCGCCAGCGGCCAGATCCGCCGGGCGAAAGTCGCTCACCACAGGAACAGCAGCCCGCGCGCCAACTTCTGCGGCTTCGCCAAGCTGCCATGTGCAGCGCAGCGGAGTGCCCAGGTACTTCGCTGCCGCGCCTTGGTGGTACACCGTCTGCCCGTGCATGCCGACCAGCTTTGCACGCACCCCAAGCCGCACCTGCGCAGCAACGACCGCTTCACCATAGACCTCGCCCAACCGCCAGTGCAGGCGAGCCAAATCCGCGGTTGCGATGCTCTGCGCATCCATTGCCGCCAGCACCGCCGCGCGTAGCTTTGAATGGTATGGCGTGTGCACATGCCCCAGCAGTTTCAATTTCGGCTGGAGGCCGCTCCGTCCCGGTGCGATGCGCACGAGCGCTACATCCACGCCGTCCGCCGAAGTCCCGCTCATCACGCCGGCCACAACCATCGGCTTTGGCGTAATGGCATCGCGGGGAGCAGTCAGCGAGCGCGTCATTCCCCAATCTCCCGCTTTAACTCCGCCAGTAGCTGAAGTGCGTCCATGGGCGTCATGCGGTCCACATCGGTGTCGCGGACGCGGTCGATCACGCGTTGCGACAACGGGGTGAACATGGTCATTTGTAGCGCCGGTTCCAGCGCCTGTATCGCGGCCGCACCCGCGGCAACGCTAGCGCTCTCGGCCTTTTCATGCAGTTTGAGCACAGCACGCGCTCGTGCGATTACGTCTCGCGGCACGCCCGCCAGCTTCGCAACCTCGATGCCGTAGCTGCGGTCCGCAGCGCCGCTCTCCACCTGGTGCAGAAACACGATGCCGCTCCCTCCCTCACGGCATGCCACGCGCAGGTTCTTCAAACGCTCCAGCTTCGCATCCAGCAGCGTTAACTCGTGATAATGCGTGGCAAACAGCGTCCTCGCGCCAATGCGGTCATGCAGATGCTCGACGGTAGCCCACGCCAGCGACAAGCCATCGTAAGTCGCCGTGCCGCGCCCCATTTCATCCAGCAGCACCAACGACTGAGCGCTTGCTGTATTCAGGATCGTAGCCGTCTCCGTCATTTCAACCATGAAGGTCGAACGCCCACGGCTCACGTTGTCGCTCGCACCGATGCGCGTGAAAATACGGTCCACCAACCCAAGGCGCATGTGCGCCGCAGGCACGAAGGAACCCGCCTGCGCGAGGATTACAAGTAGTGCGGCCATACGCAAGTAGGTCGATTTGCCCCCCATATTCGGCCCGGTGATCAGCGCGAGAGAAGGCCCCTGCTGTGCATCCAGAAATCCGCTGTTCGGCACAAAGCGCCCGGCGCCGCTTTCCTCCAGGCGCAGCTCGACCACGGGATGCCGCGCCTCCGCGAACTCTAACACCGCAGTCTCCCCCACAATTTCCGGCCGCGTCCAGTTCCGCAGCACAGCCAGATGCGCAAAGTTCAGCAGCACGTCTGCTTCGGCAACACGCCGCGCCGTCTCGCGCATGCGCGAAGCAGTGTCCAGCACCGCGCGCCGAAGTTCGGCGAAGATGCGCTGCTCCAGCCCTGCAATGCGCTCCTGCGCGGTCAGCACCTTGCGCTCGTAGTCCTTCAGCTCCGGCGTCGTGAAGCGCTCCGCGTTCACCAGGGTCTGCTTGCGCTCATAATCCGTTGGCACATTGCCCAGATTGCTGCGCGTGATCTCAAGGTAGTAACCGAAAATATTGTTGAACCGTACCTTCAAAGAGGCGATGCCGGTCCGTGCGCGCTCGCGTTCCTCAATCGCTGCGATCGCCTCGCGCCCGCTTCGTGAAAGTTCGCGCAATTCGTCCAGCTCCGCGTCGACACCGTCCGCAATCGCGTTGCCATCGCTCAGCCTCAGCGGCGGCTCCGGCACCAGCACGCGCGCAATCTGCGCGGCAGTGTCGGCGAGGGGATCGAAGCCGTCGCGCAACAACGCCCACCGGCCTGCGTCCAACTTGGCCAGAAGCAGAGCAACCGACGGCAAGGCATCCAGCGTGCGGCCCAGCGCCGCCACGTCGCGCGGCCCAGCCGAGTCCAGCGCCAGCCGACCCAGCAGCCGCTCCAGGTCCAGCACGCCTTCCAGCGCATGCCGCAGCCGCTCACGTGTTGTCAGCGATGCTGCCGCTTCCGCTACCGCCTCGTGCCTGGCGACGATCTCCTCCCGTTGCAGCGACGGCCGCTGCAGCCAAAGGCGCAACATGCGCTTGCCCATGGGGGTGCGGCACTGGTCCGTGGCGTAGCACAACGTCGTCTGCTGTGACTCGCCGCTGAAGAGCGGCTCGGTAATCTCCAGGTTGCGCAGAGTCACCGCGTCCAGTTCGAGCGCGGTCGCCCGCTCATAGCAGCGCGGCGTGTCCAGGTGCTCCAATTGCTCGTGCTTGGTCGACCGCAGGTAGTGCAGCACGGCACCCGCTGCGGTTGCGGCAGCGACGCGACCCGCCATGCCAAAGCCGTCCAGCGACGGAATGCGATAGTGGCTTTCCAGCAGTGGAACAGCATATTCCGCTGTGAACACCCAATCCTCGATGGGTGTCTTCGTGCGCACGCTATGGAACATCTCCGCCGCTGCATCGTTTTCTTCGTCCAGCGAAGCCTGCGCCACGCCCAGCCGCAGCCCCTGTGCCAGTAACAACTCACGCGGATGCGCACGGCTCAACTCCTCGCACGCCTCCTGCACGGCTGCCTTGCCGCGGAACTCCGCCGCGCGAAACTCTCCGGTAGACAGGTCCAACAACGCGATCCCGGCGCGCTCGGCTTTGCTCTCCACCGCAAGCGCGGCTAGGTAGTTGCTCTCGGAGGAGCTGAGCGTAGAGTCGAGAGCCGTGCCCGGCGTCAGCACACGCGTCACTTCGCGGCGCACCAGCGTCTTTGTCAGTCTTGGATCTTCCACCTGCTCACAGATGGCGACGCGAAAGCCACGCCGCAGCAGCTTCTGCAGGTAGCCTTCTGCGGCATGGTACGGAACGCCGCACATCGGAACGCTGCGTTCTTTGTCGCGCGCAGTCAGCGTCAGCTGCAGTTCGCGCGCGGCGACCACGGCGTCGTCATAGAACAGTTCGTAAAAGTCGCCCATCCGAAAAAAGATCAGCGCGTCCGGATGCGCCGCCTTGGCGGCGGCGTGTTGCCGCATCGCCGGCGTCGCGCCTTCGCCAGCCTTCTTCTCCGCTACTGCCGTGTCCGCGCCCACAGATCGCTTCCAGAATAGCGGTTGGGCAAGAAAACGCCGGAAGCAAGGCAAGCAGGCCCGCCAAAAGGCGGGCCTGCTCTCGTGAAACGCTAGCGATTCCGAGGAACTACGAAGCGGCTGCGTCGCTGCCGTGCAGCTTGACCTGTTTGTTGTAAATACCAAGGATCAGGAACGGCGCGACCCACTGGCCCACAAAGAGAGCACCGTGATCCTTCTTCGCGATCTTGAAGGACACCGAGGCTACGATGGATGCGATCGCCGCAGCCAGGTAAAAGCCGCTCGGAATCTTTGAGGTGTAGCTCTCAATGTAGGCCGTGACTTTGCCCTCCTGAGCCTCGCCCGCCTTTACACGCTTGTCGCCTTCTAAGCTCCAATCCATGGTCGTCATCTCCCTATGCCCGAACGTCCGCCCGGTTCTCTCTGCGTGGGATGCACATTTTCGAAATGGGTCTAGCCCGGTGGCGGCACATTGCGCTGGTAAACACGTGCGCGCCCTTGTTGCTGCAACATGGAAAGCCGAAGCCGCGTCCTGAACCGCACCTATACTAGATAGTGGGGTTCAGTCTCGCCTCCGCTCGTCGGCATGTCACTCTTCTGGCTCAAGATCGCAGTGGTGTTGTACGGGCTGGCGTCGCTCGCTGTGCTGCCGGCGGCCCTCTACGACCGTCCACGCTGGCGCTGGGTCGCTCTGCCTGCCACCATCACCGCCCTGCTTTTCCATTTTGTTTCCCTGGCAGAAATGCTCGCCGCTGCGCACCGGTGGGTGCCGGTGAGCGCCAGCGAGGTGCAGGCCGTGCTGGGACTTCTGCTTGTCGCGATCGCGGTGT
>CAXUEG010000079.1:7871-10715 GCA_964249935.1 uncultured Terriglobus sp.
GTTCCTGTTGGTCGTCGCCGTCTATCGCAGCATGACGATCGGCGTTGTTCTTCTGCCGCTTGTCTTCCTGCTCGGCCTGTTACCCGCCTTCGCGCCCGGAACGCATGAGCTCGCCGCGCCTCTGCTGCGCTCGGGCTGGATCACTCTGCACATTGTGCTTCTGCTGGCCGCCTACGCGGCACTGATCGTCTGCATGTTTTCCAGTGTGCTGTACTTGTTGCAGGAAAAGCGACTCAAGGCTCGCCGGCCAGCAACAGGGCTCCTCGCGCGCATCCCTCCGCTTCAGGTCTTGGACCAGATCTCGCTCCGGTCACTGCACATAGGATTGCCCTGCATGACCGCCGGCCTGCTCATCGGTTCGGCGTTGGCTGCCACGGCATATGGCGCCGTCTATTTCCGCGATCCCAAGGTGCTTCTCAGCTTTGCCATGTGGCTGGCCTACGTGGGCATGATCGCCATCCGCCGTTCCGCCGGCCTGCGGGGCCGTCGCGCGGTCTGGTTGTCGTCCTTCGTCTTCATCGTCATGCTCGCGGTGTGGTCCGCCAACCAGGTGTCGACGGTGCACCGCTTCGCGGGGCGTCCATGAGCCTAACCCTGCTGGGCGTCAACCATCTGAGCGCTCCGCTTGACGTGCGCGAACGCCTCGCCATCCCCGCCGGCCGTCTTGCCGAGGCGACGCGCTCGCTCGCGCATCGGTCCGGGGTGCATGAAGCACTGATCCTTTCCACCTGCAATCGTGTTGAGTTGCTCACTGAGCAGGAGCAGGCGACCGACCTGCGCAGCTTTCTCGGCGAGTATTTCAGCATCGCTCCGCAAGAACTCGAACCGCACCTGTACGAGTTTCGCGAGCGTGAGGCGGTGCTGCATCTGTTCCGCGTCGCCAGTTCGCTGGACAGCATGGTGGTCGGCGAGCCGCAGATTCTCGGGCAGGTTAAGGATAGCTACGCGGTTGCGCGGGAAGTCGGGGCCGTCTCGAGCTCCTTCGAACGTTTGCTGCAGTCCGCATTCGCGGTTGCGAAAAAGGTGCGCACCGAAACTGAGATCGGATCGTCCTCTGTCTCGATAGCCTCCGTTGCGGTCGATCTCGCACAACGCATCTTCGGTTCGCTGCAGCATTCGCAGGTGTTGCTGGTCGGCGCCGGCAAAATGAGCGAGCTCGCCGCGCGCCACCTGATCGCGCAGGGCGCTTCGCAAATCCTTGTCGCGAACCGTACACCCGAACGCGCTCAGCGTCTCGCGGCTGATTTCCACGGCCTGGCCGTCCCGTTTGCCGATCTGCAAACGCACGCGCCGAAGGCCGATATCGTGATTACCTCAACCGGCGCGGGCCGCCATCTCTTCAATGTCGCGCAAGCTCAGGTGATCCTGCACAAGCGCCGCGGCAAACCCGTCTTCTTCGTCGATATTGCCGTTCCGCGCGACGTCGACCCCGGAGTCAACCGCGTCGATGGCGCGTTTGTCTACTCCATCGATGATTTGCAGCAGGTCACGGCGCAAAACCTGACCGAGCGCTCGCGCGAGGCGGCGGCGGCGGAGCAGATCGTTGCCGACGAGGTGGACCGCTATCAGCGCCGCGTGCAGTCACTGGACGCCGTTCCCGGGATTCGCGCGCTGCAGCAACAGGCGGAGCAACTGCGCCTGGCAGAGCTCGATCGCATTCGCGCCCGGCTCGCTGGTCTCACAGCAGAGCAGCAGGCGGCGGTGGAGGCTCTCACGCGTTCGCTGGCCAACAAGTTCCTGCACAGTCCCATGACTGCCATGCGTGATGCCGCGAACGCCGGAGATGCTGCTGCGCTCGAGCGTTTACGGCGCATGTACAAGCTGAACGACTGAGTCGCAAGCCAGAATGACGTATCCGGTCGCAAGCCACTTCCAACTCGCCGTGGCCATCACACCTTTTCGAATGAGGTGATCCATGGCGGAAGAAACTCAACACGAACCGCGTGGCTTCGGCGAACATGCCCGGGGTATCGCAAGCGAAAACGCCCATGAGCAGGGATGGGGTCTGAAGCAGGATGAGCGCACGAATCTACCCGAAGGTGAGCAGAACACCTACGGCGGCAATGATTATGAGTACGGCGCCCAGGACTTCGGCGACGAGCCAGTCAACACGGGCGGCAGCAAGCCTGAGGACATCGACAAGGCACGTCAGGTTTTGCAAAAGGAGAGCGCGTAATGGCAGAAGGTCACGAGAGCAAGCAAGCCCGCGAGGCATTTGAGGCTGCGGAACGAAACAAGAACACGGAGATTCCGGGCGCTGAGGAGGGCGGTCACGCCAAGTCGCACGCAGCCCATCTTCAGACTGAGGGCAAGGCGCACACCACCCCCGAGGGCTATGGCAAGCAGGGCCGGGAGCCCGGCACGCTGAATGAACCACCCCAGGATCCGCGCACCCAGGGCAAGGCCTTCCACAACAAATAGCTGCCACTTTCGTCAGGCGTTTGCCACCTCCGTAAAGCTGTCTGCCGCGGCGGTGGGAGAGTTGTCTTACACGCCGAGTGTTCCACGTGGAACATGGAGAGTAGCAGGGTAGCGACATCCGTCCCGCCATCGCGGCGGCTCTTACGTCGCCGCTTGTCCCAGTCTGGTCTGCCTGCTTTACCATGGCTGCTATGCACCTCCGTCTCGGCAGCCGCGGTTCCAATCTCGCACTCTGGCAGAGCCGTCATGTCGCTGCCCTGCTGGAAGCACAGGGCCACACAACGGAGATCCTGCACATCCGCACCACCGGCGACCGCATGCAGGACCCCAGCTTTCGCCCGCCTGCTACGTTCGAGGACGGCACACCGCTCGATGCCAAAGGCGTCTTCACCAAGGAGCTTGAAGACGCGCTGATTGCGACGC
>CAXUEG010000080.1:0-3539 GCA_964249935.1 uncultured Terriglobus sp.
TTAGCCATGAAGCAGGTGCGCTGGTCGGTGTAGTACTCGGGGAAGCGTTGATTGACGCGCAAGTGCGGATGGGCGGAATACCCCTGGCTGAAGTCGGGGTTGATCGTGCCGTCGAGAACAATCGAATCCTTCACGATCGCCTTGATGTCGCCGCCCGCGGTCGCGGCGAACTTACGGTCGCTGAAGTAGGGATTGAGCGGGTCGTCCTCGTTCAGCTCGCGGATGCGATGGGCCAGGCCGTAGGGATTGATCTGGATGTTGTGGGAGGTCGTGCCTTCCAGACCCTGGGCCGTGCCCTCCTGCGAAAGCGTGCCGCTGATCTGCTGCGAGATGTGCGGCCAATAATCGACTTCGCTGAGCCGCGGCAGGTTGCGGCCCAGAACGATGCCCCCGTCCGGCGCGGGTGAGCGCGAGCGCAGGCTGCGGAACGGAATGGCCATCAGCGCCATCCAGCCTTTGGACGTGCGGCGCGCGTTGGAATCCCAGATCTGGTCATAGCTGAAGTCAGGGTCGTTGTTTTCGCTCCAGTTGGCGTCGGCCTGCACACCGATGGGATTGACCTCAAAGAGGATGCCGCGACGGCGATCCTGAAAGGGGTCGACGAGCAGCGAAACGAAGTCGTCCTGGTCGATATTTTCGCGGCGTGCCAGGTGCGCGCGCATCAGGTTGGGCCGCGAGTCGAAGCAGACAAAGACGGCAAAGAGCGTGGTGTGGGTGCGTCCAAGCCAGACCTCGGTCTTTTCGCTGGCGGGCCTGGTGTCAAACGGCTGGTTCTGTGACAGCTCTGCAATATGCGCGAGCTTCTCGTGGAGCTCCGGCGAGGGCTGCATGTTCGGAAAATCGGCGAGTGTCAGATCGCGGTCGAGCAAGGGGATCTGCAGCATCTGCGCGGGCGCAATGTGCACCGGCGCGTTGGGCGCAAGCTGTGCGGAGCCGGGCGGCGCCGGCGTTTGCTGCGCCGATGCGGCAACCGCAAAGAAAAAGGCAAGGCACACGAGAACGAAACGATTTAGACGGGAGCAGAGCAAACGGGAACCACTGAGAGATACGCAGAAAGAGAAGGAGAGGAAGCGGAAAAGAAGCAGACGCGACACGGTGGCGTTCCCTAAAGAGTACGCAACCATCCTCTGAACGGTTCCTGCAAGTTCCATACGCGTGACGCTGCAAGGTTCCGCGGCTTGCCAATCGTCTGGTCCTGGCACTTACTTGGGCGGTGCGTCGGCGATGGGAAGCTTGCGTTCCACATCGCCGGATGGCGGCTTGTGCCCGATGAGCAGTTGCAGGCCGGCATAGGCGATCCAGGTCGGTCTGCCGTCGCCTGCGCGCACCGCTTGCACGTCCTTGCCACCCATCAGGAGCAGCAAGAGCGACCGATGGCGGTTCAGTGCCTGTCGTCCGCCGGCGCCAAGCGTGAACTCGCGCTGCTTGCTGTCGCCGTTCGCACGCGTGGTGTCCTGCTGGTCATACAGTTCGACGTAAGCTTCCGTGGACTCGCTGAACTCATGGCCAACGATGATGCCCCGAATCCAGCTTTGCGCGACATGACGGTTCGTGAGCCAGTAGCCGGCCTCAGCGTCCACGCGAACGGGGCCAAGGCGCGCATTAATCTCTACCGGCAGCAGAAGCTGTGGCCCTGGTTCCACCACGCCGCGGCGTACGGCAGACGTGGGATTTTTCAACGAAAGTTGCGGATAAGTGGAGACGGAGAAGTTGAGCACGGGCTCAGCGGGACCTGTGGCTGCATTTGCGATGGGAGCCGGAGCTGCCAGCGCGCGATGCTCGTAAAAGCGCCACTTCACCCCGAGCAGCGACTCGCCAAGGCCACCGAGGATCTGGCCTGGCACGATAGGCCCGCTGCTGGACGGCCCCGTTGTGGACGCGCCCGACGGACGGGTTTCAGCGAGCGCGATCGGCAGTTCGTACTTCAACTGGATGCGGTCGCCGAGGCCATAGTTCACGTCGAAGTCCGGAACCTGGTAGGCGCCGGAAGACGGGTTGCGGTCACCGATGAAACCGAAGTTGATCTCCCAGTTACCCGCGCCGGGGGTCTCCGGGTCGTCGGTGCGGAAGGGCGGCCCGCCCTGCGCTCGCAGAGTCGCTGCGGCGCTGGCAAGCATGCCGATGAGTAGATACAGAAGGCAAGCGTTGCAACGGGTAAGGCGCACCGGTGAGGGTGAGATGCGGCGCACGGCTACACTCGCCCTATGCCGGCAACCGTTGTGCGCTCGTTTGCGAAGATCAATCTTGGCCTGCGGATCGGGCCGCCTCGGGCGGACGGCTTTCATGATCTGACGACGCTGTACCAGACGGTTGCGTTGCATGACCTGGTCACGGTAGAAGCCGCAACCGCGGATGCGGTCCAGATCACGATGTCGGCGAGCGACCCGCGTGTGCCGTGTGACAGTCGCAACACGGCGTACCGCATCGTTGCAGCGGCGCTTGCGGAGCTGCAGATCAGTGCGCGCGTACATATTCATCTGGAGAAGCGGCTGCCTCCGCAGGGCGGCATGGGTGCGGGCTCCGCGAATGCTGCGGCTGCGCTGATCGGTCTGGAGCGGCAGCTGTGCCGGGCGCTGGACGGGGTGGCGCGGTTGCGCATCGCGGAGCGCGTTGGTTCGGACGTGCCACTGTTCCTGATCGGCGGCACGGTGTACGGCCACAATCGCGGTGAGCGGGTGCTGCCGTACCCGGACCTGCCGGAGATGCCATGCCTGATCGTTGCGCCGGTGCAGGGTTCAAGTACACCGGCTGCATTTCGCGCGTGGGACGAACGGATCACGCGATTGACCCCCGAGGCGGCGCACGGTAGACTTGACGAGTTGAGCCGTGTCTATGCCTCTGCCTTTACACCGGCGGGGCAGGGTGCTCCGGGAAGTTTCCCGGGCGCTTCTTCTTCGGAGATGACCGGCACCCTTGGTGTCTCCAGGGTTCTCGATGGGGCGGTTGCCGCATCGGAGCACGCTGGAGACCTGGCCGGGAATCCGCTTCTCGCGCTTGTCCGCACCGGGATCGAAAACGACTTCGAAGAGGTCGTCTTTCAGCAGCACCGCTCCCTGCGCGAAATCAAGCAAGCTTTGTTGTTCGAGAACGTTGGACCGGAGAACGGCGGAGCGCTGTGCGCGATGCTTTCCGGCTCCGGTTCGTCGCTGTTCGGCCTCTACCTGACCGAAGCAGAGGCAAGAGCGGCGGAGCAGCGAGTCGAGGCTCTCGGGACAGGCGCGAGGACGTTTGCGACGCACACGGTTGGGCGCACGCGGTATTGGCAGGAAATGTTTGCGGGGTAGGGCAGGTACACTGGGTTTGGCAGTCTTCGACCGGCAGGCCGCAGGCTGACGTTGGGCGATCGACTAACGGTAGGTCAAGTGCCTTTGGAGCACTTTGTCCAGGTTCGAATCCTGGTCGCCCAGCCAAACAACAGAGTCGGTCCCCTTCGCGCATCGGGTTGCACGAGTTCTTTGGAAGGGAGACAGGCAGGACATTTACGGCAGCAGAACTCGCCCAAGCTAACCGGCTGGAAGGATTCTCTCTCCGCACATGAC
>CAXUEG010000080.1:3549-10636 GCA_964249935.1 uncultured Terriglobus sp.
ATGACGGCTGCGGCCACTACGGGGCCAAACAAAGCGCCGCGGCCGACCTCGTCGCAGCCGATCACCGGCGCGCCAACGTCTTCGAAGGCACCCACGGCTCCCTCGCCCGAGCGCAAACGATCGTCGCGGCTCGCGGACGATAAGCGCTTTAAGATCTTCTGCGGATCGGCGAACAAGCCGCTCTGCGAAGAGGTGTGCAGCTTCCTCGGCGTGCCGATGGGACAAACCAAGCTGCAGAATTTTTCCGATGGCGAGATTCACTTTCAATTGCTGGAGAATGTGCGCGGCGCGGATGTGTTTGTGCTGCAGCCGACCAGCGCCCCGGTGGAAAAGAACCTGGTCGAGCTGATGATCATGATCGACGCTCTGAAGCGCGCGTCGGCCGGCCGCATCACCGTCGTCATGCCGTATTACGGCTACGCGCGCCAGGACCGCAAGGACCGGCCGCGCGTCGCCATCACTTCCAAGCTGATTGCGGACGTCCTGCAGACGGCAGGTGCAAACCGCGCCCTGCTGGTCGATCTGCACGCCGCGCAGATTCAAGGTTTCTTCAACATCCCGGTGGATCACCTGTTCGCGTCGCCGGTGCTGGTCGGGTACTTCCGCGACCTGAACCTGCCGAACCTGACCGTGGTTTCGCCGGACGCGGGCGGCGTGGAGCGTGCGCGCTTCTTCGCGCAAAAGCTGGGCGTGCCGCTGGCCATCGTGGACAAGCGGCGTACCGACATCAACGTGACGGAAGTGATGAACGTGATCGGCGATGTCCGCGGACGCACGTGCATAATCCTGGACGACATGGTCGATACGGCGGGCACGCTGACCAAGACGGTCGACGCTCTGCTGGACAACGGCGCGGAAGAGGTATACGCCTGCGCTTCCCATGCGGTGATGAGCGGCCCGGCCGTGGAACGCATTGCGGCGAGCCGTTTAAAAGAGGTAGTCGTGACGAACACCATCCCGCTGCGGCCGGAAGCGGCTGCACTGGGCAAGATCAAGGTACTCTCGGTGGCCGGCCTGCTGGGCCGCGCCATTGAGAGCATTCACATGGAGACGAGCGTCAGTACGCTGTTCTCCTAGTGCGAGTTGTGATGAGACGGTTCGCGCGATTCGCCGGACCGAAACCTAACCAAAACGCGGCATAGCCGCAAAGGGAGTGCAGGAGTAAGGTCGGAAGCGCTTCGCAATGGAACTTCCGACTTTGTACGACTCATGCCCGAAAGGAAACCAATGGCAAATACAGAAGCAGTAACCGCGACCATACGGAGCGGCAAGTTCAACAAGAATGCGGCACGCCGCGTCCGCGCCGCGGGCATGATTCCGGCAGTGGTCTATGGCGCAGGCCAGGACTCGGTCGCGATCGAGCTGGACCCGAAGGTGATCACGAAAATCCTGCACTCGGAGTCGGGCCACAACACCATTTTCGATCTGAACGTGGCAGACGGCATGGCGACCAAGGCGATGATCGTCGACTGGCAGTATGAGCCGATCAAGGGCAAGCTGCTGCACATCGACCTGAAGCGCATTGCCATGGACAAGGCGATGAAGGTTTCGGTTCCGGTGTTCCTGACCGGTTCCGCGAAGGGCGTACGGACCGAGGGCGGCGTGCTCGACCAGGTGCTGCGCGAGGTGCAGCTGGAGTGCCTGCCCGGCGACATTCCGACCAGCCTGGACGTGGACATCTCCGAGCTGGGCATCAACGGCTCGATCCAGATCAAAGACCTGCCGCACTCGGGTTCGATCAAGTTCCTCGAAGACGAGAACGCGGTGGTTGCGCACGTGACCAGCATCAAGGAAGACGTTGCCGAAACCGCCGGTGAAGGCTCCGCGGCAGGCGAGCCCGAAGTGACCAAGGGCAAGGGCAAGCCGGAAGCACAGGCAGCCGCGCCGAAGAAGTAGCGGTGAAGCTGATCGTGGGACTGGGCAATCCCGGTCCCGAGTACACCTTCACGCCGCACAACGCCGGCTTTCTTGCCATCGACCGCATCGCAGAGGACCGCGGTGCGGCCGTGGCAAACCGCCGGGGGCGTGCGCTGACCGGCAAGGCCGCAATCGCAGGCGAAGAGTGCCTCCTGGTCAAGCCGGAAACGTTTATGAACCTGAGCGGGCTTGCCGTGGCCGCGCTGGTTCAGGAGTACGGGCTCGAACCGAAGAGCGACGTCATCGTCCTCTATGACGAGCTTGCATTTTCGCTGGGAACCGTGCGGCTGGCCGCGCGGGGCAGCAGCAACGGGCACAACGGTGTGAAGTCGGTCACCGGTGCGCTCGGCAGTGAGGATTGGATCCGCGTGCGGATCGGTGTCGGTCGCGGGACCGCGCCGGACGGCCGCGACATCCGGGCAGGTGGCACGGACTACCTGCTGCAGCCGCTTCGCAAGGGAGACCTGGCGAAGCTGGATAGAGCTCTCGACCGTGCGGCAGAGGCGGTCGAAACCATCGTGGGCAAGGGGATTTCCGAGGCCATGAACACGTTCAACCGTCGCGACGAGCCGTAAGCGCCGCGGCGCCTTGAGTACAACGCAACCTAACTTCCATACCCTTCAGAGCAGGGGTGCGGGTCTGAAGCCCGCAGAAGGAACACTGATGAATCGTACGTATGAAGTGATGTTTATCGTTCGGCCGGACCTGGAAGAGGCCGACCTGGACAAGCTGATCGAGGGTTTTTCAACCGTCGTAACCAACGGCAAGGGCGAAGTGAAGCAGGTGGAGAAGCTGGGCCGCCGCCGTCTCGCCTACACCGTCCGCAAATTCCAGGATGGCTTGTACGTGCTGCTGCACATCTCGGCGGACGGCCCGCTGGTCGCCGAGTTGGAACGCCGTCTCCGCGTCACCGAGCAGGTCATCAAGTTCATCACCGTTCGGACCGACGAGGAGAACAAACGTCTCGCAAAGGTCAAGGCCCTCCGCGACAGCAAGGTGAAGACCAGCACGCAGCAGGCTGCGCCCGCGCCCTCGCCTTCCGCGATTACGCCGACTGAGAGCGCCCCCACCGAGAGCGTGGAAGCGCCCGTTGCGGAGACTGCCGCCGCCTAGACGCCTTCCGCTGCTTTCGCGCAGCGGAACCCGGAAAGACCCGCGATGCTCTGCTTCCCACTTTGTAATGCAAAGTGGTTCATAGGACCCGGAGCGGTTCTGGAGCACGAGATCGCCGAACGGAGACGGGCACGCGCCCGTTTCGAAAGGATTAGCAAGCAGCCATGGCTGACGAAACGACCAGCACATCTGCGGCTCCTGCCGCATCTTCAGCACCCGCCCAGGGCGGGGGTTATCAAGGTTCAAACTCCGGGGAGCGCAGTGGCTCCGGCCCGCGTCCTCCCCGCACCGGCGGCGGACCTGGCGGCGGCGGCCGCAAATTTTTCCGGCGCAAGAAGGTTTGCAAGTTCTGCGTCGAGAAGATCGACCAGATCAGCTACCGCGACGTGCGCCTTTTGCAGCAGTTCGTAGCCGAGCGCGGCAAGATCACGCCGCGCCGCCTGACCGGCGTGTGCACCACGCACCAGCGCCAGCTCTCGCAGGCCATCAAGCAGGCTCGCAACATTGCCCTGCTGCCGTTTGCCGCGAAGTTTTAACCCGGGATCGTAAGGGCGCGCCAGACGCGCACGCCCGAGGAGAAGAAACATGGAAGTCATTCTGAAGGAAGACGTCGACAGCCTGGGTCACCGGGGCGACGTGGTCAAGGTAGCCAACGGCTACGGTCGCAACTACCTCCTGCCGCAGCGGCTCGCGATCGAGGCGACCGTGGCGAACAAGGCGGTGATCGGGCAGATGAAGGAATCGGCGATCCGCAAGGCCGCCAAGGACAAGGCTGTTGCGACGGAGCAGGCGGATAAGCTGAACGCGGTCGAGCTGGCGTTTGAACGCAAGGTCGGCGCCAACGACGTTCTGTTCGGCTCGGTCACCGCCGCGGATATCGCCGCCGAGCTGGCCAAGCAGGGTCACGAAGTCGACCGTCGCAAGATCCTGCTGGACGAACCGCTGAAGCAACTCGGCGAGTTCCATGTGCCAGTCAAGCTGTTCCGCGAGATCAACGGCCACGTGAAGGTCACGGTCAAGTCCGACGACCCCAACTACGTGCCGGGGGTGAAGCCGGAGATCGTCAGCGACGAAGACCCAATCGAGCGCTATGGCCAGGACGAAGACGATTACGGAGATCGTCGTTACTGACGGTCGTTCACGTTGCAGCAAAGCGAGGCGCGCCTTTCAGGTGCGCCTCGACCTTTTAGCGCAAATCTGCATCCATGCGAAGATGCGATCCTGGGCTGTTGTACCGTTGATTGCGTCATTTCTTCTTACAGGCTGCAAACACCACGGTTCGACCGATGGCGGCTCGCGGCCGGTCGCCGGCAACGCCTCCAGCGTGGGTGCCGATCAGGCAGCTGCGGCGAAAGAGCAGACTGACCTGCTCAACCTGCAAACGACCGAGATGGAGACGGACGTGCCTGCTGATGTGCAGCACGCCATCCCGACGTTCAAGGAGGTGCTGGTAAAGCTGTCCGATGACGTTCTGGCGGGACAGGCTGCAAACGCGACCGTCGCGCAGGTACAACAGGCGCTGAACGCGGTACTGCCCGCTGCCAAGGCGCCCAACGACACAAAGGCGACTGCCGCGGCAAAGGCGGCAGGTAAGAACGAGTACGATATTCCGCACAAGGGTGAGTACGGTGGCGAGGTCAAAGCATCGGTCAGCGACCTGCAACCGGGCCTGCTGCTGGTGGATGCGAGCTTCGGCATCCAGTGCGGCGAAGACCATGTGCTGCTCGGGTACAGCATTGCCGGCGGTAAGTGGCGACGCGTGCTGCGCTGGCAGGCCGGGCCATATGACAAAGTGAGCGGCGCATTCGGCGACATGTTTCTGCCGGTACTGCTGAAACCGAAGTACGGCGGCGATCCGTTACTGCTGGTGGTCCATGGCACACCATGGTGCAGCTCGACTGAAAGCACATTCGCGATGGACACCTTCCAGGTAAGCCCGTCCGTTGCAACAGAAAAGCCGTTCTGGCACAGCGAACACAGCTACCGGCGTGCCGACGATGTTCCACCGCTCGCATTTTCACTCGAACGGACACTCGATGGGTTCGAGATAAGGGCGAGCGTGGATGACCGCATCGGCGACGGTATCAACCGGGTCGGCATCATGCGTTACGCGCTTGTGGGAAACACGATGCGGCGCACCTTTCCCATTGCGATGAACCCGCGCGAGTCGATTTCAGAATGGCTGATCATGCCGGTCGAGGAAGCCAGGCTCTTTACGGACGTGCAGCCAGGGTCGACCGCGTGGCAAATGTGGGAAGCTCTTACTTACGAGGGCAAGAACGAAAGTGAGGCTCAGCAGGTTCCGATCGTCTCCTATGGCGAGGTGCGCGGCTGCTCCGATCCGGAGCACTACCAGGTGTCGCTGAATACAGAGGTGTACTCGGCGGACAACAAGACCCACACGCCGGGCCCGACCTATTATGTGCAGATGCAGAAGATAGCGGAGGGCTACGGAGTTCGCGATGCAATCATCTGGGCCGATCCCTCGTGCAACGGTCCGGTCATTCCGATGAAGTCGAGTGGCTATGACTCGCAAACCGCCATGCAATGATTGCGGCACGGCGAAAAAGGCGAAGCGGACCGGCGCCGGTGCATCCGTTCGACGCACTCTACGGCACTGAGACTGGCGCTCTGATTCCCGGTGACGACCTGGGCACAGGGCATCGTCATGACCGGCACATTACGGCATACCACGGCACCGCGCCTTCGCTGTTTCGCAAATTGATGGCGCGATGGCAGAAGGCCGCGCGTCATCCGCTGGAAAAGACCGCATTCGTGGACATCGGCGCGGGCAAGGGTCGTGCGATGCTGCTGGCTGCGGAGATGCCGTTTCGTCGCATCGTGGGAGTGGAACTGCACCCCGCGCTGGCTGCCGTGGCCCGGCGCAATCTCCAGCGGTTCGCGGCGAAGCATGTTGCACCACCGATGCGGATCGAGGAGGCGGACGTGATGCGGTTGCGGATGCCCGCCGGACCGTGCTGCGTGTTCCTATTCAACCCGTTTGGCTTGGTGCTGATGGACCGATTTCTCGATAAGCTCACGCGCGACTTTCACGGGCGCGAGGGTGATCTGGACCTCTTGTATGTGAACGACGAGCAGCGGGTTGTCATGCGTGAGGAGCACCCACGCTTTGAAGAGGTGTGGCGCGGACGCATTCATCTTTCGCACAAGGATCGCGATGCGGACAAGGTGATGATCACGCATTGGGCGGGTGGGCTGTATGTGACGAGTGGATACGAAGATTGCTCGATCTGGCGATTAGGACGTTCAACTCTCCGGCTATGGCGCCGGTATACCAGCAAAAGGCCCGGCGTGTGCCGGGCCTTTTCACTGGTGCGTCTGGGATGCCCTATGCGCGGAGCTTTTCGATGCCCGAGTCGCGGAACGGATCGATGACAATCTTCGTCACGTTATCCTTCTTGTCGCGCCAGGTCTTGTACATGTCGGGCACGTCGTTGATGCCGATGCGGTGGGAGATCATGAAGCTTGGATCGATCTGGCCGGCATACACGCGATCGAGCAGCGGCTTCAGGTACTTATGCATGTTGGTCTGGCCCATCTTCATGGTGATGCCTTTGCCAAAGGCCGCGCCGAAGTTGAGTTTGTCCAGGTCGCCGCCGTAGACGCCAGGAATGGAGAGCGTGCCACCCTTGCGCACGGCCTGGATGCACTGGCGCAGCGCGGTCGGGCGATCCGTCTCGAGCATCAGCGCCTGATCCACTTTGTCATACAAAGCGGTCACGTCGGTGCCGTGCGCCTCCATGCCGACGCAGTCGATCACTGAATCCGGTCCGATGCCGTTTGACAAGTCGCGCAGCGCTTCAATGACGCTCATGCCCTCCTCGGAGTAGTCGATCACAGTCGCCCCGCAGTAATCGCGGGCAAGCGCCAGGCGCTCGGGGAAGCGATCGATCGCAATGACCTTGCCCGCACCCAGCATGTACGCGCTGGTGATGGCGAAAAGACCGACCGGTCCGCAGCCGAACACCGCTACGGTGTCACCCGGTTCGATCTGCGCATTCTCCGCGCCCTGGTAGCCGGTGGGGTAGATGTCCGA
>CAXUEG010000081.1:0-10631 GCA_964249935.1 uncultured Terriglobus sp.
ACGAAATCAGCAGCTCCGACTTGATGAAGTTGCTGGTAGCTGAGATGAAGAACCAGGATCCCACCTCGCCCACTGATCCGACCCAATACGTGCAGCAGCTGGTCGGCGTGAACAGTCTTCAGCAGTTGGTCCAGATCAATCAGGGCATCAACGGCACTTCAGACACAACCACCACCACGACGCAACCCTAAGGAGCAACGATGCCCGCATTTTCGATTCCGCTGACAGGCCTTGAAGCCAACTCGGTGGCACTCAACACCATCGGCAACAACCTGGCCAACATCAATACAACCGGCTCCAAGAAGGAGGATACGAACTTCGCCGACCTGTACTACGAGAATATCGCCACGACCGGCGCCAACAGCCCGGTGCAAGTCGGCTTCGGCACGCGCGTATCGTCCATCGACACGGACTTTTCGCAGGGCAACATTAACACGACCACCACGGCGACGGACATGTCGATCAACGGCACGGGATTTTTCGTGGTGCAGAACGGGAATGTGCAGCAGCTGACGCGGACCGGCGATTTCAGCCTGGATGCCTCGGGAAACCTGATCACCAGCGAAGGACAGAGTGTGATGGGGTATCCCTCTGACGGCACGTCCGCCAACACCAATTCATCCCTGGTCGCATTATCGGTCCCGGTGGGCTCGACACAGACGCCGCGTGCCACCTCTACTTTTTCGATCACGGGCGGCCTCGACTCGTCGGCGTCGGTGGGCACGGTGTTCAGCCGCACGCAGGCGATGTACGACTCGCTTGGGCAGGAGCACGAGGTGAATATGAGCTTTACCAAAACAGCGAACAATCAATGGAGCTACAGCTTCACCCTGCCTTCCGGAGAGAGCACGGCGTCTTCGAACAATACTGGAACGCTCACGTTCAACAGCGACGGCACACTCGCATCGCCGGCGTCGAGCGTTTCAGGGATTACGTTCAGCGGCATGGCGGACGGCAGCTCGGACATGTCACTTACCTGGCAGCTGAAGGACAGCAGCGGCACCGGCCTGGTGACGCAGGGCGCGGCAACGTCCACGGTGAGCGCGAGTACGCAGAACGGTTATGAGGCGGGTGAGTACACCGGCTTTTCCGTGGACGCAAATGGCGTTCTCTCAGCCGAGTACAGCAACAGCCAGACAAAGGTGGTCGGCCAAGTGGCGCTTGCCACGGTCGCGAACCCATCCAGCCTCACCCGTAACGGTGAGAACACCTACGTTGCGAGCGCGGCATCCGGCCTGGTCACCATTGGCGCAGCCAACACCGGTGGACGCGGCCAGATTGTGGGGAGCGCTTTGGAAGGGTCCAACGTCGACATCTCGACGGAGTTCGCGGACCTGATCGTGGCCCAGCGCTCGTTTGAGGCGAACTCCAAGACGGTGACCGCGTTCGACACCATTACGCAGGACACCATCTCCATGCTGCGTTAGCAGGAAGGCGCCGCCACAGGAAGCTAAGCGCTCGCTAACCCGCGGCGGTCTCCTCTTGGCAGTGGACGTGCACCTGGCAAGGGCATGTCCAGTGTTGCTATTCCCGCTGATACCGCTGCTGCCGAACCGAAGTCGAAGGGCGGCATGCTTTCCACGCTCTTGGCCGGGCTGCTTTCTTCCGTGATTGCAGCCGGCGCCGTGCTTGGCGTCGGCTACTGGCTGCTGCATTCCGGCAGGCTGGTGCCACCGGCAGCAGCGGCTGGCGTCACCGTGAAAGGCGGCGTGACGGCGTCCGATGCGGCTGCGAAGGCCGATCTGCCGCCTTCAAAGGTCCTGCCGCTGGAACCGATGGTCGTGAACCTGTCTGACGCAGGTGGCCGGGCTTACCTGCGCGCCTCAATCAGCCTGCGCGTGGCAGAGGAGACAGGCGGCAAGGCGGAGAAGGCAGAGGGCAAGCCGGATCCCGCGGCGGCGGCCGGCAAGACTGCTGCGCTGCGTGATACGACGTTATCGGTTCTGGGCGAACAGACGAGCGACGGTCTGCTGGGCGCGGGTGGCGTGGTCAACGTGAAAAAGCTGCTACGCGAGCGATATGCCCTGGATAACCCGGACGTGCACGTGCTGGATGTGTACTTCACGGACTTCCTGGTGCAGCGCGGATGAGCGCCGGGGATCGCGGAAACGGGAAGCTGCTAAGCGCGGAGGCGGTCTCGGCACGTTTGGGTCACGTGCCGCTGCGGCTGTCGGCGGATCTGCCGCTGCCGCCGCTGAGCATGCGCGAGTTGTGCGACTTGAAACCCGGTCGGGTGCTCGCGAGCACGTGGTCGGTGGCGGATGACCTCCTGCTGACCTTGGGCGGGGCTCCGCTGTGCTGGGGAAGATTTGCCGCGGTCGATGGCCGCATGGTGCTACGGGTGGTGCGGCTTGCCTGAGATGGAGTGGAAGACGATGCGACTGGTTCCTGGTCTCTCTGAAATGCGGCACAACGAAGCTCCGCGCCGGCAACTGGCACAGCGGGGCGGAGCGGTTTTGCGCGGTTTAGGCGCGCTGCTGCGGCGGTATACAGTGCGTAACGAGCGTTTAGAGGTGTGCGAAACCCTTTCGTTGGGCGGACGCAGAAGCGTGGCGCTGATTGAGTGCGACGGGCAGCGATTTCTGGCCGGTATGTCGGCAAGCGGGGTGGAGACGCTGGTGCCCGTCCACGGGGCAAGCCCACGAGGAGATCTGCGGTGATGCAACGATGGCGCAAGGCGTTTGGCAGCGCGAAGCTGGTTGTGGGTTTTGTTCTGCTCGGGGCGTGCTGCATGCCGCTTCAAGCGGAGGAGACGGCGTTTTGGGTCCATCGCCCGGCCGAAGAGGCTCGCGCTACCGCACCGCAGCAGAAAGCGGCGGCAACGTTGGCACACCGGGCAGAACCGCACGCCGGAGCAAAGACCTTGCCTGCTGTGAGTACGCCGGCGCCGCGGCCCGCACCGGCGCGCAGCATCGCGGAGCAGCTCGAGACCGGGCAGAGCACGCCGTGGGCGATCGTGACGGGACTGACCCTGCTGTCGCTGTTGCCGGCGATTCTGCTGGCAATGACGCCGCTGGTACGCCTGCTGGTGGTGTTTCACTTTCTGCGCCAGGCGCTCGGCACGCAAACTGCGCCGTCGAACCAGGTGCTGATGGGGCTGGGATTGATGATGACCTGGTTCCTGATGCAGCCGGTGCTGACACAGGTGGAGCAGCAGGCGATCGCGCCGTATCGCGCGGGGCAGATCGACGGTGAGACTGCCCTTGCGCGTGGATCGGAGCCGGTGCGGCACTTCATGCTGCAGTATGCCCGCGACAAGGACCTGGAGCTTTTTGCGAGCGCGGACGGCGGGCCTCGTCCACAGTCGCGCGGGGATGTTCCGCTCCGCGTCGTGGTACCGGCGTACATGCTGAGCGAGCTGAAGTCCGGCTTCCAGATCGGCGCTGTGCTGTTTCTGCCGTTCCTGCTGGTGGATCTGGTGGTGGCCAGCGTGACGACGGCCGTGGGCATGGTGCAGCTCCCGCCGGTGGTCATTTCGACGCCGGTCAAGATTCTGCTGTTCGTTATTGTCGACGGCTGGCATCTGCTCGCCAGCTCGCTGTTGAAGAGCTTTCATTAGGAGCCGTTTATGGGACCCGATCAGGCCGCGGAACTCGCGCGTCACCTCTTGATGGAAGCCATGCTGTTGAGCGCGCCGCTCCTGCTTGCCGGCGCAGCGATCAGCCTGGTACTAGGGCTGGTGCAGACGTTGACGGGCGTGCAGGAGCAGACCATCACCACCGTGCCACGGCTCCTGATTGTGTTTGGCGCGGCAATCGTGGCAATCCCGTGGTTTCTGCATCGCGCTGTGTTTTACACCGTGCAGATGTGGTCTGACTTCCACCGCTACCTGGGCTAGGTTGACGATGCTGATTGAGACATCCGCGACCACGAATCCCTGGCCGACGCTGCTGGGCGGTGGTGTGCTCACGTTGTGCCGTCTGGGCGGCGTGGTGGCGTTTGCGCCGCCGTTCCGCGGCAGCAACATTCCGTTGCGGGTGCGCGCCGTCTTTGTGCTGGCGCTGACATGGCTGGCGGCACCGATGGCCATCAACCGGGCGCACGAACCGCTGGAAGTGACCGCGCTTGGGGTGGCAAGCGAGACCATGCTGGGCTTGCTGCTTGGGATTACTTTGTCGTTTCTAACGGAGTCGCTGCTGTATGCGGGCGCTCTGATGAGCATCAGCTTCAGCTTTTCGCTGGCCAACCTCCTGGATCCGAACTCTCAGGTGGAGACGGATGTGCTGAGCGTTTTGCTGAACTGGGTGGGCGTGCTTGTGCTGCTGGGTGCGGGTCTGCACCGGGTCATGTTGGCTGCGGTGCTGCACAGCTTTACGGCGTTGCCACTGGGCACGGTGGCGGTGAGCAGCGGAGCCGGACGGGCGCTGGTCGAAGGCGCGTCGGGCATCTTCTTCGCCGGTCTGCAGCTTGCCGCTCCCGTACTGGCGGCAGCGCTGCTGGTGGAGGTCGCCGTTGGATTGACCGGCAAACTTGCCCCCGGTCTGCCGGTGCATATGTTCAATGTGCCGATCAAGAGCGTGGTCGCGTACGGCACGCTGGCGGCTTCACTGGCGCTGTGGCCGGGATGGATTGAGCGTCACTTCACCGGCCTCTTGGACGCGGCACAGCGGACGGTGCGCCTGTGAGCAGCGAAAAACAGGAAGCCGCAACCGAGCAACGCAAGAAGAAGGCGCGCGAAGGCGGCGACGTACCGGTCAGCCGCGATCTGACCTCGGCCGCGCTCATGCTTGGCGCGCTGCTTGTGCTCCGGCCAGCGAGCACGGAGTTTCTACAACTATGGCGGCACGGCGTGGAGGCGAGTCTGGCGGCGGCAACCGGCAGCTTCGCAAACGGAGGGGATCTCTTGCGCTCGTGCGCGATGCCGTTTGCGCCTGCGGTGGCGCCATTGCTACTGGTCCTGTTCACGGCATTTGCGATCTCGCTGGGTCTGGGCCTGTTGCAGGCCGGTGGATTGCAGCTGCATGGGGGAATGCTGGCCTGGAAGCTGGAGCGAATCAGCCCCATGGCGCGCGCCAAGCAAATGTTCGGCGCGCGCGCGGCGGTGCGGCTGGCAAAATCCGTGCTGCCGGCTGGCGCGGTCGTCTGGGTTGCGGTGGGGACGCTGCAACGGGAGATGGTGGCGCAGCCGTTCTTGACGCCGGCACGGCTGCCTTCGGCGCTTGAGGCCTGCTACCACGTGGCAATTACGGCCGCCTGGATCGCGGTGGCGTGGTCGGGGCTGGACTACGCGTTCGAGCGGCGCAGCTGGGCGCAGAAGCTGCGCATGTCCAAGCAGGACATTCGCGACGAGATGCGTGAATCGAATGGCAATCCGCAGATCAAGGGGCGCATCCGGCAGGTGCAGCGGGCCATGCGGCGCCGGCGCATGAAGGCAGATATCCGGCAGGCGACCGTGGTGGTGACCAACCCGACGCACTATGCTGTGGCGCTGTCGTTTGACATGGAAACCATGGCGGCGCCGCGCGTGCTGGCGAAGGGCCGGGACCTGCATGCGTTCGCGATCCGCGAAGAAGCGCGCTGGGCCGGCGTGCCGATCGTGGAGAACCCGCCGCTCGCGCGATCGCTGTATCGAGCGGTGGAGGAGGGTCAGGCCATTCCGGCGGATTTGTATACCGCGGTGGCGGCGATCCTGGCGTTTCTGCTGCGGCGTGACGCACCACCGCAGACCGGCGGGTATGCTGCGCCGAACCCTGGCGGCTACGGCATCCCCAAGACTTTGGAGGCACGATGAACGAGCCCAACCTGCAACCCGGCGGGGGAATGCGCTGGAAGCAATTCGCCCTGCCGCTCGCGGCAATCAGCACCGTGTTTGTGATGCTGGTGCCGTTGCCCACGTTTGTGCTGGACGCGCTGCTGGCGATGTCGATCGCGGCCTCGGTGGTCCTGTTCCTGACGGCGGTGCAGGTGCGCAAGGCGACGGACCTGTCGGTATTTCCAACGCTGCTGCTCTTGCTGACGCTGTTCCGGTTGTCGTTGAATCTGGCGTCGAGCCGCCGCATCCTGCTGCATGGCCACGAAGGGACGCACGCTGCCGGCGAGGTCATCGCGGCGGTCGGGCAGTTCGTGGTTGGCGGCAACTATATTGTGGGCTTTGTCTTATTCCTTGCGCTCATCGCGATTCAGTTTCTGGTGGTGAGTCATGGCGCGGTGCGCACGGCGGAGGTCACCGCACGCTTCATGCTCGATGCTCTGCCGGGCAAGCAGATGGCGATCGACGCCGACATGAACGCTGGTTTGATCGACGAGCAGGGCGCGCGCAAACGCCGCGAGACGATTGCGCATGAAGCCGAGTTCTACGGGGCGATGGATGGCGCCGCGCGTTTCAACCAGCGCGATGCGATGGCCACGATCCTGATCACCGCGATCAACATCATTGCGGGCCTGTTGATCGGCACGATACAGCAGGGTGTGGATCTGTCGACGGCGCTGAAGACTTACACGATCCTGACGGTCGGCGATGGGCTGGTGACGCTGATCCCGAGTCTGCTGGTCAGCATTGCCGGCGGCCTGGTGCTCACGCGCGCCTCTTCGGCGGACACGCTGGATGAAGAGCTAGGCACGCAATTGCTGCGGCGTCCAGGAACGCTATATTTGGCCGCGGGCGTGCTTGCAGCGCTGGCACTGGTGCCGGGTCTGCCGAAGCTCAGCTTTCTCCTGTTGGCCTGCGGCATCGTCCTGCTGGCGCGCAAGCTAAAGCCGGAAGTCGAAACGGATGTTGCGTCGGCGACCGGAGGAGCAAAGGCGGCAGGCGCAGCAGCAAACGGAACCGAGGACCTGACCGGGCTGCTGAAGCTGGACGACCTGACGCTGGAGATCGGCTTCCAGCTGATCCCGCTGGTGGACGAGAAGCAGAACGGGCAGATGCTGAACCGTGTTCGCGCCATGCGGCGTCACCTGGCGACGGAGCTTGGCTTCATTGTGCCGTCGGTACACATCACCGACAACCTGCGGCTGAAGCCGCGCGAGTACGTGGTGCTCTTGCGCGGCATCGAGATCGGCCGGTGGCAGACCGAAGGGGATTGCCTGCTGGCGGTCAGCTCCGGTCCGGCAACGCGCAGCGTGCCAGGCGTTGATGTGCGTGAGCCGGCCTTTGGCGTGCAGGCGCGTTGGATCGCCCGCAACCTGGAAGAGCAGGCCCTTGCCGCAGGCTACTCGGTGGTGGATCAGACGGCGGTGATCGGTACGCATTTGACGGAGCTGATCCGGCGGCATGCGCACGAGCTGCTGACCCGGGCGGAGACCAAGCGGCTGCTCGATGCGTTGGCTGACAGCCATCCCAAGCTGGTGGAAGAGCTGGTGCCCAAGGCGATGTCGCTGAGCGAGGTGCAGCGCGTGCTGCAACAGCTGTTGCGGGAGCAGGTGTCCATTCGCGATCTGGGCCGGGTGCTTGAGACGCTGGTCGAGTTTGCGCCGGTGAACAAGCACGTGGTGTTTCTGACCGAGCAGGTGCGGCAGCACATGGGCCGTGGCCTGGTGCGTCCGCTGCTGGATGCGGAGGGTGGCCTGCCGGTGCTGGTGCTGGAGCGCGGCATGGAAGAGGACATTCTGCAGACGTTCGATCCCGAGGGAGCGCGCCGTTTGCTGGGTGAGTCGTCGCGGCCCGCGCCATCACCGCAGGCGTTTCTGCGGCAGATGCTCGATTCTGTGAAGCGCCTAACGGGCGAGGGCGAGATTTCGGCAATGCCCGTGCTTCTATGCCCATCGCCGGCCCGCTATCACCTGCGCCGCTGGCTGGAGCCGTTTCTGCCCAGGGTGACTGTGCTGGCGCCACCGGAGATTCCGCCGGAGGTCAAGGTCCGCAGCCTGGGTGTTCTGGGCCAGGCAGGTTGAGCAGGCAATTTCGCAAAGGGAACGCAGCAGGAGCTACACACCATGCAGACATCGCAAACCGAACAGGGCAACAGCCTGACGCCGTCGTTGCCGGCCATGCAGAACGCAGCCATGGGAGCGTATGGCGGAGCCGCGACCGCAGAACCGACGCAGCCCATGACCAGCACCGAGCGCGACCTTTTGCTGATGGAACACATGAGCACGGTTCGATTCGTGGCTCGCCGAATCCACGAGCGGCTGCCGCAGCACGTTGAGCTGGACGACCTGGTCTCGGCCGGCATCATCGGGCTGATCGATGCGTTTGCCAAGTTCGACCGGACGAAGCAGGTGCAGTTCAAGAGCTATGCGCAGTTCCGCATTCGTGGCGCGATTCTGGACTCGCTGCTAACGCTGGACTGGAGCCCGCGCGAACTGCGCCGCAAGGGCCGCGCAGTGGAAGAGCAGATCCATCTGTTGACGCAGAAGCTGGGACGGGCGCCGACCGAAGCAGAGATCGCGGAGGGCATGGACATTTCCCTGAAGGGATTTCAACAGCTACTCGGCGAACTGAAGGGCCTCGAGATTGGCAGCCTGCACCTGGAGCGCAATGAGGACTCCGGCGACGAGGAGTTGTCATATATCCCGGGCTCGCCCGGAGATGAGCCGCTCTTCCGCTGCCTGCAGGGTGAGATGAAGCAGCACCTGGCGGACGCGATTCAAGAGCTGCCCGAAAAGGAGCGCATGGTGTTGACGCTCTACTACTACGAAGAACTGACCATGAAGGAGATCGGACAGGCGCTCGGCGTGGTCGAGTCGCGCGTGTCGCAGATTCATTCGGCGGCGGTGCTGCGTCTTCGCACGGCGATGGCAGCGTTGCGCGGACGTAACCAGCCGGTCACGACGGGTAAGGAGAAGCGCCGTGGCCGTTGAAATCCTGCCAGAGACTCCGCCGCTCGAGCGCTTTCATTTTGGAGATTCGGGGCACGTGACCACCGAGCAACTGCGCATGCTGCGGTCGCTCGATGAGCAGTTGGCGCGCAACCTGACACACGCGCTTTCCGCGTGGCTCCGCACGGGCGTTACAGTGACGGCGGAGGCGCAGACGCACCAAACCTTTCGCGAGTTTTTGGAGCGCGCCGACGATTGCTATACGCTGCCGATCCACTTGCCGGAGGTGCATGCAACCGGCCTGTTGCGCTGGCCGCTGCCCCTGGCCGCGCAGATGATCGAGCTGCTGCTTGGAGGCTCGGGTGTTTCCTCCGCGGGTGCGCGAGAGTTGACGGAGATTGAGGATGAAATTTTTCACGCGGTGCTCCATGTAGTGCTGCGCGAGTGGAACACGGTGTGGCAGGGCATCGCTCTGCATCTGAAGCCGGGCGAACGCTCCCGCAACGCCGGAGAGCGTCAGCTGCTGACCCCGGCGGAAAAGGTGTACTGCTTCCACCTGCGAGTTGGAACCAGCGACATCTCGGGCGATGTCTCCCTGTGTGTCGCCGCACCGGTGCTCGCGTCGGTGATGCGGCGCGTGCCGCAGCTGCAGCGATCGACGCGGAAACACACAGAGGCCGACCTCCAGACCCTGCTCTGCGCCTTGGACGAGGCGCGCGTTCGCACGGGTTTATGCTTCCCGCCAGTGCGGATTCCGGCGTCGCGTCTGCAGAACCTGCGCCCTGGCAGCACGCTGGTTCTGCCATTGCCGTCGAACGCACCCGCGGAGTTCCGCGTGAGCGAGGTTCCCGTCGCAGCGGCTGTGCCGGTGCGTGGGGGCGCGTGGCGCGCGGCCAGCATTACCGCGGTGCGTGATGCGGGAACGCATCGCGCGCTGTTGCCAGCACGAACGCCCGTGGCCGAGCGATCCGGGGAGGGCCAAGCCCATGCCTGAGCCGACACCCATGATTGCCGCCATGGACGCCAGCGGCACGCGAGCGCCCGAGCCCTGGCTGGATGTAGAGCTGGAGGTGCGGCTGCATTTTGGCGGTCGCGAGATGAAGTTGGCGGAGGCGCTGGAGATCGCGCCCGGCACGGTGCTGGAGCTGGATCGCGACGTAACGGATCCGGTGGATTTGCTGGTGGGCGACCGCATCGTGGCGCGTGGCGAAGTTGTGGTGGTCGGCGGCAGCTTTGCCCTGCATGTGTCGGAGGTGCTGGAACCGCAGCCCCGCCTGGAGAGTGTGCGTTGCCTGCTTTAAGCGTGAATTGGACGGCGAGCGGAGATCCTGGCCTGCTTCGTCTCCCGGATGGACCTGGGCTTGCGGCCAGACCGACCGCGACGCAACGTGGCGACGAGCATGCCTGCCGCTGCGGGCGGCATCGTCCTGTGGGTGTTCTGCTCGGCTTCCGCAGCGGCGCGCGTCCACGTCTGGAGGGTCACTGGTTTTGCCGGAAGAGCTGCCTGCGTGAGGCTTTGGGAGAACGTGCGCGCCGGGATTTTCCGGAATCGGGTGTGGCGGCGTCGCGCGTGCGCCACCGGGTCCCACTCGGTCTGATTCTGCAGGCGCGCGGCGTGGTAACAGCAGAGCAGTTGCAGGAAGCGCTGCGGCTGCAGGCGGCGACCGGTCACCGGTTGGGCGACGTGCTGCAGACGCGCTTCGGTGTGCCGGAAGACGGAATCACCGGGGCCGTTGCCGCCCAGTGGGGCTTGCCGGTGCTTCATCTGCCGTCGCCGTCCGCGATGCCGCCGCAGAGTTTCGCCCCGTCACGCCTCTTTCAGGCTGCCGGAAGTTTTCCGGTGGAGCGATCCGCTTCTGGCCTGCTGCTGGCGTGCGCGGTAGGCGCGGATCCAGCCTTGGCGCTTGCGTTGGAGCGCATGTATCGACTGCGGG
>CAXUEG010000082.1:0-9489 GCA_964249935.1 uncultured Terriglobus sp.
AGCCGAAGGTGATTGCAATCGGGCTCGCCGCAATCGTCGTCATCGTTGGGATTAGCGGCGCGCTCACCACCACCGCCGCGGAACTCGCCGCGGCATAATTCGTGTCGCCGTTGTACACCGCCACAAGGCTGTTGCCCGTGCCGCTCAGGGATGCCGTGTAAACCGCGACGCCCTTTGTCAGCGAAACGGTCGCAAAGGTCGTCCCATTGTTTTGCAACGTCACTGTGCCCGTTGGCGTGGTCGTGCTGCTTCCAGCGGGTGCCGCAACGTTTACTGCCAGATCGTACTTCTGCGTTGCTGAATTTGAAACCAGCGCTTCCGCCGTGCTGGTCAACGTGACCGTTGGCGTCCCCTGCGTCACGGTCGCCGCGAAACTCGTCGGCTGCGTGCAGGCGAAGCTGCCGTTGCTGGAGCAGCTTGCCTGCATGGAAATCTGGCCAACAGCGCTGGCGGGCACGTTCACCAACGCGGTGGCGCTGTTGGTGGTGCTGCTTGAAAGCGTTCCTGTATACGTCGTTGGAGTTGCGGAATAGTACGCCGTTACCGTGACGGAGCCGCTCGGCACGCCCACGCCGCTGGCCGAAGTTGCCGTCACGGTGACCGGAATCGTTCCGCCGGCTGCCGTCGCCGGCGCCGTCGCGCTCAGCGCCACATTCTCCGGCGAAACCGTCGTCGTCACTGTGTTGCTGGTGCCCGCGGCAAACGTACCATCCCCGCTGTAACTCCCGGAGATGTCATACACGTCTCCCGGCAGCGTGCTCGTGTTGAACGTCGCCACGCCGCTGGAGTTCAGCGAAGTGGGTCCAAGCGTAACGGTGTTCCCACTTCGCCCCTTGAGCGTCGCCGTGACCGTGCCGGTCGGGGTACCGCCGGTCCCTGTCACGGTGTAGGACAATCCCAGACTCTGACCATGCGTAATGGTCGTAGTCGACGCGGTCAGAGCCACGTTGACGCCCGTCGTACCCGTCGCCAGCGCCCTCACGAGTGCCGTTACGTTCACGATGCCAAGCCCGTCCGCTGCGGTCCATGTTCCATCCGCAACCGTACTGTCTGCGTGGGTGAAAATTCCATGGCCGCTTGCGAGACGGTACATCTGCGGCGCCAGCGCGCCAACCCGGCCGTGCTGCTCCGCGGAAACACTGAGCGCCTGCGCCAGCGTTGAAGCATCGCCCAGCATCGCATCCGGCACGGCACGCAAACCGTTCGCGGGCAGCCCGGCAGCCGCCTGCCAGTCTGGCCGTTCCGCCGCAGCATCGCTCGCCTGCGCGGTTCCGGTGGACGAAGCCAGCATCGCGGCACTTGCAGCGCCGGTATCCAGCCCGCCGCCGTTCACCTGCAACACCGTGATCCCTTGAGCCGCGGCCTCGGCAAGCAATTCCTGCCACTCATCGGCCATGCTGTCATCTACCGTGGACGGAACAACCACCACCGCCTTTGCGTTCCCGTCCACCGCATCTGCCAACACCGCGACCGCATCCGCTCCCCCGGACGGCACGTGCACAGCCTTCGCCCCGAGCGCCTGAGGAAGTCGCGCGCCGGATCCCGGCACGATCGAAAGCGCGGACGTAATGCCGGCGACCTGCACCTGCAACATCACCCCCAACGCCCGCTTCACCTGCGCCGCGGTCCCGCTGAACCCAACGCGCATGCCGTTCCGTGCGGCTCCGGTCACCTGAAGGCCCTGCTGCTGCAACCAGTCCGCGGCTGCCTGGCGCGCGCCCGCATCCGGCGCAAAACGCTCGGCGAACTGCTCCGGCGTCAGCCATTTGCGATAGTCCGGCGATCCCGGTGTCTGCTGCGCCTCCAGCAGCGCTATCAGCGCGGCCTGTTGCGCGTCGGTACGCTTCAGCTCCAGCCCCAAACCGTTCACCGGCTGGGAATCGGGAACGGCTGTCTGCGCCCGCAGCGTGCCCACGGATAGCCCCGCGAGGATGGCGAACACAAATCGGCAGACGGCAGAGGTGACCCTGCGGGGAACACGGTCGGCAACAGGCTGCATAGTTGCGACCAGTCTGCGGCACCGGTTTACCCGCTCGCAATACTCCGGATGGGTTACATGGATCAGGGTTCCCGCGCCGGCGCCTCCGGGCAAACAGCTACTCTATGTCCATGGAAGCACTCGGAATCGTCATCATGGCCGCAGGCAAGGGCACCCGCCTCAAGAGCAGCCGCCCCAAGGTATTGCACGCGGTCGGCGGCAAGCTGTTGCTCCAGCATGTAATTGACGCCGCACTTCATCTCGTTCCGGCATCCGCGATCCAGGTTGTCATCGGCCATCAGGCGGAGTTGGTCCGCCAGGCCGTCGCACACACAGGCGTCCGCTTCGTCCCTCAGGCGCCCCAACTCGGTACCGGCCACGCGCTCCAATGCGTCAAGCAGGCATTTCTCTCGGAAAGCACAATGCCTCCCGAAAATCTGATTGTTCTGTCCGGCGATGTCCCCCTGATCCGGCCCGAGACGATCGATCGCCTCTGGCAAACGCACACGCACGAGTCGGCCGCAATGACCATCCTGACCGCGATTCCCAGCAATCCGCAAGGCTACGGTCGAGTCCTGCGCGCCTCGCCAGGCTCAGCCGAGGTCCACTCCATCGTCGAGCAGAAATCCCTTACTCCCGGGCAACTGGCCCATCCCGAGCAGCTCCGCGAGATCAACAGCGGCATCTACGCCTTCCGTACCGCAACCCTCTTCCAGAGCCTCGACGAGCTCACCAACACCAACAGCGCCGGCGAGTTCTACCTCACCGACGTCGCCTCCCTGCTCACGGCAGCCGGCGAACGTGTGGTCGCCGTCGCCGCCGACTCGGTGGACGAAGTTCTCGGCGCAAATACGATTGCCGAGATGATGCATCTGGATGCCGCGTTGCGCCGCGCCACCGCCGACCGGCTTATGGCGAATGGCGTCTCAATTTTCCGGCCGGACACCGTTGTCATCGATAGCGCGGTCGAAATCGGCGCAGACACGGTGGTGGAGCCCTACGTCCAGCTGCTCGGGCACACCCGCATCGGCTCCCATTGCCGCATCCGCTCCTACAGCACGCTCGAAAACAGCACCGTCGGCAATGGCGTGCTGATTCGAAACGGCTGCGTTCTCGATGCGGCGGAGGTCGCCGCCAATGCCGTTCTCGGACCGTATGCGCACCTCCGCCCAGAAAGCCGGATCGGCGAAGGCGCGCACGTCGGCAACTTCGTCGAGACCAAAAAAACTACTCTCGGCGCGGGCTCCAAGGCCAACCACCTCAGCTATTTAGGCGACGCCGAGATCGGCGAAGGGGTTAATATCGGCGCCGGCGTTATCACCTGCAACTACGACGGCGCGCACAAACATTTGACCCGCATCGGGGACCGCAGTTTCATCGGTTCCGACAGCACCCTGGTCGCGCCCTTATCTGTCGAATCCGATAGCTACATCGCCGCTGGCAGCTGCATCACCGAAACAGTGCCCAGCGGCGCACTTGCATTCGGAAGATCCCGCCAGGTCAACAAAGCTGGCTGGGCGCAACGGCGCAAAGCCAAAGAAAGCGGTCAGGTCTCATAATCGGAGGCTCACAAAGGGCTCTCGGAAGCGTCCGCTCGCGTCATTCTATGAAGTTTGGAAGATATTTGCACTTTTCTGTAGACCGAGGAAACTTCCTGCCCCGTTCTGCGTCATAATCAGTGTGGGCGATGAAGTGATTCAGCCCCAAGCGAGATTCGCGGACGGTCGAGAAACATCCCGCCGCACCAAGTTGCGTCACTGGCCTCCCCCGTATGGGCGTTAAAACCCATACGGGCCTTTTTTCGCCCGCAAACGCAGCCGGCACCCGTAAAACGATAAACTTTCCCTATGAAGCGTCTCCTTGCCTTGGCTGCCATTGCCTTCGCGACCGTCGCGGCCTCCGCGCAGTGGGGCAATCCCGCTGAAGACATTCCTGCTTACAACGCGGCAGCGCCGCATGCGCCTCTGCCGCCGGTGCTGGCGGGCTCGCAGCTGACCGGTCCCTACTTCACCCACTCATACCAGACTACCGCCTATCAGATGGCGCAGAAGATTCCAGCCGTGCTGCACCAGCTCCCGTGCTACTGCCGCTGCGACCGAGCCATGGGGCACAACAGCCTGCACTCCTGCTTCGAGGGAACGCACGGTGCGGCCTGCTCCACCTGCATGAAGGAAGGCGTGTACGCCTATGGGCAGACCCGGCTGGGGCGAACGCCTGCTCAGATTCGCACCGGCATCGAAAAGGGCGACTGGATGAACGTCGACCTGGAGGCCGCGAAACTCTAGCTTCTTCGGTCCACGTGGCCCGGCATCGTCATGACAACCGGATCATGGGAGCTGAGCCAGCTCCGGTATGCCCGCCGGAGCCTTTCAATCCCCAGCCAGGCTCGTCCTCCCCGACCGAAGCATTGCAAACCCGAGCCAGCATCGTCCTTCCCGACCGGAGCATTGTCATCTGAGTCCAGCGAAGGACCTGCTTCTGCTCGCAACGGCAACCGAGCTGGCGTGAGCCGCCAAAGGTTACACAGCCGGCCTCAGATCGCCTGGATCCAGCGGCCACAGCCATGCTGCACCGCGAACGCCACTCGCATCTCCATGAACCGCCTGCAGAATGGGCGTTTCCACCGGGCCGCCGAAGGTGTACTGCGAAAGCAATTTCGGCACATTCACATAGAGTCGCGCCAGCCTGGACAAACCTCCTCCGATCACAAACGCATCCGGGTCCAGGATGTGCACCACACCCGCAAGCGATCGCGCCACCCGGTCTTCCAGCCGGTACAGCGAGGCTTCGGCCTCCGGGTCACCTTGCTCACTGAGCGCAACGATCTCCGGACCGCGTAGCGACCGTCCGGTCATTTCTCGAAAGTCCCGTTCCAATCCGCTTCCCGAAATCCACTTCTCGATACATCCCTGACGTCCGCAGTAGCACTCCGGTCCTGGCCATTCCTCCGGCGTCTGCAGTGGCAATGGGTTATGGCCCCATTCACCTCCTACGCCATTCGGGCCGTTGTGCACGCGACCGCCGATAGCAACCCCGCCACCGCAACCGGTCCCCATGATGACTCCGAACACAACCGGGTAGCCCGCCGCCGCGCCATCGATCGCTTCCGAGATCGCCAGGCAATTTGCATCGTTGGCGCATCGCACCTCGCGCCCGAGCCGCACACTCAAATCATGCTCCAGCGGCATGCCGTTCAGCCAGGTGGAGTTTGCATTCTTAACCAGACCGGTGGATCGCACCACCGTTCCTGGAATACCGACGCCTACCGTTCCACGCTCGCCGGCGCGCTTCTCCAAAGTCTCGGCCGTTGAAGCGATCGCCTCGATCGTACCGCGGTAATCCCCTTTCGGCGTGGGGATCCGGATGCGGTCCAGCTCGTGCCCGGTCACATCAAACACGCGGCCCTCCACCTTCGTTCCACCCAGGTCGATCCCAATGCGTATGCCTGCGGCCACCGATTGCTCCAGATATCTGTTTCGAACTTCCAACTCTGAAACCTAACGCAAAGTAGCCCGCGATGTTAGGTAAGTGGTCACGTAGTCGTGCACGCCATCCTCCAGCGTGGTAAACGGCCTGGCGTAGCCCGTCGCTCGCAGCTTATCCACCTTCGCCTCAGTGAAGTATTGGTATTTGCCCTGCAGTTCCCCGGGCATGTCGATGTACTCGATCTGTGGCCGATGTCCCATCGCTCCGGAGACCGCCGTGACCAGGTCGTTCCAAGTGCGCGCGTTCCCCGTACCGCAGTTGAACAGGCCACCGATTTCGCGATGCTCGGAAAAGTACAGAGTCACGTCTACCGCGTCCTTCACATACACAAAATCACGCAGTTGCTCACCGTCCCGGTAGTCATCGCGATAGCTCTTGAACAGCTGCACCTTCCCTGTACCGTCACCAATCTGGCCAAAGCTCTTGTTCACCACCGACCGCATGTCTCCCTTGTGGTCTTCATACGGCCCATACACGTTGAAATACTTGATGCCGGCGATCGGATTGTCAGCCTTTGAGAACAAACCATGCTTCAACGCCCAGAGATCGAACATCTGTTTTGAATAGCCATACATATTCAGCGGCTTGAGCCGTGGTGTCAGGGAGTCACTGTCGTCATACCCAAGGCTGCCGTCCCCATACGTGGCAGCCGAAGACGCGTACACGAAGCGCACGCCTTTACGCTGCGCCCACTCGCACAGCGCGCGCGTATACGCGTAGTTGTTGCGCAGCAGGTAGTCGGCGTCGCGCTCCGTGGTCGCCGAGCAAGCGCCCAGGTGAATGACCGTCTCAATTTCCGGAAGCTCCGCATCACCCACGCCTTGCAAGCGATCCAGAAACTCCTCGGGCGAGACCAGGTCCTCATACCGCAACCCAACAAGGTTTTTCCAGCGCTCGTCACTCTGCAGCCTGTCCACCAGCAGAAGCTCGGCATTTCCGCGCCGGTTCAGTTCCGCTACGGCATTGCGTCCTAGAAAGCCGGCTGCGCCGGTCACCACGGTCGTCTTCATCGCAACCCCGATTCTAAGCGCGAATCGCCACCACTCGCGCTTGACAGTGTTGCCGCCCGCATCAGTATGCTCGGTGTGCGGCAGACCGGACGTTTCCCGCTCCTGCGTTTGCTTCAGCTCTCGTTCAGCGGAGTTCCTTTGGCCACCGTGCACCGCCCCGCGCCGTCCCAGGACAGCTTTAACCAGCAGAGCCAGATGCGCTGGTTCGTCTGTGGCCTGCTCTTTCTGGCGACGACCATCAACTACATGGACCGGTCCGTCTTCTCGCTGATCGAGCCAAAGCTGCACGATCTGCCGTTCATGGGCTGGAACCCGGCCGACCCCGCGCACAAAGTCTTCAACGACAACTTCGGCAACGTCCTCATCTTCTTTCAGGTCGCCTACGGTGTCGGCCTGCTGGTAAGCGGACGCATTATCGACCGGCTCGGCACTAAAATCGGCTACGCGATCGCTATTCTGATCTGGGCTCTGTCGAGCATGAGCCATGCCTTCGTCGGCTCCGTTGCTGGCTTCTGCATCGCGCGTTTCATGTTGGGCCTTGGCGAGAGCGGCAACTTTCCCGCCGCGCTTAAATCCACCAGCGAATGGTTCCCGCAAAGCGAGCGAGCGCTCGCCACCGGCCTCTGGAACTCCGGCGCGAACGTCTCTGCAATCGTTGCGCCCCTGTTGATACCCTACGTGGTCGCGCGCTATGGCTGGCACGCGGCATTCATCACAACCGGCTCGTTCGGCCTGCTCTGGCTGGTGCTCTGGGCGCTGTTCCCGTATGACAAGCTGCGCCGCGGCGCTACAACCACTCAGCAGCAGCTCGAACTTCCGGTACGCAACGCCGGCCTGCAGCCAGACCGCATCCCGCTCGGCTATATCCTGCGCGAGCGCGGCACCTGGGCCTTTGCCGTCGGCAAGTTCCTCACGGACCCGATCTGGTGGTTCTATCTGTTCTGGTTGCCGAAGTACTTCCACGAGAACTACGGGCTTGGACTGAGCGAACTGTACAAGCCACTCATCGTCGTGTACCTGTCCTCGTCGGTCGGCTCCATCGTCGCCGGCTACTTGCCCGGTGCGCTGATGCGTAGCGGCATGACGGTCAACAAAGCCCGAAAGCTGGCCATGCTGATCTGCGCCTGCTGCGTTCTGCCTGTTGCCGCTGTTCCTTATATGGCCGCGCATCACACCGGGCTTTGGCCGACCATCGCGTTATTCTCACTGGCGGCCGCGGCGCACCAGGGCTGGTCGGCGAACCTGATGACCACGCCAAGTGACGTGGTTCCCTCCACCGCAGTGTCGACCGTGGTTGGTGTTGGCGGAGCATTTGGCGCGATCGGTGGTGCGCTTTTCACCGCCGTAGTCAAGAAGAACATCACGACGCATCCGCTGATTCTTTTTGTTTTCGCGGCATGCGCCTACCTGATCTCGTTGCTCTTCATTCAATGGCTGGTGCCACGTCTCGGCCAGCCCTCGGTGCAGTTCGCCGCAGACGCCGATCTGCTGCCGTGATGTTCGGTTTGCAGATCTTCATCGAAACGTCCCCCCGATGCTTCCCATCTTAGTTTTGGTGGCAGGTGGCATGCTTCAGCCATGCGGTTCCCCATGGGAAAGGCCCGTATTTAGCCGTGAAATTGCCTGGCTAACGAACAGCAGGTGGCGGAAGGCTTCTCCCGGCTCCTCCGCTGTTATCCTTCACAAGCACGCATGCCTCCGAAGTTCTACGTCACCACTCCCATCTACTATGTCAACGCGCGGCCCCACATCGGCCACGTGTACACGACCATCGCCGCCGACGTGCTCGCCCTTCACGCCCGTCTACAGGGCCGTGACACCTGGTTCCTGACCGGCACCGACGAGCACGGCCAGAAGGTACAGCGGTCGGCCCACGCCGCCGGCGTCACGCCGCAGCAGTTCGCTGACGAAGTGTCGGCGACCTTCCGCGACCTCTGGCAGCGCATGGGCATCTCCTACGACCAGTACATCCGCACCACTGAGGATGCCCATCGCCGCGGCGTGCAGCAGATCTTCACCACCCTCCACGAGCGCGGCCACATTTACCTCGACAGCTACACCGGCCAGTACTGTGTCTCCGAAGAAATGTTCGTCGAAGGTCCACCAGGCACGATCGGACCCGACGGCCGGCCCACTGAAACCGTCACCGAAGAGAACTTCTACTTCCGTCTTTCCGCCTTTCAAAAGCCGCTGATCGACCTCATCGAGTCGAACCAGCTGGCCATTGAGCCGGAATCGCGAAAGAACGAGGTGCTCTCCTTCCTTCGTGGCAACGTAACCAGCGGCGCGGAAACGCTGCGCAGCGACACCGGCGTGCCGTACGTTCCCGGCGCCCTTAAGGATCTCTCCGTCTCCCGCACCAGCTTCGACTGGGGCATTCCCGTTCCAGAGCCAGCCGCGAACGCCACAGACCAGAAGCACGTCATCTACGTCTGGCTCGATGCCCTCGCGAACTACATTACCGCCCTCGGCTACGGCGACGAGTCCGCCGAAGCCCGCGAGAACCTCGCCCGCTTCTGGCCCGCCGACGTCCAGCTCGTCGGCAAGGAAATCATTCGTTTCCACTCCGTCTACTGGCCCGCCTTTCTACTCGCCGCAGGCCTGCCTTTGCCCAGGAAGATCGTCGCCCACGGCTGGCTTCTCTTCGAAGAATCGAAGATGTCCAAGTCGCGCGGCAACATCGTGCGCGCCGAAACGATCCTCGATGCCTTCGGCGCGCTTCGCCCCGATCTTGAAAGGCATGAGCAGGACCGCTTCGGCGCCGACGTTCTTCGCTACTTTCTCCTGCGCGAAATCCCCTTCGGCCAGGACGGCTCCTTCAGCTTCGACGCTCTCATGACCCGTTACAACAGTGACCTCGCGAACGGCTACGGCAATCTGGTCAGCCGCACACTGAACATGGTCGAGCAGTACTTTGCCGGCATCGTCCCCGAGGCCGGTCTCAGCACTGAACTCACCGTCGCTACCACCGATGCGATCCGCAGCGTGGCCGACGCATTCGCGCAGCAGCAGTTC
>CAXUEG010000082.1:9499-9859 GCA_964249935.1 uncultured Terriglobus sp.
GTCAACTTCGCCCGCGACCTGCAGACCGGACTTGCCGCGGTCACGGCCTGCGCCGCCCTGGTCACCGCAACCGATGGGTACATCACCGCAAACGCCCCATGGAAGCTGGCGAAAGACGAGACACAACACGCGCGCCTGGCCACCGTGCTCCGCACCGCCGTCAAGGCCATCCGCATCCTCACCGCCCTGCTCCATCCCGTGCTTCCCTTCACCACGGAAGCCGTCTGGCAGCAGCTCGGCCTCGGCTCTCTGCGTCGCGCCGTCGCCAACGGTGAACTGACCGACCTGACCCACGGCGGCTTCCCTGTCAACACACGCCTCGGCACGCTTAAGCCACTCTTTCCCCGCGCCGATAAGGAG
>CAXUEG010000082.1:9869-10585 GCA_964249935.1 uncultured Terriglobus sp.
ACAGAAGCTCGCCTCGCCCGCGGCCGGAACACACGACGAACAGGTCGACCCGACCACGCAAAAGCTGGCGCCCATGACCGAGGCCACAGCCGCCATTCCGGCGAGCCCGATCGACGGATCCACAACCACCAGCACAAGTGAAGCACCGGTCCAATCGGAGGCAGCCGCGGACACCGATGCACCCGCAAAGCCAGACACCCCGCAGATCACCATCGACGACTTCACCAAGATCGACCTCCGCGTCGCGGAGGTCCTCTTCGCTGAGCGGGTGCCCAAATCCGACAAGCTTCTTCGCCTCGAAGTCGACCTCGGCTACGAAAAGCGCCAGGTGCTCGCAGGCATCGCGGCGTACTACGATCCCGACAAACTCATCGGCCGTAAGGTCGTGATCGTTGCCAATCTCGCGCCCCGCAAACTCCGCGGGTACGAGTCGCAAGGCATGATCGTCGCCGCCAGCATCGGCGACGGCACCCCCGCCCTCGCCAGCTTCCTCGAGGATATCGAAATCGGTGCCCGCCTCCGCTGATCTCCAACTCACCCGGAGCAGGGCAGAAGCTGCTTGAGTTGCAAGATTGTCATCCTGAGCGAAGCGAAGGACCTGCTTCTGCAGACTCTCGCGAAGCCAGAGAGTACCGGATCCCTCTATGCACATCGTCGACAGCCACGCCCATCTCGACTTCCAGACCCTCGCTGACGACCTCGACGCTGTGCTCGCC
>CAXUEG010000083.1:0-5912 GCA_964249935.1 uncultured Terriglobus sp.
AGGGCATCGTCTTCGGCAACATGGAACAGTGCCTCACCAGCCATGATCCCGAACATCGCGCGCGCGAAAATGCCCTGCTCGAAGCCGCGCTGCTGCACAATCTCCGCGACTTCAACGGACCCATCGCCATCGGTCTTCAGAGCGGACACGTGAATGCTCCCAACGTCACCTTGCCGCTGAATGTCCAGGCCGAACTCAACCTGGAACGCGAACCATCGCTGCGTCTCCTTGAAGCCGCCGTTTCGTAGCCCTGACTCGCTACACTGAACCGATGCCGTATACCGAAGCCCGCCGCCGCCACATCCATCTGATCGGCATCTGCGGCACCGCCATGGCTTCGCTTGCGGGCATGCTCCAGGCGCAGGGTCACCACATCACCGGCTCCGACGCCGGCGCCTACCCGCCCATGAGCGACCAACTCGCCGCCATGGGTATCCCGCTGCTGCAGCCCTTCGACGAGGCGCACCTCGAGCCCGCGCCCGACCTCGTCGTCGTCGGCAACGCCATCTCGCGCGGCAACCCCGAACTCGAATCCGTACTCGACCAGCGCATCCCCTTCTGCAGCATGGCGTCGATGATCCATGACGAGTTCCTGCGCTCCCGCGAGCCGCTCGTCGTCAGCGGCACCCACGGCAAAACCACTACCACCAGCATGCTCGCGTGGATCTACGAGGTCGCGGCGCGCCGCCACCCTGGCTTCGCCCCCAGCTTCCTCGTCGGCGGCGTCGCCGAAAACTTCGGAACCAGTTATCGTGTCAACCCCGGCACGCGCCCCTTCATCCTCGAAGGCGACGAGTACGACACTGCCTTTTTCGACAAGGGCCCCAAGTTCCTCCACTACTTTCCGGACGCGCTCATCCTTACTCACGTCGAGTTCGACCACGCCGACATCTATGCCGACCTCGCCCAGGTCAAGACCGCCTTCAAGCGCCTCGTGAACCTGCTTCCGCGCCGCGGCCGCATCGTCGCCTTCGACCGCTCCAGCAACGTCACCGAGTGCGTCGCCCGCGCCTTCTGCCCGGTCGAGCGCTACGGCTTCGAGCCCAGCTCGCACTGGCAGATCGTCAGCTTCCAGCCCGGCGCGACCAGCCGCTGGACGCTGCTGGAGCAGGGCCAGCACTTCGCAGACCTCGAACTGCCCATGGCCGGCGAGCACAACGCGCTCAATGCCACCGCCGCCGCGGCGCTCGCGGCGGGGCAGGGCATCGACGCCGAACCCATCGCCGAAGCCCTGCAGACCTTCCGGAGCGTCAAGCGCCGGCTCGAAGTCCGCTCGGAAGCCCACGGCATCACCGTCATCGACGACTTCGCGCATCACCCGACCGCCATCCGCGAGACCCTGCGCGCCCTGCGCGGCGCCTACCCGGGCCGCCGCCTCATCGCGGTCGTCGAACCGCGCTCCGCCACCCTCCGCCGCAACGTCTTCGAGCAGGACCTCGTCGACGCGCTCTCCGCCGCAAACCAGGTCGTTCTCGCCGCCGTCTTCAAGCAGGAAAGCATTCCCGTTGAAGAGCGCCTCGAACCTCAGCGCGTCGTCGCCGCACTCAACCAACTCGGCACCCCCGCGCAGCTCCTGCCCGACGCCGACACCATCAGCGCCACGCTCGCCCCCACGCTCCATGAAGGCGATGTCATCGCGATCCTCAGCAATGGCGGCTTCGGCAACATCTACACCAAGCTCCCCGCCGCCATCGCCGCATTGCGTTCTGCGAGCAGCGCTTGATTGCGCCTGCCACGTAGCATTGTCATCCTGAGCGAAGCGAAGGACCTGCTTTCTGCCCAAGTGTCACCACGTTCCAAGGAATAAGAACGTCTCAATGAGCCTCTTCTCCACAGCAAAAGCCGTATCCGTGTTCATGGTCCTGGGCGTCCCCGCGGGCCTTCTTGGCATGCCGCTTACGCTTGCCAGTCACGATATCGGCTGGATGTACCGCGCCGGCCAGCGCATCGCCCACCTCGGCTTGCGCGCCTCCGGCATCACCTTCGACGTGCAGGGCCTAGAGCACATTCCCAAAGACCGGCCCTGCATTTACATGAGCAACCACGTCAGCAACCTCGACCCGCCGGCGCTCATTCCCATGCTGCCCGGCACTCCATCCGTCATGCTCAAGAAATCTCTCATGCGCATTCCGCTGCTCGGCCCCGCCATGCGGATGGGCAAATTCGTCCCGGTCGAGCGCGACGGCGACCGGCGCTCTGCGGTGCAGGCTGCCAAGGCCGCCGCGGAAGCAATTCAGTCCGGCCTCTCACTCCTGATCTTCATCGAAGGCACCCGCTCCCGCACCGGCCGCCTTCTGCCGTTCAAGCGTGGCCCATTCCACCTTGCGCAATCCACCGGCGCGCCCATCGTCCCGGTCGCACTTTGGGGCACCGAGCGCATGATGCGGAAGGGAAGCGCCGCCATCACGCCCGGTACCGCGCACATCCGCTTCCTGCCCGCGATCGCACCCGCCACTTACCCTGATCGCAACGATCTTCTGCAAGCTGTTCGCCAGAGTATCCTCAGCGCGCTGCCGGAGTACATGCACCCGCTACCAGCATCGGCAGACAACCCCGCCGTGTCCTGAAACAGAAAGGCCCGCCGAAGCGGGCTTTCTCCAGTACCGAAGCTACTTCTACTTCAAAATCGCGTTGTATCCATCGCCTAACAGCTTCTGCCGCATCGCTTCCGCATCCTTCTTGTTCGCGAACGGTCCCACCTGGACGTGGATCAGCGTGTCGCTGTCGCCGGATCGGGTCAATACGGTATAACCCCGGCGCTTCAGCGCATTCAACAGGACATCCGCGTCTTCCTTGTGACTCACCGCCGCAATTTGCACATACGTGGCGCCGCCATTCGCCACCAGGTTGCCGGCATTCGTCGTCTGTATCGGGACAGCTGCGGTCGTGGTTGGTGGCACAGCCGTCGCCACGGCTGACGGACGCGCCACGGCGGGCCTCGGTGCCTCCACGATCTGCCCATCCGGGTCGACTGCCGGCTTCTTCGGCTTCACCGCCGCTGTGTCATTCACCGGCACCGTCACAGAGGTCGTGTTTCCGGCCACTGGAGCCTTGTACGCCGGCGCAGCCGGTCCACGGCTGTCCGCATCAGAGTCCCTCTGGCCCTGGTACGCGGGAATCGTTTGCGCCGCCGGCGACCCCGCGGAAGGTTTGTTCGCCGCGGATGTATCCGCCTCGACCGCATCAGTACTGGCGGTCGTATCCGCGGCCGGCACGGCAGCCGCGACCGCGGACTTGCGGCCCATGCTGTACCCAAAACCGAAAAAGACCGCACACACTAGTGCCAGCCCGAAAAACAGCGCCAACACAGTGCCCGTACTCAGCGTGAACTCGCGCTCCGGCGGGCCAATCTCGTCTCGCAGGTCCTCACGCCCGCCCGACCGCATCTCGGATGTTTAGGCTTCCAGCGATTTCTTCAGGTGTGTATGCTTCGGCAGCGTCAGATCGTCCAGGTCGTCAGGCGTGCGATTCATAGCGGGGGCTCTGCAGCCGCGAAACAGTCAGGATCGTTGAGTACAGACAGGTTAGAAGTGGACGTACAGGCCGAGAGTTGGCTCCGAGGAGATCGCCCGCTTCTTGATCAATAGATAGTTCTGCCCGAAGTCCGGTGCCAGGTAAAACACCTGCCGGAACCCAACCCGTAACCCGAGGACGTCGCCATACAGCGGCTTGTCTCCGCCCAGCGTGTAATAGTACGCCGCACGCGCCTGCACCGGCAGGCCTGTTCCGCTGGACTTCGAAGGCTTGAACTCGACCGTCCCCGCACCCACGCCAATGGACGGCTTGAAGCCGAGCAGCGGGTGTTCCGGCCGGGCTATGTAGCCCAGCGTGTACTCGTTCGCCGTGTTCTGCGTGAAGAAGTCCAGTGCCGGATTGGTGTAGTTGAACGTGTACGTGTACTTGGCCAGCCTGTAGTTGAACTCACCACCGATCCACGGCGACTTCTGCGCCCGAATGGTCGCCAGCACGCCCGCCTCGGCCTTGTACTGCTGCTGCATCAGAGTTCCGTTGTTCGCGATGTTGTTCAGCACCGGCCCGCTGACGCTGCTTTCAAAGTCGCCGATGCCTGACACCGCCAGGTCGAAATGGCTTGCGATTCTCTGGAAGCGTGTCGGCGGCGTACTCCCCGGGTCCGCCTGCGCCTTGGCGCTTGTCACGCCCCCACTCAAACAGAAAGTCGCCCCCAGCAGGGCAGACACGGATCGAAAAAGACGCACAGAAAAGGCCAACAGCTGAAATCCTCGCACCTTGAAGTCTACTTGAAGGACTCCGCCCGGGAGCGCCCGTCAACGGCGGCAAGGCAGAAATGAGTGACGCGCAGGCTCCCGGGAACCACCGCTTCCGGGCCCGTGCGGGTCATAGCCCACGCGGCGGACTTCACCGGGCCTGAACCGCCTCGGGCTCCTGCGACTGCTGCGCCATGGGCGCGACCTCCAGGGTCAGCCCGTCCGTGCTCTGCACTTTCACACACTCGCCCGCGGGCAGGTAGGTGTTGCCCTCGCTCAATCGTGCGCGCCACAGTTCGCCGCGTACCAGCACCTCCCCGGTGGGTTCCAGCGGTGTTTGCGCCACGGCCAGCCAACCCAGCATGGCATCGGCGCCGGTTCGCACTTTGGCCCTGCGCGCGCGCACCCCCAGCAGCACCAGGCCGGCGGTAATGCTGCCAAAGCCAAGCCCGGCTCCAATGCTGGTGCTCCAGTCCACCTCAAGCTCCGGCACCGGCCCCCGCACCAGCAGCCGCAGACCCAGCGTGAGCGTCACCACGGCCGCAATGCCGTAGGCACTTCCGCGGTGAAACTGTGTTTCCGCCAGCAAGAAGCCCAGAGAAATCACCAGGAGCAGCACACCCTGCCAGCGCAGTTGCATCAGCAGCAACGCATACAGGCTCAGCAGCACCAGCATCACGCCCGCCGCGCCAGGAACGATCGTGCCGGGCGTGTTGATCTCCAACAGGATCAGCAGGCCTCCCAGGGTGAGCAGCAGCACCGCCAGATCGGGATTCATCAGCGCCCGCATCAGGTGCTGCCGGGGCGCCATGGGCAGCGCAACCACCTTTGCCCCGGCGATCGTAGCTGCCGCCGCGCTATTTTTCGGCTGCAGGGTTCGTAACGCCACCTCGTCCCTGCTGGTCACCGCATCCAGCATGCCTGCCTGCAGCGCCTGCTCGGGCGCAAGCGGGAGACCGTCGGCCAGCAACGCTCTGGCCACCTGCGGGTCGCGTCCGTGCCGCTTCATGGCCCCGGCAATCGCGTTTGCAAGCGCGTCGATCTCAGCCTCGCGCTCCAGCTTCGCCGCGCGTGTACCCCGGCGCAACTCCACCAGCGGAAGCAGCCGCGTCTCCGGATCCATCACGGCGGCATCGCCTGCCAGCAGCACGCGCAGACCTTCACCGGCCACCTCCGTGCCCGCTTCGTGTACAAACACCACCACAGGCGCGGGCGACGCGCGAATGTTCGCCACCATGCGATCCGCGCTCGCCGCCAGCCCGCCGGGCGTGCTCAGGTCCAGCAGGATCGCGGCAGGTCTGCCTTCGTTCGCCGCCGCCAGCTCTTCCTGCAGCATGTTTGCACTCACCGGCTGAATGGTGTCATGCAGCAGAATCGTCGTAACCGTCGCCTGCGAGCCATGGCTCGATGCGTCGCCGTTCCCTTCCGCACACAACCAGCCCACAAAGGCGAGAGAAAGCAGCAGCGCGGAACAGTGCCGCCACCGTCGTATCGCACCGGTCACGGCAACCCCTGTCCACGCGATTGCAATGCCTGCCGCATGGCGAGCGCAGCCGCGTTGTTCGGCTCCAGCCGCAGTGCGTTCGCCGTGTCCGACGCGCTTGCCGGCAACTGGTTCGCCTGCAGATCCAGGCGCGCCAGCAGCAGAAACGCACCGACTGTCGGCTTCAGCGAAACGGACTGCTG
>CAXUEG010000083.1:5922-10557 GCA_964249935.1 uncultured Terriglobus sp.
TCGCCTGTATTTGCGCTGCGCTCCCGCACCAGCGCCAGGCCTAGGTGGGCCTCCGGCGAGCGCGGATCGGCTGCAATCGCCTGCTGAAATTCACGTTCCGCCTCCAGCAGCAAGCCATTATTCAGGTAGTCCTGCCCCGACTGCGCCAGAGTGATCGCCCGCGCTGCCGGCGGCAGCGATTCGTTTTTAGCCTCGCGCATCTGGTCCAGCTGAAAAGCCGCCTGCCGCACGCCGGCTTCGCTGTAGGTGCGCCGAATCCGCTCCTGCGGATCGTAGCCCGCCGGCGTCGGCGTCGTTCCGGCCAGCACGCCGGCCAGCAGCTTCGCCTCGTTGTCCTGCGGTCGCAGCTTCAGCGCCTGCTCTGCCTCCGCGCGCGCCTGCGGGGTGTTGCCGCGGCGCCGCAGAGACACGGCGACATTGTAGTGGTAGTCCGGATCCTGCGGGTCAGCGGCCGCGGCGCGCTGCAGCAGCGCCGTCCCGTCCTTCTTCTGCCGCGCCTCTGCCACGCCCTGGTCGTTCACCACCTCGGGCAGCGGCAGCCGGCTGCTCACAAAGCCGAAGGCCGTTTCCGCCTCGGCGTACTTTGCATAGTTGAAGCGCGCCAGACCACGGTAAAAACTCGCCTCCAGCGCCGCCGGATCGCTCACCGGAACCTTGACCAGCGTGGCCGCCGCCGCGTCGTAGTCGCGCGCAGCATACTGCGCACGGCCCAACGCCAGCACGGCTGCGGTGTAGTTCGGCTGCGCATCGACCGCTGCCTTCAGCCGCTTGATCCGCTCGTCCGGGCTCTGCGCACTGATGCCGCGAATGTAGTTCTCATACGCGTCCAGCCGGATGCCCTGCGACGCCGCCTGGAACGTGCCGAGCGCAACCGCGAAGTGTGGGTCGATCTCGCGCGCGCACCTCCACGCAATCCCATTCTCCAGGTCCAGCAAGTGCTGCAGGGTATTGCTGTCTTTCAAAGGAGCGCTCATGCGCAACTGGTTTACCTGGATGACCTGCGCCTCGGCTTCCACGTTGCCGTTGACCACGTTGAAGTGGCCCACCACCACGTACTCCGCGTCCAGCGTCTGCGCAATCCGAAGCGTGGTCGCCCGCGACGGCCGGAACCCGAGCGGCAGCCCCAGGTGGTCCAGAGCGTAATCCCGGTCGGCGCGACTGATCGTCAGGTACCCGGCAGAGCTGAGCCGCTCATTGATCGTCTCCGCAAACGATTCACCGGCCCAGTCCAGGTTTGCCTGCCCGCTGCGGTTGTCAAAGGGCAACACCAACAGCACGCGCCCGCCCGTGTCTTCCTGCGCACGCAGCAGGGGAGCACAAACCGCGAAAAGGACGAGAGCCCATCGAAACCAGCACAGCAGACGCACCTCGCGATTATAAAATTGCGCGAACCCGAGCTGGGGCCGCAAGCGGTAAACAGATGGCAAACTGCACCTGGGACCCTTGAAGGACCACACGGGACGCAGAAAGGCCCAGCCGAAGCCAGGCCTTCTCCGCAGGACGGGGCAGCTAGAACTCAAGCCGCATCGATACCTGGCCCGTACGGTTGCCGCTGAAGTCCGACCCGCGCGCCTGCGTAATCTGACCAAAGCTCGCGTTGGTCAGATCCAGCACCGGGTCGGCCAGGTTGGTGTGGTTCAGGATGTTGGTGAACGTGCCCTCCGCGCGCAGGTGAACCCGCTCGGTAATGGCAAACTGCTTGCTCAAGCCGGTCGACAGCGAAACCGTCCCCGGCCCTTCCAGATCGCCCACATGCTCCGTGCCGAAGCGGCCGATGGGCAGGCTGCCAACGCCCACGTTGCAGTTGCCAGCCTGGATGTCCTGGAATGTGCCTCCACCCGGGCACGCGAACGCCGCCGTGTTGAACCACTGGTTGCGGTTATGCCGGCTCGTGTTTCCGTTGGCAACACGGTCCGGGCGTGCCGGAGCACCCCCGAGATAGTTGTTAGCGCCAGTGCCGGAAGGATCGATGTTGCCTGCCGGCAGGTACGCCGTGAGGAACGGTCCGCTCTGCAAAACAAAGATGTTCGACAGCTGCCAGCCGCCCACCGCAAGGTCGGCGAAGCGGTTCATGCCGCCACCGAACTTCTTGCCGCGGCCTACAGGCAGCTCCGTGATCCCCGTCAGCAGCAGCCGGTGCCGCCGCGTGCCGGTCACATTGCCGTAGTCCTGCCGCGGGTTGGTGCTGTCGGTTGCGTTGTACCCGCCCTGCTCATCCACAAATCCGGAGGAACTGAAGTTCACGTTGCTGCCCTGGTTATCGCTCAGGTTCTTCGCAAAGGTATACACGGCGTCGAACGAGATGCCGTTCAGCATGCGCCGATGCAACTCGCCCTGCAACGAGCGGTAATCCGAGTCAGCCCCCGTCGCGCGACGCGTGATCTGGTAGAAGTTCGGGAACGGAAGGTCTGTCACGGGAGCGCTGGCAGCGGTGCGCGTGGTGGAAAACGGCAGCTGGTTGAACTGCGGCTGCCAGATCAGGTGCCATGTGTGCATGCCCACGTAGCTGACCCGTGTCCCGATCCCTTTGCCAAAATCGTGATCGATGGACAAATCGGTCTGCAACGAATAGGGGTCGTGCCAGTTCGTGTCGATCGCGGCGTAGAAGTAAGCAGTTTGCGGCTGCGCTACGAACTGGCTTGAGGATGCGCTCGTGTTTGGAAAGGCAAACGTCGGCGTCACCACGGTGCCGGCGGGTGCTTGCGCGGTGTTGGAACCGGTGGAATAGAAGTTCGTATAGGTCTGGAAGTTGTCCTGCAGCGTCTGCGCGATCGCGTAGAACAGCGCACCCGTCGTGGTGATGTTGTAATACCCCGCGCCTCCGCGAATCGACGTGCGGTCGTTCCCAAACGGCCGGTACGCGAAGCCGAAACGCGGCTCAAACCGCAGTAGCGGAGCGTGCCGCAGACCGAGCGGCAGACCGGCCGCTGAGCTGGACACCAGCGGCGTGCAGCCCACGCCCGGCACCACGGCAGGAGCATACGGCTGCGTCACGCCTGGTGTGGGGCAGGCGTTGAAACTCGCCAACTCTTCCGCAGCCAGCGTACCTTCCGCGCCGGTCGGATAGATGATGCGTCCGGTCTTGGGAACGCTCGGGTCGAAATTGCCCGCCAGGCCGCCGTCCGCGGCAAGCGCTGGATGGAACTCATACCGCAGGCCGAAGTTGATGTTCAGGTTCGCCGTAGCCTTCCACGAATCTTCTCCATAGAAGGCGTACGCATTCGCGCTTGCATTGTTGTCATTGCTGATGGTGTTGCTCTGGCTCTGGTAGGGAACACCGACCAGGAAGTCCGCCCACTGATTGCCGGTCGCGGTATTGTTCGGGTCGAAGTTGAAGTTGCCGTAGTTGATCGACGTCGTCTCGCCGCCGGCCTCCGTGTGCGCGACCAGATGACGGATATCCGCTCCGAAACGCACGGTGTGCGGACCCAGTTGCAGCGTCAGGTTATCCACATATTGGAACAGCCGCGAAGCTTCGTCATACCCGAGCCGCTCGCCGATGGAGTACACCGGGTCGTCGCCGCCGTTGAACTGCACGTGAGGCAGGCCGTTGAAAAATGGCGTCTGCTGGTTCGCAGGTACGTTCAGGCCCGTGTTCTTGGTGAACCCCGCGCCATCGAATGGGTTTTGATTGCCGTCCTGCTCCAGCGTGAAGCCAAAGCGAAACTCGTTCGCAATGCGCGGCGTGATCGCGTAGTTCACACTCGACGCAAAGATGCGGTAGTGCGCGAACGCCGTCGAGTTCGGCAGCGCCAGATCGGCGGGCTGCACCTGGTCGATGTTCTTGAACGTGTAGCGGCCGAAGAAGCTCAGCTTCTGCCCGATCGTCTGGTCGCCGCGCACATCGAACTGGTTCGAACTGATGTCGTCGCGGCGCGAGCTGATGTAGTTGAAACCGTTCTGTGCCACTGCCTGGTTCAGGGACAGATCCGGATCCACGTTCGGATCCGGGTAGAGCGAAAGAAACGCAGCGGAGCTCGCATTGATCGGCACCTGATTGCCGGCGTAAATGCCACCCGTAAACGGGTTCTGCAACTGCGTGGTCGGCTCCTCCTGCGACAGGTCACCGCGCTTCATGCGGACAGTCGGAACGGCAGCCTGCAGAATGTTGGCCTGCGGGTAGCGCAGCCCCTCAAACGTACCGAAGAAAAACGTCTTGTTGCGGCCGTTGTACAGGTGCGGAAACACCACCGGACCGCCAATCGTTCCACCGAAATCGTTCGCGACCTTCTTCGGCTTGATGGGCGTCGTGCCCGGCTGCACATAGCCCTGGTACGGTACCGCGTCGAACGCCGAGTTCTGGAAGTACCAGAACGCCGAGCCATGCACGCTGTTTGTGCCGGACTTGCTCACCGTCGTGATCTCACCCGGCTGGCCGTACTCGGCATTGTTGTTCACGCCGTCCACCCGGATCTCCGCGATCGACTCGGCGGAAGGGAACGCATCGCCCTGGATGTTGTTCGAGGTCTGGTTCTGCGCCGAGATACCGTCGACAGTGGTCTCCGTCTGCGATGGCAGGCCGCCCTGGATGCTGAACCGCACTCCAGGAGCAGGGTGTGTGCTGGGCGACGGCGGAGAGCTGGCGGAGTCCGCCTGCACACCCGGCAGGGTCTGCACCACATTTAGCGGGCTCGT
>CAXUEG010000084.1:0-10543 GCA_964249935.1 uncultured Terriglobus sp.
TTGCGCTGGGTGCACACCGGCGTGGCGCCGCAGCCCGGTCTGCTGAAGTAAACCGGTTCGGGCAAACGTCTGCATCTAACTCCACGGTTCAAGGGCACCATGCCCGCGGAGGATAGAACAAATGCGCATTGCAAAGACGCTCGCCCTGGTCGCGGTGACCGCCGCCCTGGCCACCGGATGCAACAAGAAGCAGGATGAGAGCGGCAACCTGAAGACCGCGATCAACACTTATTACGACGCGCATCCGGAGTGCCTGTTCGACACGGAAAAGAAGTTCCCCGTGCAGGCCGATACCAAAAACGCCAGTGACACCGCGCCATGGGATGCGCTGGTCGACCAGGGCCTGCTGGTGCGTACGACGGCCGAGAAGACCAAGCTCATCGTGCTGTCGAAGTCGGTGAACAATTACGACCTGAGCGACAAAGGCCGCGGCACGTGGAAGCCGGACCCCAACCAGCCCGGCTTTGGTAATTTTTGCTACGGCAAGCGCGAGGTGGAAAACATCGTCAGCCACACGCCGGTTGCCGGCACGCAGCCGGGCGTGAGCACGGTGGTCAACTACACCTACACCATCGGCAACGTGGCAGACTACGCGCGCGCGGCAGTGGTGCAGACCGCGTACCCCGGCGTAAAGGCAAAGCTGGCCAGTGCCAGCAACGCGCAGGACACGCTGGTGCTGACCGGCAACGGCTGGCAGGTACAGCAGACTGGAACCAGCACGCACCCGAAGACCGCGGCCGACGGGCAGATCGTTCAGTAGGCGAGAACGCGGCGTTCGCCGTCGGCGGAGCAATCACGAATCCGAAGAGCGCATGAGCCGCTCTTCGGATGAAGCACTCCTCCTTCTCAGCGCGCGAACGCGCTTTACTGCCCCGGCGTAGCAGGCACCGGCATCTTGAATTCGTGCGGTGGCGTCGCCTTCATCAGGTTGGTGATGAAGTAATCCCAACGGCGCCGCATCATGTAGTAGCTCATCTCCGCGTAGCCGTGGTGCGCGTTGGGAAAGATGACCAGGTCATAATCCTTGTTCGCTTTCTCGAGCGCATCGACGACCAGCATCGTATTGCTCACCGGAACGTTGTCATCCATCAGGCCGTGCGCCAGCATCAGCTTGCCGGTCAGGTTCTTCGCGTACTGCGCGTTCGCCTGCGCGTCGTAGTTCGTGGTACCGTCGGCGTTCTTGTGCAAGAGGCCGACCCACTTCTCGTCCCAGTCGTCCTCATAGTTGCGATTCTCGTGGTTGCCGCTTTCGGAGATGCCGACCTTGATGAAGCCGGGGTAGCGGAACATGGTCGCCGCCGTTGCGTTGCCGCCACCGGAGTGTCCCCACATCCCGGTGCGGTCCATGTCGATCCACGGGTAGCGCATGGCCAGCTCCTTCATGCCGCTGATCTGGTCGGGGATGGCGTTGATGCCGATATCGTTCAGGTAGGCATCGTGGAAGGCTTTCGAGCGGCCGGGGTTACCCATGCCCTCGATTTCTACGACCGCAAAACCGAGCTGCGCGAGCGCGTTCGAATCACCCCGTGACGCCGCGAACGAATGCGGTCCAAACGACCCACCCTGCGGCCCCGGATAGATGTAGTTGATGATCGGGTATTTGTGGGAAGCGTCCAGATTCGCCGGCTTGAAGAGCAGGCCGTACACCTGTGTCTTGCCGTCGTGCGCGGTCACGTGAAAGGTTTCCGGCGCGATCCAGCCTGCGGCCAGGAGGCGCGACAGGTCGCCATGCGCCAGCTCCTCGATCACCTTGCCTTCGCGGTCGCGCAACACGGCGACCGGCGCGGAGTGCGGCGTGGAGTACAGGTCGACAATGTAGCGGCCATCCTTGGACACAGTCGCCTGGTGATCCGCGTCCTCCGGCGAGAGCAGCTTCAGCGCTTTACCGTCCAGGTTGGTGCTGTAAATCCTGCGGTAGTACGGGTCTTCCCCGGCTTCGCGGCCCATGCCAACCAGCAGCATGTCCCCGGTCTTCTGGTCGAGGTACAACACATCGTTTACGTTCCACTCGCCATGCGTCACGCGATGCTTCAGCTTGCCGGTCGTGGCGTCGTAGAGGTACAGGTTGCCCCAGTTCTCGCGCTGCGAGAACCATAGAAACTCGTTGCGATCGGAGAGGTAGCGCCAGTTCACCGCGTGATAGCCGCTCTCAAAGAACGTGTCGGCGTGCTCGTGAAAGACATCGCGCACCTTGCCCGTGGCCACGTCTGCGATCCGCACTGTGGCGTCCTTGTGGTCGCGCGACGTCGATACGAACGCGAGCGTCTTCGCGTCGGTCGACCACTGCACGTCGTCCCATCCGCCGGAGCAGCTCACGTCGTCGCAGATGGTCGAGCGGTGCTGATCGGGATCCATCTTCAGCCGCGTGACCTGGTGGGTGTCAGCGTCGATGATCACGCGCTCGATCATCGTCACGTGCTCATCGCCGACCAGCGGATATTTCCACGCATCCAGCTTCGGATGACCCACGTTGGTGGAGACCGTGTACATCTCGCCAGTCTGGCGCTGGTCCTGCTGAAATGTCGCGATCTTCTTTGAGTCGGGCGACCACAGCACCACGGCGCGGTCGGAGTGCGTCCAGCCGGCGTTGTCCGTTGCGTAGCCGTAGTCCTTCACGCCGTCCGTCGTCAGCTGGGTTTCGGCATTGGTTGCGGTATCCCGCTCCCACAGGTTCCAGTCGCGAATGAACGCTGCACGCTTGCCGTCGGGCGAGAGCACGGCCGCCGGTGCGCTGCGGCGGCCGGTGCGCGTCAGCCCAGTGGAACCTAGCAGTTCCGGCGCGCAGGTATAGGTGTTCAGGTCACATTTAAAGGCGCGCTGCTGCACGCTGATGCGCGCGGTCTTGTCATCATCGGAGATGTTGAACGCGTCCGGAACATATTTGCCGGGTTGCACCTTCACGCCGGCGGCCTGCAGCGCCGTTGCCATGCGCGCGGCGTCAAACGCCTCACGCTTCGTACTCTTCGCGGCATCGCCCAGCATCACGGTGTTGTTGCCTGCAGTGGTCTCCACATACCAGAAGCGGTCGTGATCGAGGAACTGTGCACTGCGCACCGCGTGATCGACCAAAGGCGTGGTCGCGGATGCAAGCTGTTGCGTGGCGCGGGTGTAATCCGCATCGGTATACACGCGGCCCGTCTGCGCGTGCGCAGCGGCAGCGGCGAAAACGAGAGGCGCAGCAACGCTGCACACAGAGCGGGCGAGGCGAGACGACGGCATCAGTTGTGGTTTCCTCTGGAGCTTCGATGGTAACGCAGACGGTCGTTGGTCCCGGCGCTGAGAACCCTAGCGAGTCGGCTGGCGCAGCTTCCAAAGCACCTGCCGCAGCATGCCCATCCATACCGTCGTGTCCGACGATGTGAGCCCGAGCCGCCGCACCAGTTCCCGCATCTCGTTCAGGCCCATGTTGCCGGGAAAGCGCCGGTCGTACTCGGCAGCCACCAGCGTCTCGCGCAAGAGCGATTCAAAGCGCGCCAGGTCTTCACCGCTTGCGGCAGGCGATTGCTCCGGCGGCAGCCGGTGCACGGGTGCTTCGCGGTGCAGTTCATACAGGCACACGGCCACGGCCTGGCCCAGGTTCATTGAGACGCCGCCGCGTGCCATCGGAATCGTGAGCAGCCGATGGCAGTAGCTTAGTTCACCGTTCGATAGGCCGGTCTTTTCCGAACCGAACAAGAGCGCCACGCGGCCCTGCGCTGCGTCTACATGGGCTGAGGCATCGCGCAGCACGTCCACAGGATGGCGCAGATCACGCTCGCCAAGCGCGGTGGTGCCGTAGACCAGCGAGCAGTCCGCGACAGCATCCGCCACGGCGGTGAACGTCTGCGCGGCTGCCAGCACTGGCGACGCATCGATAGCGCTGCGCGCGGAAGCGAGTGGCTGCAGATAGTCGCCCACCAAGCGCAGCTCGCCTACGCCGAAGTTGCTCATCGCGCGCGCTGCCGCACCCACGTTGAGCGGGTTGCGTGCACGCACCAGCACCACCGTGAGCGCCGCCGATGTGCTGGATCGATCCATAACGCGATGCTAAACCGGCCATTGGCAGCGGAACCGGAGACGACGGGCAGCATCCAATCTCAGCAGAGTAGAGCAGGCGTCGTGAGGCGACGCACGCTTCGAGGACAAACTCATGAAGCTGATTCAGCTAAGCGCGACCGTTACACGAATCCGATTGTTCGGTTTTACCAATGTGTATCTCTTGCGGGAAAGCGATGGTTTTACCGTGATCGACACCTCGATCCCCGGTCAGGCAAAGAACATCCTGCAGGCGGCTCAAGAGCAGAACACCCCGATCAAGCGCATCCTGCTCACGCACGCGCACGGGGACCACATCGGTTCACTGGACAAGCTGCATGCGCTGCTCGGTACGGTGGACATCGCGATCAGTGAGCGCGAAGCGCCCATGCTGCACAAGGACCTGTCGCTGCGCCCAGGCGAGCCGCAGGGAAAGCCGAAGGGATCGTTTCCGGGAGCGAAAAGCCGCCCCACCCACACGCTCACCGAGGGCGAGCTGTTCGGCTCGCTCCGCTGCATCTACACGCCTGGCCACACGCCCGGGCACATGAGTTTTCTCGACGAACGCGACGGCACGCTGTTCGCCGGTGACGCACTGATCGGCATGGGCGGCCGGCTGAGCCTGGTCACGGCCCCGCCGTGGTGGTTTCCCTTGCCTAAGCTCGCCACGTGGGACAAGCCGACAGCCGACCAGTCTGCGAAGAAGCTGCTGCAACTCAGCCCCAAGCTGGTGTGCACGGGGCACGGCGCGCCCATTCCAAACGGCACCATGGCATTGCGAGACGCGCTGGCGCGCAAGGGCCTGTGACGCGCGAAAGTAATGCGCGTTAAGCGTTGCTAAGGGAATCTTCCTGTAAAGGGTTTCGCAAAGCGGCCAGTATGCGCTGGCTTTGAAAGGCACTGCGAGGCTGTGCCCTTTCACTCGTACATGTGGTTGTGGCTTAGCTGCGCCAGTGCAGTTCCACTGGCCCCTGCAGCGGATGCTCGCCCTGCCCGGTCAGCCGGCGCTGCTTCAGCGCGAAATACCATTTCGCCGGCTTGTCCGCGTCATCAATCAACATCATCGCCGGACGAAAGCGTAAGCCCTCAGCCTGCTGGATCATCGTTTCCTGATCCTGCTCGACGAACTTCGCGCCAAAGAACTTTGCGATCTGCGGAACGAGTGGCACGTTGTAGAAGACGTTCCAACAGGCGGCCACATCGATGCGGCACGACGACGGCGTCACCGGTGTAACGGTGGTGAGCGAGGCGAACCACTTGCCGCGTTCGCCCTCGCCGGCGCGAATCACTTCGTAGCGCCGATTCGGCAGCGTGAAGTCGATCGTGGTCTCAATCTTTTCGCCATACACGCCCAGCAGCTTGTAGGGCGCCGAGTTCGCTGACGGCGCGTGCGAGCTCATGCGGAAGCCTTCCGGCAGTGGCTCAAACCTCTTCGTCTTCTCGTGAATGCTCGCCGCCGAGCGCCACCACCACGCGCGATGCACGAAGGGTCCGTGCGCCGGGTCCATCAAACCGATAATGCCGTGGTCGACGTTGCACGGAAGGTCCGCCGAAAGATGCGCCGTCCGGAACTGTCCCGAGAATTTCGGCACCTCCGGCACGGGCGGCAGCGCCGTCTGTGCGGTGATGCGCCCCATGCCCGGCTCGGGAAGGTAGACCCAGGCATAACCGTCGCCTTCGCGGCATGGGTACGCGCCGGCATAGATCTTTGTCGGCTGCAGCGCATCGGCCTGTGTGAGCGATGGAATCACCGTGCACTGCCCGCTGCACGGCTCGAACTTCCAGCCGTGATAGCGGCACTGCACAGTGTCGCCGTCGAACCATCCCGCGGAAAGCGGAATGCCGCGGTGCGGGCACAGGTCCCGCATGGCAAACAGCGAGCCATCGCGCTTGCGGCCAAGGACAAGCGGAATGCCGAGCAGAAGCGTGGTCACCATCCCCCCGGGCTTCAACAACTCCGCGCGCACGGCCGGGTACCACTCGCCGAAGATGAGTTCGGTGGCGGGCTGATTCCCGGCTTCCGGCTTGTCGTTGCGCAGCTGCATGATTATGAGTTGACGCGCCCCGTCGAAACGCATCAAACTAGCTTAGGTGCTACCCCGCTGGTGACACAGCAGGGTAGCGGTTAGTGGATCTGCTTACGGGGGTCAAAAACTCCAGTGAAGCAGCACTCGAACAATCAGGTAGAGAATCAGTTCACTGGGAACTTCTACCTGATGCTCACGCCATTTCACCCGTAGGGTTTCATGGTGCACCAGCTTTCTACAGGATCACTCCGGGGCGCCAACCCCGGAGTGTTTCGCTTTTCAGGGCGAAACTGTTCCCCATGGTGTAGCCCTGAGCGGTCAGCCCTGTAGAAGGCTCCTCTAGTATGCACGGTATGCAGGCAGACGACGATGCTCATCCCGGCATGCTGACCGCTCACATCCCGCGGCGGCCACGCAAAACGCTCCACATCCTTGCGTGGCTCTGGTTCGTCTTCTACTGCACCTTTGCGCTGATCAGCCCGCCGCTGCTGGACGACGCCGACTCCGTCCATGCCGAGGTCGCACGTGAAATGCTCGTGCGCCACGACTGGACCACGCTCTACGCGAACGGCATCCGCTACCTGGAAAAAGCACCGCTGCTGTACTGGAGCATGGCCGCGAGCATGCGCCTGCTCGGCATGCATACCGAGACCGCGCGCCTGCCGTTGGCACTCTACACACTCGCGCTGCTGCTATTGGTGGAGCGCTTCACGCGCGAAGCCTTCCGCTCGACCCGCGCCGGCCTTTACGCGGCCATGATTCTCCTGTCGAGCTTCGGCCTGTTCATCTTCACGCGAATCCTCATCCCCGATGCGATGGTGTGCCTGTGGTATGTCCTCGCGCTGTGGGCGTTCTGGCGCATGGAGGCCTACGCGCCGGACCGGCGTGTGCCCTGGCGATCCGCGGCGCTCTTCGGAACAGCGTGTGCGCTCAATGTCCTTACCAAGGGCTTGATCGGGCTCGCCTTTCCGGTCGGCACGATCGCGCTGTACCTCGCGATGACACACGGCCGCGGCATGTGGCGCCGCATCGCGCAACTGCGACCATTGCCGGCGCTCGCGTTCTTGCTCGGCATTGCTGCGCCGTGGCACATCGCGATCGCCCGCGCCAACCCTAGCGAGGGCCAGCCGCAGGGCCTGCAGCACGCGGGCCGACTACTCCCGTTCTTCTGGCGAGGTTGGAGCGTGCCCGAGCCCACTTGGGGCAATGTGCAAGGATGGACATGGTTCTACTTCATGAACGAGCACGTTCTGCGCTATCTCGATCTTCGCGTGCCGCGCGACTACGACACCGTGCCGCTCGCGCTCTTCTGGGGTCTGCTGCTGGTGTGGCTCATGCCGTGGAGCGCATTCCTGCCGCAGGCGGTCGCCGCGATCCCCTTCAGCAAGGTGCTCTTCCGCGCGCGCCTGGGCCTGGGAGACCGCACCATGCTGCTGCTCGGCCTCGCCGCCGTGCTGCCGCTCGTGTTCTTCTCCTTCTCCACGCGGCAGGAGTACTACGTCCTGCCGTCGCTGCCGTTCCTGGCCATACTCATTGGCCGATGGCTCGAACGTGAAACCGTCGAAGCCGCTGCCGACAAGCCGGCGATGTCGCTGCACCGCGCGGCCATGCGCTCGACAGTCGCTCTGCTCATCTTCGGATCACTCACAGTCATCGCATGCGCGTTCTTCCTGCTCCATACCAGCGCGCCCACGGGTCCGGTGGATCTCGCATCGCTGCTCAAGCAGAACCCGGGTGACTACGCGCTTTCGTTCGGCCATTTCCTGGACCTGAACGCGCGCGCGATGGCGCTGTTTCGCCTGCCGCTCGCCATCGCCGGGACGGCGCTGTTTGGTGGAGCGCTGGCTGCGTGGTGGTCTCGGCGCGACTGGAATCCGCATCGGGCCAACATGCTGCTGCTAACCGGCGCGATGGCGTTTCTGCTCGCCGCACACGTCGGCCTCACCACCTTCTCACCCGTACTCACCAGCTTTCGGCTCTCGCAGGCGATCTCGCGCCAGATCAGGCCCGGCGAGATCATCATCCTCAACGACGAATTCGAAGCCGGTTCCTCGCTCGGCTTCTACCTGCGGCGCGCCGACATCCACATCCTCCGCGGTCACTCGGCCAATCTGTGGTACGGCAGCTTCTTCACCGACGCGCCACCCATCTGGGAGGACGACCTGACGCTGCGAGCGCGCTGGCTCACCACACAGCGCATCTATCTATGGACCGAGCCGGACAAAATGCCAAATTTTCCCGTAAAGCCCTACCTGGTCGCGGAGGGCGGCGGCAAAATGGTCGTGAGCAACCAGCCGAATCGCTGATCCTCGCCAGCGCCGGTAGTGGCAAGATCAGTGTGTGGACGGTGCCTCGCCTACGATGGAATTTGCCAAGAAGAAGCCGCGGCGGTGCTGCAATTCAGCGCCGGGATAGCGCTCCCTGGCCTCCTTGGTCAGTTCCACATCCATGTAGTAGAAGCTCCGAGCGAACGGGAAGAAGGATAGGTCGTAACGCGTGTGCAGCGTTAGCAGCATCTGCTTTAGGGCCGCGGCGTACTGCTCTTTCTCAACAATGATCTGCCTGCCTCCCGTCCAGTATGCATAGGCATATAGAGCCGGACCGATGACGGGGTTCGTCGCGCCTGTAAAGCCGCCGCGTTTGAATTTGAAGTATCGGCCGTCGTTGATAACAAAACAGATCGCATTCGATGTAAGCAACTGGTTGGTTTCGTAGTTGCCCTCTCCATTTGGTCCTCGCGATTGATCCACGGGCGTGTCGATCGTGCCCTCGTGCAAGAAGACGTACACCGGCCTGCTCTCGCGGTGCGATTCGATCGTGTAGTAGTCGACAAGCTTCACTAGCGACTCTAGACCGAGTTGGCGACCGCGCGCTGTGAGCTGCGGACCGGGTCCGCAGTTCTTCTCAAGATTCGCGCCTACCTGCTGCGCCGCAGCGTTCGCGTCGTGCCCCGGTTTCATATCGATGTGAGACTCGCCGTCAGCGCACCAGTGCGCAACGCCAACGGTGTCCTCTGGCGCTAACGAAGCGAGGCCCGCTGCCAGTTTCTCCTGCTGCCCCCGCAGGAATGCAGAGTCCTGCTTGTCGCGCTTGCTGGTCACGCATTCGGTCACGAGCCAAATGGTAAGCGGCCGCAGAGGCGCGTCGCTTCCGTGATCGACGTGAACGATCCTTAAATTCAGAATCGTATGAAAGTCATTATTTGCGGAAAGGAGGAAGTCGCTCGCGGTCAGCGTTGTGATCGGTTCACCCGACCTGCGGTCAGCCACGATCACGTTTGCTACACCGAGCCTGCTTTGCACCCGCAGTGTTGGCACCGTAGCATCCTGGCCGCAAAGCTTACGCCCGGTGAGCATGAGCTGCGCAGCGGCAAAGAGAAAGGCCCAACGCATCCTGCTATTCCTGAGTGCCATCATTTCGTTCAGCCTGGAGCGTTCCCCGCCCACTCATCCTAATCCTAGGCTGGCGGTTGCTGTGAACTCATGGAGAGCGTTGTTGCTCTCTGCCGAGATGCAGCCAAACGTACAATCGCGTCCATGGGTCTTTCTGCGCTCTCGCCGACGCGCCGCGTCCTTCTCCGCAATGCCGCGCTCGCCGCTGCTGCTTTGCAGTTGCCGAGGACTCTCCGAGCCGACGCGCCAGAAACAACGGTGCATACGCCGCTCGGCAATCTGCGCGGCACGGTTGAAAACAACGTGCGCGTCTTCCGTGGCGTGCCGTTTGCGGAGCCACCCGTGGGCGAGCGGCGTTTTCGTGCACCTGTGCCTAAGCAGGCATGGACAGGCGTGCGCGATGCCACACAGTTCGCCGCCGAAGCCTGGCAAACCATGACGCCGGACATCGCCAAGAGCGAAGACTGCCTGTACCTGAACGTGTGGACCCCGGTGCGCGTAGACAAGCCCCTGCCGGTGTTCGTATACATTCACGGCGGTGGCTTTACCGGCGGCCGTTCGTTCGAGCCGTTGACCAACGGCGAGGCATTCGCCCGCGACGGCGTCATCTGCGTCACGGTCGCGTACCGCCTGGGTGTCTTCGGGTTTCTGGACGTGAGCCCCCTGCTCGGACCGACGTACGCGTCGTCTGCGAATAACGGCGTGCGCGATCTGGTCGCGGCGTTGCACTGGGTGCAGCGCAACATAAGCGCCTTCGGCGGCGACCCGTCGCACGTGACCATCGGCGGCCAGTCCGCCGGCGCAAAGCTCTCGGACATTCTCCTTGGCACTCCGTCAGCGCAGCCGCTGTTTCACCAGGTCATCTCAGAGAGCGGTGGAGCAGAGCGTGTGCAGACCGCAGCGAACGCGGCGCTGGTGGCGCAAGGATTTCTGAAGACCTGGCAGGATGCCGGCGGCGGCAGCAATCCCGCTTCTCTGAAGACCGCCGACCCCGTGAAACTGGTCGCGGCGCAGCAGCAATTCATCGAGGTCTGGCCGCAGCACTTTCCGCTTCGCTGCGAGGTGGACGGCACCCTTTTGCCGGCAAAGCCGATCGACACAATCCGTAAC
>CAXUEG010000085.1:0-10355 GCA_964249935.1 uncultured Terriglobus sp.
GTCGGAAGAGAAGCTGAAGAAGCTGGGCAGCAAGACGCCGTACAAGCGGCCCGGTCAGCCGGTGGAACTGGCGCCGGTGTACGTGCTGCTCGCCTCGCAGGAGGGCAGCTATATCACCGGTGAGATTTATGGCGTGACCGGCGGCATGGGTATCGCGTAATCAGGAGTAGCTTGCAGAGAAGGCCACGCTTCAAAAGCGTGGCCTTTTTGTTGTGGCAAGATCTACTGCAATCCCATTGTCCCGGCCAGACTATCGATCATCTTCGTATGGGTCTCCATCACAGTACCCGCGTGTGTTGACAATTTCTTCATCTCTGGATTCTGCGTGGTGTCGTGCTCCTCTTTGGCTTTCGTTGTGTCGTCGTGGTGATCGCTTACCGCGCCCTTCACATATGCTTTGTCGAACGTGTCACCTGTCAGCACCTTTAGCTTCAGATACTGAGCATCCGCGGAAGCGCTGGCGGAGGTGGGCAGGGTCACGCCGGCCTTTGCGGCAACCGGCTTCTCGCCTTCGTACAGCGCATGGTGATCCGTGATCATCTTCTGAGCAAAGGTGCGAATCTGAGGATTCTTGGTCGTTTTGAGTGCGAGTTCGGCCTGCTTAATTTCGCCAAGGTTGTCGCCGGCGGCGTCTTTGAGAAACGTCTTGTCCTTGTCAGAGAAGGCTTGTGCGAAGGCGCCGGTTGCAGCGGTAGCGGCAAGCGCGGTGGCGAGTGCGGCGGCATAGAGCTTCATGGGTTTGGATCTCCTTTGAACTTCGCCACAGTTGGATGCACGGCGCGTGGGAAGCGCAAACACAATCGCGCAGGAGTGCCGCCGTTCCCGGAATGTTCTTAGGATGCAGCCCTGTCACGCTTAGCGGAACTCATCCAGCGCAAGACATGCGAGACCGCGTGCGACGCTGGTGAAGACCTCGCCGTTTTCCAGCCGCGCGCGCGGAAAGCGCCCGGTACACACCCGCCGCACGGCCGGGACCAGTGAGCTTCCACCCGTGACGAAGACATGCCGCACCGCACTGGCGTCCACGCCGGCCTCCGTCAATAGCGAATCGAGACTGGCCCTGATGCGTTCGAGCTCCGGCGCGATCCAGAGTTCGAACTCTGCGCGCGTTATGGCTACGCGCAGATCCAGACCTTCTTCGCGAAAGACGAGCTCGGTTCGCTCCGCTTGCGACAGCTCGATCTTGGCGCGCTGCACGGCCCCGTGCAGCCGATAGCCCAGGTCACGCTGTACAAGCGTGCGCAACGCCGCAATCTTGCGGGGTTCCGCGGCGCGCATCTCCGCGGTGCGCAGCAGCTCCATGGTCTGCCGGGTTTGCAGAAAGGACAGAAGGTGCCACCGCTCCAGGCTGGTATACACCCATGCGGGCAGTGCGGGGATGCGCTTGTCCGGCAAGCCAGGCAGCGCGCGCTCCACCGAGCCGAAGCCGAACGCCGGGGCCACTGCATGGCGCACAATGCGCGCGTCGAAAGCATCGCCGGCCAGGCCGACGCCGGTGCTGCGCAGCACGGTATGCGGTTCGCGTGCACCGCTCATCCGCAGCAGGCTGAAGTCCGTCGTCCCGCCGCCAAAGTCGCCGACGAGTAACACATCACCGTGTGTGGCCGGGTTGGCGCCACGGGCAGCATAGCTGTAGGCGGCGGCCACGGGCTCCAGCGCAAAGCGCACGTCGGTCCATCCGGCCTGCAGGAACGCGGCGCGCAGACGCTGCTCGGCGAAGCTGTTGTCCTCCTCCGTATCCGCGTTCACAAACCATACGGGACGGCCCGCGACGGCACATCGGACGTCCACGCCGAAGGCTTCGCTGGCCCGCGTGCGCAGGTCGGTCAACATTTTTGCGAGGAGGTCCTCCACGCGATAGTGGCGGCCGAAGATCTCAGTGCCCGTGAAGGAGCGCGCGGCGATGTAACTCTTCAGGGACTGGATGAGGCGACCCTGGACTTCGTCCTCGAAGGGATCGTGCTCGAGGTGACGCGCGATCGCTTCAGGGCCGCTCCAGACGCGCACGGGCTTCCCGCGGGCGCTGGATTGGCGCTGCAGGTAGAGCAGTGATCGCGAGGATGCGGTAAGGCCGCCGGGCGCGGGGAACTCCGCAAAGCGCACGGTGCCGTGGGCGTCCGCGAGCGCGACCGAGCTGTTGGTGGTGCCGAAGTCGATGCCGACGGCAGATGTGTTTGGGGGTTGCAAACACCTCCAAGGGTATCGCGCCGGAGCACATGCCGGCTTGCAGGGCATGGCGCTGCACTACAATCGAGCCGGTCTCTTTTCGACGGTGGTGCGTGTGCGTGTAAAGCTCTTCTGCCTTGCCCTGATCAGCCTGCTGACCATTCGCGGCTTTGCCCAGAACTTATCGTCACAGTGGGAAGAGCTGACCGCACCCGACTTCGTAAAGGCCGTGCACCAGGCACAGGGTGTCTGCGTTCTGCCGTTCGGCATTATTGAGAAGCATGGGCCGCAGCTGCCGCTGGGCACAGACCTGATCGACGTGCGGTTTGCTGTGAAGAACGCGACCGCGCAGGAGTACGCGGTGGTCTTTCCTCCTTACTACTTCGGGCAGATCTTTGAAGCGCAGCAGCAGCCGGGCACCGTGGCCTACAGCCTTGCGACGCAGCTGACGCTGTTGCAGGAGACCGTGAAGGAGATGGCGCGGAACGGCTGCAAGAAGGTCGTGATCGTGAATGGGCATGGCGGCAATCAGAGCCTCTTGCCGCTTTTTGCGCAAAGCCAGCTGGCGACGGCGCGTGACTATGTGGTGTACGTGATCGACCTGCCGCACCGCAACGCGCCGGGACGGCCGGCGCAGAGGTCGAAGGTGGATCTGCACGCGGGTGAAACGGAGACCTCAGAGATGCTCGTCGCCCGGCCTGACCTGGTGCACCTGGATCGCGCGGGCTCCGAGTCGGGCGCAGACCAGAACCGGCTGCACCTGCCGCCGTCGGTGTACACGGGTATCTGGTGGTACGCGAAGTTTCCGGAGCACTATGCAGGCGATGGGTCGGTGGCAACGCAGGAGCTTGGAGCTTTTGACCAGAAGGCGTGGTCGGCGGAAATCGCGGACGGACTGCGCGCGATCAAGGCGGATGCGGATAGTCTTCGGTTGCAGAATCAGTTTTTCGAGAAGGCGCAACACCCGCTCGACACAAAACAATAAAGAAATGCATTTGGACGGTGAGCTCAGACTTGCTTAGAGTGCCGCCTTGGCTTTCAGCACTCGCTCGCGTGCCTCTTCAGCGGTGTCACCGACTGCGCTGAGGTGACCCATCTTCCGCCCTTTACGGGGCTTCAGTTTTTCGTACAGCGTGACGCGAACGGTTGGCACGGCAAGCGCGGCATCGAAGCGCGGCTCGCGCTCGGCGCCTTCCGGGGTGAGCCACACATCGCCCAGCAGGTTTGCAATTGCCGTGGGTTGTACCAGCGAAACATCACCGAGCGGCAGGTCGCAGCTCGCGCGCACGGCCTGTTCGAATTGGCTGGTGACGCAGGCACGCTCGGAGCCGTGATAGCTGTTGTGCGGCCTCGGTGCGAGCTCGTTGACGAGCAGCTGACCGTCGCGGGTGACGAACATTTCAACTGCCAGCAGACCTTCCAGGGCGAAGGCATCTGCGATGCCACGCGCGATTTCGGTCGCCTGCACGGTCAGCTCCGGCGAAACCGAAGCCGGAATCAGGCTCCAGCTGAGGATCTGGTTCTCGTGGAAGTTCTCGGCGGGCGGATATACCCGCACCTCGCCACGAGGTGATCGGGCGACCATTACGCTGATCTCCTTCGAGAGATCGAGCGCGCGCTCCGCGATGCAGGGCGCGGCGCCCACATCCTGCCAGGCCTCCGCGACCGCGGCGGCGTCGACTGCTGCGTCACCAAAGCCAAGCTTCGCCTGACCACGGCCGTCGTAGCCGCCATGCGCCGATTTCGCGAACACGGGGCCGTCAAGTTCCCGCACTGCAGCAGCGAGCTCTTCCGGCGAATGCGCCGCGCGAAACGGGCCGATCGGGAAACCGTGGCGCGCAAGCCACTGCTTCTGCTCCAAGCGATCCTGGATGATCGCGAGCATGGCCGCGCCAGGCCGCACCGGCGCCCAACGCGCGGCTTCTTCCAGGCTCGTGATGGAGACCTGTTCGATTTCCAGCGTTACGGCCGAGCACTCGCGCGCCAGGTTGGCCGCGGCCCAGCGGTCATGCCAGCCCGCTTCAATGACCGTGTCGGCGATGTAACCTGCCGGGCACGCCGGATCGGGGTCGAGCACATGCACCTTGTAGCCCATGCTGCGCGCCGCTATGCCCATCATGCGCCCGAGCTGGCCGCCGCCGAAGATGCCGAGCGTCGCGCCGGGCAGAGCTGGGCCGCTCAGCTTGCTCTGCAGGTCATCAGGGTCGAATCCACGCCTGTGTACGTCGCTCATGCCGCGGTCCCTGCCGCGTCCTGGACTCCCGCGAGCGGGATGTCGCCATCCAGGGTTTCGGTCAACACGGCCAACTCCCGAGCCTTGCGCCAGCCGGCCAGCTTCTGCGCAAGTGCCCCGTCCGTGCAGGCGAGCATTGCCACGGCAAAGAGTGCGGCATTGGCGGCTCCGGCCTCACCGATCGCGAACGTGGCAACCGGCACGCCTTTTGGCATCTGCACCATGCTGAGCAGGGCATCCATGCCGTGCAGCGCGGTCGCGTTTACCGGCACACCCAGAACGGGAACAACGGTCTTTGCGGCAAGCATGCCGGGCAGGTGCGCCGCGCCGCCCGCACCGGCGATGATGGCGCGCAGGCCACGGTCCTGCGCCTGCTCGGCATACTCAAAGAGAAGGTCTGGCGTGCGATGCGCGCTGACGACACGCGCCTCATACGCAACCCCGAACTCTGCGAGAGTGTGCGCCGCGGAGCTCAGCGTCTTCCAGTCACTCTTGGATCCCATGACCACGCCAACCAGTGGCGCAGCAGTTGTGTGCTGCATGGGCTGAGTATAACGAGGTCACCCTGCGCTGCCCGTTACGATTCGGTCAGCGCTTCTGTGAGTGGAGCGCGAACACGGCACCCTGCGGGTCGCTGCCGATCGCGATCCACGTGCCACCAGGAACTTCGTGGGGTTCTGTCGACATGCGTCCGCCACCCTGCTTTGCGCGGTCGATCGCCGTGTCGAGACCATCGACTACGAAGTAGTAGAGCCAGTGAGTTGGCTGTTCGCCGCCCATTTTGCCGCAGGAGCCACCACTCATCGGCTGCTCGTTGGTGCTGAACATCTGGTAGATGCCCGCGGCGCCCATGTCCATAGCCTCGGAACGCCGCCAGCCGAAGAGCTCCTCGTACCATGCAAAGTTCTTTTCAGGATCGCTACTGTGCAGCTCACACCAGCCGACGCTGCCGGGGCTCCACGGCTCCAGCGGCGGCGGGGCGTTCTCACTCCTGGGCTTCATCACATTGAAAACGCCGCCCTCCGGATCGGCCAGAACAGCGATGCGGCCGACCCCAGGAATGTCCCATGCGTCACGCAGGACGCTGCCACCAGCATCCCGAATCATCTTTGCGGTCGCATCCGCATCGTCGGTGTACAGGTAGCCGGACCAGAACGGCTTTACGCTCGCGGGCACTTCCGCGGGCCTGGCAAGAAATCCGACAACGCCGCGATTTGTTACGTTGCCGAGCCAGTACGCGGGTGCCTGCTCCCCCATGGAATAGGAAGACACTTTCCAACCGACGACGTCGCCGTAAAACCTGGCTGCAGCTTCCGGGTCGCCGGTCATCAACTCGTACCAGAACCAGTCATATTGCTTTGTCATGTGCGCTCCTCCGGAGGGAACAGGCAACGCCAATGTACGCGCCTTATGACGCGCGCGAAAGAGATTTGTTCGCCGGGGCGGAGACGCCGCGTGGGAAATAACAAAACGCGCCCGCCAAAGCGAGCGCGCATCTGCAACCATCCAGAGATCGATTACATTCCCGAGGCAGCCGGTGTGCCGCCCATCATCTTGACGGCCCTGTCCGCCATCATGGTGTGCTGCGCCACAACCTTTTCACCCTTGGCAACGGTCTTCTTGAAGCTGGGGTCCGCGGTCGAGCTCTCTTCCTGCTTGAACAGGTCAAGCGAGGTGTGGTGATCGGCGTCCATGTCTGTCATGTACTGCTTGTCAAAGTCGGCGCCGCTCATCTGGCTCAACGCGTCGTATTTGCTCTGGTGATCGCTGTCGAGCGAAGTCGGCGGAGTGACGCCCCACTTGTCCGCGAACGGCTTCATGTCGGCTTCCAGCTGATTGTGATCCGTGATCATCTTCTGCGCGTAGCTCTTTACGCGCGGATTCGTTCCCTTGTCCGCGGCCAGTTGGCTGAACTTGATTTCGGTAAAGTCGCTCTGCGCCGCGGTGGTCAGAAAGGTCTTGTCCGCGTCCTGAGTGCTGGATTGTGCGTGGGCGGCTGCGGTGCCGAGCAGGGTACAGCCGAGTGCCAGGGCACAGATCGTAGTGTTCTTCATTGCAAATCTCCTTACGTGGGCTCGCGCGGTTTGCCGCGTGAGCTCGCCACGCTTACGAATGATGGGATTGCTTGAGCCGACGCTGTTGTTGCATGCGCGGGCGCGTCACTGCACGCCACGCCGACCCAGGGCGCAGGGCATGAACTCTGCTTGCTGTTCTGTTGTGCAGCATCGAAACGGGAGGAGCTTGTGCTTTGACCCGATCGCACCTTGCCAGTCTCGTCGACGACTTTCGCGCGCACGCGGCGGAGACGGCGATCGTTGCCCATCGCGGCGTACGCAGCTACCGCACGAGCTATGGCGAGCTTGCCGCGTTGGCGGGACGGTTTGCGGCGGAGCTGCGGCGGCGCGGCGTCGGACCGGGGGACCGCGTGCTGCTGTGGGGTGAGAACTCGGCAGCATGGGTCGCGGTGTTCTTTGGCTGCCTCTTGCGCGGCGTGCTGGTGGTGCCAACGGATGCGGCGGGGTCGGTGGAGTTTGCGCGGCGTGTCATTGCGGAAACGGGTCCGCGGCTCCTTGTTGCCGAGGCGGGGCGGCTCTGCTCATTGCCCGGCGACGTCCCCGGATTGGATCTGCTGCATCTTGCGGATCTGCTGCCGCCCGAGCCGGAATACAGTATCGATCCTGCGGTGCAGCCGGATGCGCCGTTCCAGATCATCTTCACCTCAGGTACGACAAGCGAGCCGAAGGGCATCGTGCACACGCACGGCAACGTGCTGGCGAGTCTTTTGCCGATTGAGGCCGAGATGAAGAAATACCGTCGCTACGAACGTGTGTTTCACCCGCTGCGGTTTCTGCACACGCTACCGTTGAGCCACGTCTTCGGGCAGTTCATGGGCTTGTGGGTGCCGGGTCTGCTCGCCGCGGAACTGCACTTTACCGACGCGCTCGATGCTGGCCGTGTCGTTTCGCTGATCCGTCGCGAACGCGTTTCAGTGCTGGTCGCCGTGCCGCGTGTACTGGCGCTGCTGCGCGCGTTTCTGCTGGCGGAGCGGCCGACGCTGGCTCGTGAGCTGGACGCACCCGTCGCTTTACCCGTGCTCAAACGATGGTGGCGGTTTCGCGCAGTGCACCGGCACTTTGGATGGAAGTTCTGGGGCGTCATCTCTGGCGGGGCATCGCTGCCGGCTGAGCTGGAGCAGTTCTGGAACCGGCTTGGTTATGCACTTGTGCAGGGCTATGGCATGACGGAGACGGCGGCGCTGGTGACGCTCAACCATCCGTTTCGCATCGGGCAAGGCACCATCGGCAAAGCGCTACCGGGGCGCGAGATCCGGCTGAGCGACACGGGCGAGATGCTGGTGCGCGGCGACATGGTCGCACGCTCCACCTGGCAGAACGGCAGGCTGCAGCGGCGCGAAGAGGAGTGGCTCGCCACTGGGGATGTTGTCGCGCAAACCGAGGCCGGCGACTTCCAGTTTCTTGGCCGCAAGGGCGATGCGATTGTGACCTCGAGCGGTTTGAACATTCACCCCGCCGACCTCGAAACAGTCATGTTGCAGCAGCCCGGCGTGCAGGGTTGCGCGGTGGTGCCGTGCGACAGCGCGAACGGACCGGAGCCGGTCTGTGTCGTGATCTTCCACGGCGATGATGCCGCGCTGGACGCAGCCGTGCGAGCCGCCAACTCCGGTCTTGCTGGCTTCCAGAGGATGCGCCGCGTCCTGCGCTGGCCGGAGGTCGCCTTTCCCTACACCTCGACGGGCAAGCTGCTGCGCCGGAGCGTTCGCGAGTGGGCCTGCCGTGCTTTGACGAACGATGCCGGGGAGGTTTCCGCTTCGGGCGACCTGTTGTTGCTGGCAATCGCTTCGGTTACCGGTGAAGCCTGTCCTGCACCGGCGGGCGACGACTTGCGGCTCTCCGAGGACCTCCATCTGGACAGCCTCGGACGTGTGCAGTTAGCTTCCGCCATTGAGCAGCGCACCGGTGTCCTGTTGAGCGATGCGGCTATCTCGCCGCTCGGAACGCTAGGCGATCTGCGTCACGCGGTCTCGGCAGCGTTGACACCCGTTCACACTGCATCTGCCAGCACATCCTTTGCCGAAGTGTCTGCCACAGGAAAACGAAAGGATGTGTCCTCGCGACCGAAGCTCTCGCGGTGTTCGGTAGGTGCGCAGCGGACGTTTCATGATGTTGCCGCGGGCACCACAGGTGGAGAAGGCGCAGCAATCGATCGCCAGCCGCTTCCAACGACTTTTGTTCCGCGCGCGACATATCCGCACTGGCCGTGGACGCTGCCGGTCCGCGCCCTGCGGGGCTTGTTTGTCGAAGCGGTGCTGCGGCCTCTGCTCAGCTTTTTTCTCTCGCCGCGTGTGACTGGAAATGTGGCACTGCCCGGGCCGATGCTGCTCATCGCAAACCACGTGACTGCGCTGGACGCGGCGCTGGTGCTCTATGCCCTGCCCACGCCACTGCGGCGGCAGGTGGCGATCATGATGTCCGCCGAATGGCTTGCGGATTTCCGCGCGGGACGCCGCGCCGGCGTGGCTGGATGGATGACTTACTGGCTGCTTACTGCGCTGTGCAATGTGTTCCCTTTGCCGCAGCTGCAGGGATTCCGGCAGAGCTTCGCGCACGCCGGCGAGGCGCTCGACCGCGGTATGTCCGTACTGATCTTTCCTGAGGGCGCGCGCAGCAAGACGGGCGCGATGGCGCCGTTCCGCTCCGGCATCGGTCTGCTCGCGGCACAGGCCGGCGTGTCCGTACTCCCCATCGGGCTGGTCGGGCTGAAACGCATCAGCGCGAAGGGCGCGCCCTGGTTCCGCTCCGGCGCTGTGCAGGTGCGGGTTGGCGAGGCTGTGCCGTGGGATGCCGGGCGTTCGCCAGAGGAGTGGACGGAAGCGCTGGAGCAGCGGCTTCGCGACCTTTTGGCGCAGTGACACGGGCCAGCGCACCCTTGTAGTGAATCGAGCGGCGTTACCTTGCTCTTCGCACCTGCGGCTTCTTACGCGTGCGGAGTGGACCGTGGGCCTGCGCCGGAACCTGACCCCGCTTCGGCTGCCGCGAGGACGACAGCGCGCGGACCGGGCTGCGATTCGCCCGTGTGACGCGCGAGGTTCCGCTGCCACGCCGCGCCGTCGTCCTTGCAGGCGCGGAGGCCTGCGCTTCTTCGAGATCTTCCGCGGTGCGCTCGCGCTCCGGGTCGTTGGGGTCGACCGGAACGGGAGGCAGACCGCTCAGCATGAGCAGCAGGTCGTTCGCTTCGCGGAACATGTTGCCGCCGGCGTTGCGCCTGCTTTCTGTCCGGGCGATAAAGATGCCCGCGTGGCGCGCCGGGTTCAGGGCAACGTAGGTTTGGAAGCCCGCGCCGCCGCCCGTCTTCTCGACGATGCGCGCGTCGCCGTACTCGCGGTTGATCTCAATCCAGCCCAGACCGATGCCGGTGGGCACGCCGGCGTGGCCAAGCCCCTGGATGCTGCGCAGGCTGGCGGGTTCGAGATACATGGCGGTGGACATGCCGTTCTGGTGCACCGGCACGCCCGGCAGGCTCAGAAAGTAGCGCATCAGCCGCGCCATGTCGCGCGGGGTAGAGTACATGCCACCCGAGCCTGCGGCGGCTTCGGTGTCGGTACACTGGCTCGGTTCGCGCTCGCTGCTCATGAGGCGGGTGCACTGCTCAGTTGTTGGCGTCAGCGTGGTGTCGCGCAGGCCGAGCGGCTGCGCGGTGCGCTCGGTAAACAGTTGAGCGTAGCTCTTGTGGGTGGCCTGACTCAGCGCATCGGCGAGGAGGTCGAAACCGATGTTCGAGTAGTGCGCCGCCGTCCCCGGCGAAGTCCGCATGCGAAAGCCAGGCAGCCACTGCCAACGGTACTGAAAATCCGGAAAGGTGAAATGCGCCGCGCCTGCCGGAGGGTAGGCGATCTCGCGCGGCAGGCCGCCGGTGTGGGTGGCCAGATCACCCAGCG
>CAXUEG010000086.1:0-10267 GCA_964249935.1 uncultured Terriglobus sp.
GGCGTTAACTTGCCCGAGCGCCCGATTTGGAAGAGCACGTCGTTCAACCGCGTGACTGCACCGCGCGCCGGGAATTTGTACGCCACTGCCCAGCGCGGCGCCTTGCCTGTAAAACCGAGCCGGCGCTGCTGCTGTACGCTGTCCACCTTCACGACAATGCCGTCAATCTCGTAACCGAGGCTGTCGCGCTTCTGCTCGGAGTCGGCGATAAACGCCAGCGCCTGGTCCACGCTGTCGACCGTTACGTAGTTCGGGTTGATGCGAAAACCCCCAGCCTTCAAGGCCTCCAACGCCGCCGACTGGTGCGGCAACAGGAACTCACCCGCACCATCCAGCAAGAAGTACGCGTACAAGTCGAGCCGGCGTTGCGCCACAATGCCTGGCTCGACCGTGCGCAGCGTGCCTGCCGCCGCATTGCGCGGGTTCGCCGCCGGCGACTGCCCCGCCGCCTCGCGCTCCTGGTTCAGCTTCAGAAACGCGGTCTGCGGCATCACGACCTCGCCGCGCACCTCAAACGTCTGCGGCAGCCCGGCGGCCTTCAGCTTCGCCGCAGACAGCGTCAGCGGCACCGAACGCATCGTTCGCACATTGCTGGTCACGTCCTCGCCGGTGGTGCCGTCCCCGCGCGTCAGCCCCCGCAGCAGCTTCGCGCCTCCGTGGTCCGCTGGACCCCCAACCGGACCATAGTGCAGGGCAAGGGACAAACCGTCCAGCTTGAACTCGCACACAAACCGCAGCGTGTCGTTCACATGCAGCGAGTCCCGCACACGCTGCGCCCACGCGCGAAACTCCTCCTCGTTGTACGCGTTGTCCAGCGAAAGCATCGGCCGCGAATGTGCGACTTTGGAGAAGCCCTCCTTCACCTTGCCGCCCACCCGTTGCGTCGGGCTCTCGGGCGTGAGCAGATCGGGATGCTCCGCCTCCAGCGCCTTCAACCGGTTCATCAGCTTGTCGTACTGCGCATCCGTCAACACGGGCGCGTCTTCCACGTAATACAGGTGCTCGTGGTGCTCGATCTCGGCCCGCAGGGCGTCAATCTGTTTCTGTGGTGTTTCCACGTGCTTCGCCATCGCTAGCAGTGTAGGACGCCTCTCCCGGGATTTGCATCGGCACGGTATGCTTCCCGTGTGGAACCCCTCACCCACATGCTCACCGGCGCGTGCCTCTCGCGGGCGCTGGGCTTCCCCAAACGCACACGCTTCGCCACGCTTGCCTGCGTCATCGCGGCCGAGTTGCCGGACGCCGACTACGTGTACCGGCTGGGCGGTCCGGTCACCTACTTCCAGCACCATCGCGGATGGTCGCACGCCCTGTGGTCGCTGCCGCTTCAGGCAGCCTTCGTCGTGGGCATGCTGGTCGCGTGGCGCTACGCACGCCGCACCTGGAAGCGAAGACGTTCGCGTGGCGACGAACCGCCCTTCCGCCCCGTGCTGCTCGGCGGCATGGCGCTCCTTGCGCTCCTGTCCCACATCCTGCTGGATTGGACGAACAACTACGGCGTGCGCCCGTTCGCTCCCTGGAACCCGCGCTGGTACGCCGGCAACCTTGTCTTCATCGTCGAACCCGCGCTGCTCCTGCTGCTCGGCGCGGCACTCGTGCTGCCCCTCATCTTCAGCCTGACCGACTCCGAAATCGGCATACGCCGCCCGCGCTACCGTGGCCAATGGCTCGCCGCGGCCGCGCTGCTGGGCATGCTGGCCCTATGGCTGTGGCGATGGCAGCAGCATGATCTCGCCACAAACATCGCCCAGCAACAGGAATACGCCGGCGGCCGCGTTCTGAAAATCTCCGCCAATCCGTACCCGATCGACGTCTACCGCTGGCACATGGTGGTCGAGACCCCGAACAACTTCCAGACGGGCACCGTCGACACGCGCAACAGCGTAATGGAAATGGACCAGCAGCCCACGCCCAAGCCGCCCACCACCCTCAACACCCTTGCGGCCAAGCACAGCCTGCTTGGCCGCGTGTACCTCGACTGGTCGAAGTTCCCCATCACCGAAGAGATCGGCACCGCCGGCGAGACCCATCCAGAGATGGACCTGCAGCCGCAGGAGCAGGCATTTCACAACGTGCAGTTCCGCGATCTCCGCTTCGGCTACGACATCTGGAACCTGCACGGTCAGGTCAGCAAAGCGCTTGCCGCGGAGGCCTGGGTCAACGATCAGCGACAGGTCGAGCGCATGTACTTCGGCGGCAAGGAACAGAACCCGTAGGCTCTCCGCGCATGGCGAGGATGCCTGGTAAACATCCGCACCTGGGCCTGCACCGCGTCACTTCTTCTTACGGGGTCTGACGCTGCGTTTGTTTCAGATGCGGCGGGATGCACGCTGTGGAACAATAGCCAAATGGCTGCCTACGTCGTCCTGATCCTCGCCATACTCAGCCGCTTCCTCCCGCATGCCCTGCACACTGCCGCATGGGGCGCAACCGCGCTGGGCGGAGGTCTGCTCTTTACCGGGTCCCGCTGGAACCGGTCCGCCCGCTGGCGGGCTGCGCTGGCGGTACTTGCGATCGCGGCCAGTGACTGGGTACTGACGACGCAGGTTTACGGCTTCCCCTTCCACGCAACCGCCTACTTAGCTACCTGGGCGTGGTATGGCCTGGTCTGCATGGCGGCCTCCGCATGCTTGTATCGTCGCGCCAGCGCTACGCGCGTCACCGTTGCGGCGCTAACATCGTCCACCGGCTTCTTCCTTCTTAGCAACGGCATGGTGTGGGCCGGCGCAACGATGTATCCACGTACCGTCGCCGGTTTAGCGGCGTGCTACACAGCAGGCCTTCCCTTCTATCGCAACGACTTGCTTTCGACCCTTGCTGTCTGCGGCATCCTGTTCGGCCTGCCGGCGCTCGCGCACCGCATGCACACAGACTCCGAGCACGGTCGCATCGTCGCCTGAATGATCCCGAGTGCCGGCCAGCGAACTTGCTGCCGGCACTCGCAATGCTCGACTTGCTACGCCGCCTTCAACTGAACCGTAACCACCCACGTCTGCCCGGCGAACTCAACGTCGCGCTCCAGGCTCGAAGCCCCGGTGTCGGCAACACGCTCGACCAGATCATGCATCGACTCCACCGTTCCCTTCAGGATCGCGTCGTACACGCTGTCCTGCGACGTGGCAATCTCTTCCAGCTTCATCGTCTCTGTACTGTCGGCCATGGGCGAAACTCCTCACCCTATGGATGCGCTCAAGCCCGATCGGGTCAGCCGTCAACCCGATCCGTTCGGCAGGTGCCGCGCTGAACTGGCCTTCTCTTTCCGCTGACCTGGAGACCCACACAACGCATCGCTCGGATCGGCCTGACGTTCCCAATGCTGAGCCGCGTTACCGGTCGCCCACCTTATGCAGCCGCATAAAGTTCGTCGCTCCGCTCTTTGTCGTGGTGCCACCCACAATGCCCAGAATCTGCCCGTCATGCACATGCCCGGCCTTCTCCAGAATGTCCTCGGCCATCTCCACCAGCTTGTCCGTCTGATCGAAGCGCTGACACAGAATCGGGTGCACGCCCCACAGCAGCATCGCCTTGCCGATCACATCGGGCACCGGCGAAAGCGCATAAATACGCGCGTTCGGCCGGTACTTGCTCAGCAGGCGCGCCGTCAAACCGCTCTCGGTAAAGATCGCGATAGCAGCTAACTCCAGGTCGTCTGCCGAGTGCGCCATGCACTCGCAAATCGTCTCCGCAATGCTCAACTTGCCCACGCGCGCCGGGTGCACGCCCAGCGGACTCCACTCGTGGTCGATCGTCATCTGCGTTTCAGTTTCAATGATGATCTTGCTCATCATCGCGACAGCCTCGCGCGGGTAGCGTCCGGCAGCGGACTCGGCCGACAACATCACCGCGTCCGTGCCGTCATACACCGCGTTCGCCACGTCGCTGGCCTCCGCGCGCGTTGGCCGCGGATTGTCGATCATCGACTCCAGCATCTGCGTCGCCGTGATTACCGGCTTCCGGTACGCCGCGGCACGGCGAATGATGTGCTTCTGGATCGCCGGCACCTTTTCGGGCGGCACCTCGACTCCCAGGTCGCCGCGCGCCACCATCAGGCCGTCGGTCTCCTCCAGGATCTCTTCCAGGTTCTCGATCGCCTGCGGTTTTTCAAGCTTGGCCACGATCCACGCATTGCAGTTCAGGTCCTGCATACGACGGCGTGTATAGCGAATGTCCTCTGCCGTGCGCACAAACGACAGCGCAATCGCATCCACATTCTGCTGCGCGATAAAGACGAGGTCTTCCTCATCCTTCTCGGTCAGCGCTGGCACTTTCACCGGAATACCCGGCAGATTGATGCCCTTGTTCTCGCCCAGCGTGCCGCCATTGATCACCATCGTGACCACGTCGCCGTTGCCCTGCACCTCCGTCACGCGCAGCTCGATCAGGCCGTCACTCAGCAGAATGCGCGCGCCCGGCTCCAGGTTTTCCGCCAGCGTGGTAAAGGTGGTGCTTACCTTTTCGGCTGTGCCTTCCATCGGCTGCGGCGTAATCACCAGCGTCCGGCCGGCCTCCAGCGTCACCGCTTTATGGTCCACCAGCTTGCCGGTGCGAATCTTCGGACCCTGTAGATCGGCCAGGAGGCAAATCGGCTTGCCTTCGCTCTGCGCAACCGCGCGGACCATGCGGATCAGCTCCGCCTTCTGTTCATGCGATCCGTGCGAAAAGTTCAGCCGCGCCACATCCAGGCCGGCGCGCACAAGCTGCCGAAACACGTCTTCACTCGACGATGCCGGCCCAAGCGTGGCAACAATCTTCGCGCTGCGCCGCGGCGCTCCCACATACCAGGGCGTTTCGCCGCCGCTGGACACGCTGCTCGCCGCCAGCACACTTTCCAGGGCCCGTTTGACCTCCGCGCTGCTCACTGGCGACTCACTCATACCCGCATCCCTCATAGCCCCGCCATTCTAACTGGAATCGCGGCAGAGGAGCGCGGGCCTATTGAATGCGAAGAGAGCGCTTGCATGCCAGGGGCGTCCGCTCCGCCACCCAGCCGCTGCGCTGCTGCGCCTCAATACTCTCGGAAAGCGCCTCAATCAACAGGTCTGACAAAGAAACCTGGCGCAAGCGCGCAACCTCACGCGCTTCCGCATAAAGATCTTCTGGTAACGCAAGAAACACATGTTGTTCCGACATGTTCAGCTCCAATCGTTCTTGGGGAAGAAACACGCCTCGGAGAAGAAAGGTTTTGAGCCCTGCGGTGCACGTACATGCGCCCACCGCTGTTGCTCAAGGAACGTACTGCGCCACCAAACGGATTGCGCTTTATGTCGGCTATAGACTACCGAGCTTTTATCCATTCAATCCTCAGGTCCAGTACAAAATGCGTGCTGCCGGCAGCACGCGCGCGACTTCGGCATAGAACCAGCCGCGCATCTCCGCCATGCGGTCCTTCGGGTAGACGTACTTGAAGCCGCCAAACTTGTTGCGCTTTTCGCTGCGGTTCTCCTTCTGGAGGTCGAGCGTGGTCTTCGGGTACCAACCCAGCAGCACCTCGCGCGACCCCGCCGTAAACCGGTGCGTAATCAGCTCGGCCGTCAGGTCCAGACCCGCAACCCCGTCCAGCGCCATGGCGACGTCGGCAAACAGCGCGGTGTACTCCGCCTGCCACTGCTCCACCGGCATAATGGGCGCGATCGTGAGCCCCACGGGGTAGCCGGCCAGAGCCATGCGCCGCAGCGCGCGAACCCGTTGTGTCATCGTCGCCGTGCCGCCCTCAAAATTCCTCGCCACGCTGGCCGCGTTCAGGCTGAACCGCACACGCGTGCGACCTCGATGCTCCACCCCAAGCAGCGGTCCCACCCCGTCGAACTTGGTCGTAAAGCGAAGCTGCACCGGCACGTCCCACGCACCAAAGAACCGCACCGACTCCGCGAGCCCGCCGGTCAGGTGCTCAATGCCAAGCGGGTCGGTGTAACACGATGCCTCGAACGTCGTCCCCTCATGCGCGCGCTCGGCCGATGCCGAGGTCACTTTGCCCGTCCCCACGTACCCCCGCAAGTTCTCCAGGATCTCCGGCAGGTTCGCATACACCCGCGTAATCGGCGGCCCGCTCAGCGACCCCGCCAAATAGCAGTATTGGCAATGCGCCGGGCAGCCCTGCGCCAGGTGGAACTGCCAGTCCGCTGACGGCGGAATGGGCTGCAACCGCCGCGCGCTCGGCGGCGACACGACGATGGCAAGGCTCGTCTTCGCCAGCGCATACGCCTTCCGCTCATCCTCGCCGCTCAGCCCGGTCAGCCGGTTCTGCTTCAGCCGGATCACCTCCGCGCCAAACCCCTCCGCTCGCTCCAGCATCGCGCGCCCGTGCGGCAGCGCTGAGGCATCCGGCGTAATGTACACACGCCGCGGACGCCACAGCCGACCCTCTGCCAGCGCCGCATCGGACGCGGTCACTTCGTCCTTCGGATCTGTCTCTGTGCTGCACGCGTCCTGCAACACGGGCAAGGTCGTCAGCGTCATCAGGTGTTCGATGCGCAGCAGGGAGCCGCAGTATCTGCCTTACTCTGTCGTTCTGTGCTTCGGCTTGATCGTTTCCACCCTATGCGGCTTTCGCCGCTGGGATAGAAGCGGCACTTACAAGGGGGAGCGCCTTGAGCCGACAATCTTGCCGGACACCACCTAGGCTACTTCGGCACGTGTGCCACGGTTCCGCCCAGCTCTGCATTCAACTCCGCCCCACAAAGCACTGAAAGCGCCGTCAAGAACAACCACAGCAGCAGGATCACACCCGTCCCCAGCGACCCATACGTCTTCGAGTAGTTCGCCAGGTGCGTCACATACCAGCCAAAGCCGAGCGTGGTCAGGAACCACGTCGCCGTCGCAAACGCCGCGCCGGGCAGCACCTGTCTCCATCGCGGACGGATCGGCAACCCATACCGATAAATGCCAGCCACTACCGATACCGTGACCAGCATGGCCAACGACCAGCGCACCACGTTCGCAACGAAATAAAACGTGGTGTCCAGGCCGGCGGGCAACACGTGCCGCAGCGCTGGCAGCAGAAAGTGACCAAAGATCACCAGCACCGTCACGGCGCCGAACGGAACCAGCGAGATCGGCACCAGCAGCACCGACCATACATTGCGCCGCACCGCCCCCCGCCAACCCGCGCCCCAGGCGTCGTCACGAAGCAGGTAGGCCCGCCGAAATCCTTCCATCAGCGTGCCCAGCACGCCCGAAGCGCCGCTGACACTGACCACCACCGTGCCCAGCACCACGCTGGCCGATTGCGGCGACCTCTTCGACGAAATGAAGTAGTGCTCCAGCAGCGGAGCCACGCTGCTGGGCAACACGTGATCGAAGAACAGGGCCAGCTGGTATCGCAGCGGAGCCGCGTAGGGCAGAAACGTGACCAGCGCCGCCAGCACGATCAGCGCCGGAAACAGCGCGAAAATCGCGGAATACGCCACCGCCTTTGCCGTATTCAGGCAGTCATGCTGAAACGCGTTCCAGTAAGCGTGCCGCACCTTATCGGTAAAGCGAAGGCCACCCTCCCCCAGCTCGCGAGCCAGGCGGGTATGGTGCCGCATGCTGCCTCGGCCGAAGTAGTGATGCAGTGTTCCCGCTTGCGAAGCATCGGCCGCCACCGCGGCCCTGGCGGAATCGCAGACCACAGTCCCCCCGGCCACGGCAGTGCCGCGCGCGGTACGTTCCGTTGTGGCGTCTACGCCTTCCACTTGTTCAGGAACTCCGTAACGGCGGTGGAGTTCATATTCCGCATGTTCTCGAACTCGCCGGTCGACTGCGCGTACACCACCTTGCCACGGCTGTCGAGCACCGCGAGCGCCGGCACACCCTTCTTAATGTTCACTCCGTAGCCAACCGGAATGTCCAGGTTCTTGTCGATATGACCCACGGAGGCATGCACCAGCACGTAATACCGGTCCAGCAGCGCCTTGTTCTGCGGTTGGTGGAAGTACACGTCTAGCACCTGGCAGTCCCCGCACCAGTCTCCACCGAAGTCGACGATCACACGCTTGTGCTCGCGGCGCGCCTCGGCCACGGCGGCGGCCACGTCCTTGCGCGGGTCGGCGCTGTCGTCGTAGATGTGCGCCTTCACCATGGGCGGCGCCATCTGCGCCACCGCCGACGCGGTTACCGCTGGAAGGCTGAGCGAAAAAAGCAGGGTTACCGAAGCGAGCAGACGACGGGAAATCTTCATGTCTCTAAAGATGCGATCCTTTCAGTTTGGTGGCAAGCCACACGGCAACTTGCCCGTTTGTACCGTCCAGGGCAAATCGGTCCCACATGGCCCTCGCATCCAGACGCGTTCTCGCCGTCTATCGGCCATTGCACTTTCTCACGTTAGCGGCTTCTGCCACCTGCAGGTGAGCCGCTGCGGACATCGTAATTAAACCTTTTCAGAGCTTCGGATGCTCGAGGTGAAACCCTGTCTTCTGCTGGTACGCCGAGGCGAAGCTGAGCAGCCGCGCATCGTCGTACAACCGCCCCAGGAAGGTAATGCTGACCGGCGTTCCCGGCCCGCCCACGTTCGCCAGCGCGCCCTCGGCCGTGTCGCTCACGGCGGGAGCATCGGCGCCCCGCAGACCGTTGGGCACGATCACCGCGGGATGCCCGCTCAGGTTCGTCGCCTGCAGCTGCGCCCCGCCGCTGGGCGTCACGATCACATCCACATCGCGGAACAGCTCGGCCATCTTGTCAATCAGCACCGTGCGGGCGCGCATGGCCTGCACGTAATCCACGCCGCTGTACATGCGGGCAATGCGAAACGTATTCGGCCAGTCATACGGCTGCTGCCCATTCAGGAGCTTGTCGCGCCCGCTGCGGGTCAGATCATCGAATGCCGCGGCAGCTTCAACGCTCAGCAACGGCGTCACGGATCTGTACGGGAAATCCGGCAGCTTGACCGCGATCAGCTTCACACCCATGCCACGCAGCGCATCCAGCGTGGCCCTTTCATACCGGTTGTCATAAATGCGACGCGCCAGCGCTTGCTCACGCTGCTGTTGCTGCTTCGCGCGCGCCTCGGCCGAGAGCGCCTCGGCTTCGGGCTTCGCCGCTTCCGCTGCGGGCGGCTGCAGCTTCGGGATATCGAATGCGCTCTCCAGAAAGCCGACGCGCAACGAGTTCACATCGACCGGCTCCATCGCGAAATGCACATCGCGGCAGGCACGGTCGCGCCCATCCGGCCCATGAATGACGCTCATCACCAGCGCCGCATCGTCCACACTGCGCGCAATCGGCCCCAGCTTGTCCATCGACCAGCTCAGCGCCATTGCCCCGGTGCGCGGCACAAAGCCAAACGTCGGCCGCAGCCCCGTCACCCAGCAGCGCGTGCGCGGCGAGCTGATCGATCCCAGCGTCTCCGACCCGATCCCAGACGAAACACAACCCCCACTCACCGCACTGGCGGATCCGGCACTCGATCCACTCGATCCCTGCTTCGGGTTCCAGGGATTCCGCGTCCTTCCGCCGAACCAAAGATCTCCCTGCGCCAGCGCACCCAGACTCAGCTTTGCCACCAGCACCGCACCCGCCGCATCCAGCCGCTTCACGACCTCGGCATCCTCATCGAAGTGCTGCTGCTCGAATCCACCCGCACCCCACGTAGTCGGATATCCGTTCACCGCCAGCAGGTCCTTCGCGCCCCCCGGAATGCCATGAAGCGGCCCACGATACTTCCCCGCCGCAATCTCACGATCCGCCTGCGCAGCCTGTGCCAGCGCGCGATCCTCCAGCAACGTGATCACAAAGTGCAGCTGCGGGTCGTAGCGTTTGAGCCGGGTCAAACACAGCTTCGTTAATTCCGTCGAAGTGATCTTGCGCGTGCTCAGCAACCCACCAAGCTCTACAACAGTGGCGAACGCAAGCTTTTCTTCATTCCCGACCAAGCCAGCCAGATGAACTTCCGTGACGGTGTGGTATGACGCCGATGTGGACGGCAGTTTGTATCCATGCGGCAACGGGTCGAACACCACCGCGGGTGCCACTGCATTCGGCAGATGCAGCGCCCGAATCGCTTCCAGCCCCTCGCGATTGCCACGGACGCCTTCCAGCATCATCTTCCGCTGCTCTTCCGTCAGCGCAATGCCGGCAACGGTAGCCGCAGCCTCCAACGTCTCAACCGTGATCGGCGGCAGCTTCGCCGCATCCCCTGCTCCCGCTCCGGTCTGCGTTGCCGAGCTCGCCTGCATGCCCAGCAACACACCCGGCAGCAACGTGGAGCCAAGCCCCGCGGCTCCGCAGCGCTCAAAAAACTCTCGCCTGTTCATATGAAGTGAATGTAACAAGCCTCACTTCGACATCTCGA
>CAXUEG010000087.1:0-362 GCA_964249935.1 uncultured Terriglobus sp.
TGTCCGGCTACATGGAGGCGCTTTACGGTGCCGCTCCGCTGCTGGCCGAACTCGGCGCCGGCGAGGTTCGGCTCCACGGCGCCCAGTCCGGCGACGCCAAGTTCTTCGTCGCCTGGGGCTTTGTCGAAGTGCTTCCCGAGCGCGTCACGATCCTTGCCGAGACCGCGATGAAGCCGCAGGAAATCGACGCTTCGCAGGCGCAGCAGGATCTCGCCAAGGCGCAGGACAACTGGAACCACGCCGGCGACGACTCCGAAAAGTACGAGTACGCCCGCGCCGAAATCCGCGTCGCGGAAGAGAAGCTCGCTGCGGCCAACGACCACTAGCCGTTTCGGGACCCTACCCCCCCCTTGGGTCTGCAA
>CAXUEG010000087.1:372-10192 GCA_964249935.1 uncultured Terriglobus sp.
GTGAAATGACTTCCATTCGGGTGCCCGCCTAAGTTCTTCACCTGCAGGAACTTGCGTGTAAATTCCTGCAGGAGAACAGCTTAGAGCCGGTTCTATCACGTGAGGCAAAACGCCAAGACTGGTGGGAGGTGCGTTCTGTGACCTCTTTCAGTTTACCAAGTTCGCAGAAATACCGTGCCACGTGTAAGTTACTGCTCTCATTGGGATTACGTCTGAGTGGGGCTTGACAAGAAAGTCAGGCGGTTGGGAGCCTGGGTAAATGCGCCAGGCTCTTCGGACACGGCATCCGCGATCGTCAGGCTGATGGATGCAGCTGATCGCTGTACTTTCTCCGGTGGATCGCGTCCATAGATTCAGGTTTGCTCATGCCGATGTTCCGTTGGCCATTGCTGGCCGTGTTGATCCCGTGCTGTGGTTTGGCGGCGCTCTACGCGCAGAGCACGGCGGATACCGTGTATCACCTGCACGGCTCCGTGGTGAACGGGGTAACGGGCCGCCCGATTGGCCGTGCGCTGGTCGTTTCGCAGGACCGTCGGCTGGCAACCATGACGAACTCTGAGGGGCAGTTCACCTTAGACGTGAGTGTGCCAGCCGCGCAGGCGACGCAAACGCAAGCAAACACCGCTGCTATCGTGGTTTCGAGCATAGGTTCAGGCACGGGTTTTCCCGGAGCTGGCCTGACCTTGACCGCGCAGCGGCCCGGCTTCCTGCAGTCACGCCGTGGTGTGAATATTGCGCTTGATTCCACTGCCGACACGCGCAATGTCGTGCTCCGGCTTATGCCGTCCGCGTCAATTCACGGCCAGATCACCGCAACCGGTACCGAGGGCCTGCGTGGCGTGTTTGTCGAACTGCTGCGCCGCTCGGTGCAGGACGGACGACCGAGCTGGCAGATGTCGGGTGGCCGTCCGGTCAGTGACGACGGATCGTTCCACATAACAGACCTGCAGCCCGGCGAGTACACCATCGCGACGGCGGAATGGTCGCCCAGGACCTTCAATCTCGCCACTGCTCCCACCGTTACACAGCAGTACCCGCCGGACTTCTTAGGGAACACGCGCACGCTGGACGGCGCGACCAAGCTTCACCTGGCGTATGGTCAATCGGCGCAAGCGAACCTTCACCTGCGAGCGGCGCCTTACTACACCGTGACCATTCCGGTACAGGGGCTGCCGCCGAACGCCGGAGCGAACGTGCGGGTCTCCGCCGGCGCGGGCTTCCAGCTCTACCAGTTGGGCTGGAACAATCGCGATGGCGCGGTCGAGGGCGCGCTGCCAGATGGCGACTACCTGGTCACCGTGGTCGCGACCGGCGCGCAGCACGCGGGTGCGCAGATTCCCTTGCACGTGGCCGGCGCTCCCGTCGTGCACGCGCCCGCCGGTCTCACGCCCACACAGGACATTCCCGTGAGCGTGAGGGATGAACGCACGCAGGCGAGTGGCGGCCCTACTGTCTCGATCGGTCCACCAGGCGGGCAAACCAGTCCAGGCTTCTATCTTTCCGTTCGCGCCGAAGATCCGGAAGCCGGTGGTGGCGGCACCATGCAGAACACAGCGAGCGGGCCCATGCTGCAGAACATGATGCCTGGGCGGTATTTCGTGCAGGGCAATGCGATGGGCCGCGGCTACATTGCCTCGCTGACCTCTGACGGCGTAAACCTGCTCACAGAGGCGCTGGCCGTGAACGAATCGGGGCACACCGCCCCGCTTGAAGTGACGCTGCGCGACGATGGCGGCAGCATTTCGGGTTCTGTCGACCTGGGCACGAGCGGCCTGCAGGCGGCGCGGGTGCTCATCCTACCCACCGACGGCTCAGGCCATGTTCTGTACGCCTATGCAACGGGCACGGGCAAGTTTGAAATCGGTAACGTGCCGCCGGGCAGCTATCGCGTCTTCGCAACGCCGGCGGACCAGACCGACACGCTGCCGTACCTGGACGCGCAGGCGATGCGGGCCTACGATGCGCGCGGCGGCACGGTAACGGTGATGGCGGGGCAAACGGCAGAGGTGCAGGCGGAAGTGACCGGTGTGGACGGAGCGGCGGTGCAGCCATGAGCCGTTCCAACCACACCCGTCCTTCTCGCAGACGCGGCGAAGCACTGGTGCTCCTGCTGCTGTCTCTGGGTGTGCCGGGCGCGGCGATGCTGGCACAGGCCACCGCAGCTGCGCCTGGCCGATCGCCTTCCGTTGAAACTGCCGGTCAGGCGATTGCCGGGCGTGTGGTGAGCGCGGCGGACGGCCATCCCATTCCGAATGCGACAGTTTCGTTGAGCAGACAGCAGCAGCAGCGGAATGGCCGCCGTGCGGGTGGACCGAACGGCCAGGGCCAGACGGCGCAGACCGACGCCGAGGGCCGGTACCGCCTGCCCGCGCAACCTGCCGGCCGCTACTCGCTGCGGGCCAGCGCGCCAGGTTATCTTGCCTCGCTTTACCTGGAGCACGAGGGCTACAGCACCGCCATCGTGACCGGCGCGGGCCTGCTCACGGATGACCTCCGCTTTGCGCTGACTCCGGAGGCGTCTCTACACGGGCGCGTGCTGGACGACACCGGCGAACCGGTCCGGGCCACGGTGATGCTGTACCGCGACGCGGGGGACGACCGCAGCAACCAGAGCACGGCAGAAAGCGGATCGGCACGATTCCGTCCCGCCGGCAGCACGCAGGCCGATGATGACGGGCGGTACGAGTTCGCGAATCTGCGGCCCGGGCGGTACTACATCGCGGCCAACGCAACACCCTGGTACGCGGTGCACGCACGGTTGCAGGCAAACGAAGAGCAGTTGCCATATCGCACGTCGATCGACCCGGCGCTGGATGTGGCCTTTCCGATCACCTTCTACCCACACGCGACCACCCAAGAAGGTGCAACCCTGATCGCGCTGAGGCCGGGTCAGCGTGTCGCCGCAAATATGCTCATGCAGGCGGAGCACGCGATCACGCTGACCGTGCAGATGCCTCCGGCCGAATCTTCGACGGCCAACGGTCCTCAGCCTTTCCCAGTGCTCTTTCACAAAGTGTTTGGGAACGACCAGGCTTCGGGGGCGCAGATGTCCGGCCGGGTCGGCGATACCGTCACCATCTCGGGAATCGCGCCGGGGCAGTATGTGATGCGCTCGTTCGGCCGCGGCGGGCCGGCCTCAGCGGCGGAAACGCCGGTTGATCTTTCCGCAGGCTCCACAACTGTCGCGATGCACACCGGCACACCCAGTTCGACGGCCAACGTCACCATTGCCCTGCATACCGCGGCGGGAACAGCCTTGCCTGATTCCGCCGACATCAGTTTGCAACGTGCCGGTACACGCGGGGCAGCACCTGCACCGCCAGGCAAATTGGAGCAGGGAATCGCTCACTTTGCCGACATCGGATCAGGCGACTACCGGATCGTTCTGCAGGAAGACGGTCAGACCTGGAATGTAAGCCGGCTTTTGGTCAGCGGCAAAGCCGTGACAAGCAAGCTGCTGCATGTGAGTGGTGACAGCGTGCAGGCGGAGGCTGTTCTCTCGCAATACTCCCCGGAGGTGGACGGCCTGGTGCGCGCAGCGGACGGCAAGGTACACCCGGGGTCGCTGGTCGTGCTTGTACCCGCCGGGGCCGACGCCGGTGAGGATCTGTATCGTGCCGATCAGAGCGACCTGGACGGGGGCTTCCAGTTTTACAATGTGCTGCCCGGCAACTACCTGCTTGTCGCTATCGATAACGACTGGACGTTGAACTGGCACAACGCTTCAGCCCTGATGCCGTACCTGCCGCACGCTCTGCCCATTACCATTGCCGCAAGCGGCCCGCGGGTCGTTGCCTTGCAGGAGGCCGCGATCGTTCAACAGAAGTAGGCGCGCGGCGCAGTGCATTGTGTATCGTGAGGTTTGTCTCAGTCGCACATGCCGCAGATGCCCTTTCCGCTGGAAACCCGTTATGCCATGCTGACCGACGTGGGACGGGTGCGGGCCCGAAACGAAGACGCCTGCGGCGCGGATCCGGCAATCGGCAGCTACGTGGTCTGCGACGGTATGGGCGGGGCTGCCGGTGGTGAGATCGCGTCACGCGAGACCGCTACGGCCTTCCTGGCCGAGGCGCGCCATTTGCACTCGGACGCCATGACTGCGGGCCACCTGGAGCAAGCGGTGCTTGCGGCGAACCGCGCCGTGTACACCCTGGCCATGCGGAACCACCGGCTGCGCGGCATGGGCACCACGCTGGTCGCGTTGCAGACCGTGCCAGAGCGGGGAAGTTTGTGGGTCACGCACGTGGGCGACTCCCGCTGCTACCGGTTTCGTGATGGCGCGATCGAGCGGCTCACCGGCGATCACTCCGTGGTGGAAGAGCAGATGCGCAACGGCGAGATTACCGAGGCGCAGGCGCGCCGATCGCATCTGCGCAATGTGATCACCCGCGTGGTCGGCTCGCAAAGCGAGGTGGCCCCGGAATCTGCCGAGCATCCCTGCCGTGAAGGCGACCTGTTCCTGCTGTGTACCGACGGCTTGAACCGCGACCTGGCCGACACCGATATTCTCAGCATCGTAGAGCGGCACCGCGGCAATCTTCAGTACGCCGCCCGCGTCCTCATCGACGCGGCGAACCTGTTGGGCGGCGGCGACAATATCACGGTTCTTCTTCTGGAGGTGCTGCATTGCGGTGCGCGAACGTCCGAGGGCTCCAGCGGCGAGCGCGTGACGCGGATGTCGTCGATCCTGCGGGCGCGCCCGGACCCCGGATCAGACAGTCAGGCGGCGGGGGGTTCGCACCCGTGCAGACCGCACGAAGCTCTCGCTGCCGCCCCGCATCTCACCATCCGAACAGGAGCGCACGATGACCGTACCCGCAGCCGAGCTTTACTTCGAAGATTTCTTCCTCCGCCAGAAGTTCCAGTCCGCCGAGCCGGTGCGCGTGTCTGCGAAGGAGATCACCGAGTTCGCGGAGAAGTATGACCCGCAACCCTTTCACCTGGACGAACACGCGGGAAAGAGCAGTTTCTTCAAAGGCCTGGCTGCCAGCGGCTGGCTCACCGCGGCCATTGTGATGCGCATGCGCGTCGACGCGATCCGCGTGCATGGCGGCATGATTGGCGCCGGCGTGGAAGAGATCCGGTGGACCGAGCCCGTGCGCCCCAACGACCAGCTCCGCACCGAGACGGAAGTCATCGGCCTGCGCCGCAGTAAGAATCGCCCGGAACTGGGTCTGGTCACCATCTACACGCTGACGCTGAACCAGCGCGACGAGGTGGTGATGAAAAGCACCGTCAAGTTCCTGGCGCCGCTGCGTGATCATGCCTGATCTGCGGCGTTTCATCGATGGCGAGCGTTACGAGGACACCTTTCAGACTCCGGGCGTAGCGCGGATATCAAGCAGACCGTGCATTTTCACCCAGCGTTTGAGTATCGCCGCGAGTCAGACGAAGGCTTCCATGACGAAATCATCGCTGTATTCGAACAGGCGATGCGTCGACACAAAGCAAGACGCAGCCTAGCACTCGATTTCCACGTTACTGTTCAGTAAACTACCCTCATGATGCGCATGACGGTGCTCGCCTCGGGGTCTAAGGGCAATAGCGCCGTGATCGCCTCCTCGCGCACGCGCATCCTGGTGGACGCCGGGCTTTCCTGCCGCGAGCTGATGCGCCGCATGCAGCAGGTCGGCGAGGATGCTTCCAAACTCGACGCCATCCTGATCACCCACGAGCACGCCGATCATGTCAGCGGCCTGCCCGTCCTGGCCCGCAGGCTCAACATTCCGGTCTACTTTACCGAACAGACGCACCGCGCCTGGGTCCGGCAGATGACGCCCAGGACCACGGTCAGCTACAAGCAGTGGATCGAGCAGCAGCGCCGGGAGAAGCAGGAACGGCTCGAGGCACAGGCCCTGGCGCACCAGATTGCGACTGCCTCAAATCGGGAGGACGATCTTCCCGACGATCACTTCTTTCTGAGCGATACGGTTCCGGCTGAGATGCCTCCATCTGAAGTTCGGATCGAGCCGCTCGCGTCCAGCGCCGTCCACGCTCATCCTGAGGCGCCGCAGGAGCAACTCGCACCGGCGGCGATGGCGGTCGTGCCGGACGCCACGACCAACCCCGCAATCGTTCTGGCCGCCGCCGCGGAAGAAGATCTGTGCGACGACACGGGCCGCGCCCTTCGCGAAAGCATTCGTCAGAATCCCAGCTTTCTGCCCGCCGTGGAGTACTTCCAGGCGGGCCGCCACCTCGCCATCGGCGACATCGACATCACGCCGTTTACCATTCCGCACGATGCCGCCGACCCATGCGGGTTTGTGTTCGCGGCGGAGGGCCTGCGCATCGGCTTCGCCACAGACCTCGGGTACATGCCCCCGAACGTCAAGGTGGCATTGCGCAACTGTGACGTTCTCCTGATCGAATCCAACCACGATCTGGAAATGCTCCGGGACGGCCCATATCCCTGGAGCGTTAAGCAGCGTGTTCTTTCGCGCGTCGGCCACCTGTCCAACGACGCCTGCGCCGAGTTCCTGTTGCGCGATTACGACGGCGGCGCAGCGTACCTGGTTCTGGCCCACCTTTCTGAGAGCAACAATCAGCCCGACCTGGCCCGCCGCGCAGCTGAAACGGCTGTTGGTGATCGACTCAGCCTGCTCGGAAATCGCATCCTGCTCGCACCGCAGGCCGAGCCTCTTGCCAGCGTCTGCCTCTAGTGCGGCCGGGAGCAAAGGTTCACCTCGTAGGCTCCTCGCCGCATCCTCTGCTGGCTTTGCAGAGTCAAACTCTCTAAGATGGAAGACGTGACGACGAATCGGAGCACATTCCAGAGCACGGGCAAACCGGCCGGATTTCTGGAGGATGCTGCGGCCCGCAACGCCTCTACCGCGCTGCTGGGTACGCCGGAAGGCTGTAACGACCAGGTCGTCGGCACCATACTTTCCGGTTGGCGCTACGATCTGTCGGAGGTCGCACCGGCAACACGCACCGACTACGAAGCGCACCTGGCGGATTGCTATCACTGCCGCGCCCGCCAGCGCCTGCACCGCAGCATCGACGTTCTGTTGCTGGCCGTGTTCACGCTGAGCTTTTTTGCCTTTCTGCTCGCGACAGCCATTATCCACCGCGCGCCGTGGGGCCAGACCGCGCTGGCCAGCCTGCACACAGCGCATCTCTCCTTCGCGGTTACCTTGCAGACCGCCGCGCTCGGCGGCCTGCTCTTCAGCCTGCTTCTGTGGATCATGGTCGCCCTCATGACACCCGCACCCATGCTCATCCACAACACGGTGCAGCAGAGACGGCTGGCAACGGGTCGCCACCGCCTCTAGGCCGCAGGCGCGTCCTTCCGGCTTCGCATCCAACGGCACACGTGTGAACTCCCTGAATCCATCGGAACCGGCACCATCGGAACCGGCTGCCCACGTGGGCGCGGAACCACCGCCCCATGTTTACGGCGGCTTCGGTGCCTCTGAGCCGGCCTATCCCACGGGCGAGACGGTCGTCGCGCCGCAGCAGCTGCCGGGCCGCGCGTCAGCCTCTGCCCGACGCGCCCGTTTCCTGCGCGCACCTGCCACCTATCTGCTGTTGGCGGCGAACATCGGCGTCTTCCTCTGGATGGTGCTGCACGGCGTCAGCGCACAGAACCCGAACGAGTACAACCTGATCCGATTCGGCGCGAACAATGCTGAGTTCGTCCTGGCGGGCCAGTGGTGGCGCATCCTTACCGCCATGTTCGTCCATGTGGGCCTCATCCACCTGGCCACCAACATGTGGTGCCTGTGGAACCTGGGTCTGCTTGGTGAGCCGTTGCTCGGCTTCTTCGGCATGATCTCGGTGTACCTGCTCACGGGCGCCGCCGGGAACCTGCTCTCGGTCATGACAGACATTTTGGCACGCAATTACGGCGTGGTCGGCGCGGGTGCCTCCGGCGCCGTCTTCGGCATTGCCGGCATTCTGATCGTTCTCCTGTCCAACCGGCGGCTTGCCGAGTCACGCAATGGCCGCGGCGGCATCCCACTTGCGGAGCTGCACGCTTTGCGCCGCTCCGTCATCAACTTTGCCGGCATCAACCTGCTCATCGGCCTCGGCTCCGCCTTCCAGAACTTCCTGCCCATTCACATCGACAACCGCGCCCACGGCGGCGGCTTCCTGTCTGGCCTCCTGCTAGGCTGGCCCCTGCTTGCTGCCATCACCCTTGGCCGACAGCGGTACCTTAGGCGTCAACGTGTTGTTTTCGGAGCCGCTGCTCTCATTCTCGTCATGATCGGCAAGTTCGTCAGCCGGCTCGGCTAGCGCGTCAGCATCGCTCTGTTTACACGTCAGGTTACGTGCCGCAGCCGCGCAATCTTGGCAGCCGTCATTCGCCTTGTAAGCGGACAGGGCCCTCGTCCCGGCCTAAGCTCGTGCACGGACTGGAAGTACACAAAGCAAAGGCCCGCCAAAGGCGGGCCTTGTTTCGAGAAGCCGCTCGCTCTACGCGTTCTTGCCTTTCAAAAGATCTAACGCCTTGTTTAGCTGCTCATCCACAATCACGGGCTGCTTGGCTTGTGGCAGCGCCGGCTTGCTGGCGTTTACGGTTTGGGAAGCGTTACTCACCTGGCTGTCGGTTGAGTCCTCGTCCTCGTCGTCTTCGCCCGCTGCGGCTTCGTCGCCCATGTCTTGCGCAACGAGCACGTTCGGAGTGAGTCCCTCGTCCTGCAGCTTTTTGCCACTGGGGGTGTGGTATTTGGCAACGGCCAGGATCACGGCAGACCCGTCCGGCATCTCAAACGTCTTCAGCTCGCTGCCCTCGCCAAAGGTTTTCTCGCCGACCACGTCCGCCCGCCTGGAGTCCAGCAGCGCGCCCGCCACCAGTTCCGCCGGCCCGGCGGTGCCGCGATTCACGATCGCTACCATCGGCGCAGAGCTGTTTACCGATTTGCCCGGATCGGCGCTAAAGGTCTCCTTCGCGAATTTCTGACCTTCCAGCGTCGCCAGCGTTCCATTTTTGATGAACACATTTGCCAGGTGCAGAGCGTCCGTGTCCGACCCGGTGGAAACGTCGCGCAGATCCAGCAACACCTTACGCGTGCCCGTCCGGTTCATTGCTTTCAGCTTTTGCTCGATCTGTTGCACATGCTCGTGATCGATCACCGCGGGCTTCAGATACAGGATGCTGTTGCCCTCATAGAAGGTTTCGGAGACCGGCATCGGCTGCAGGTTTGCGCGGGTTAACTGAATTTTCTCCGGCCGCGAGTGCCGCGGCCGAATGACGAACACGGTCACCGGCGTGCCCGGCTGGCCATCCAGCTTGTTTTGAATGCTCGCAACGGACAGATCGTGCGTGCTGATGTCGCCAATGGACTCAACGACATCGCCATCGTTCAGGCCTGCCTTATCCGCCGGTCCACCGTTTACGGTGCTCACGATGACCGCGTAGTATCCGCGCTTGGCGACCGTCATGCCGAGCGATCCCTTGCCCGCGATGTTGGCCTTGTAGGTCTTGTACTCATCCGCAGGCATATAGCTGGAGCTCGAGTCCAGCGTTTCCACCAGGCCGCGCAGCGCACCCGTGGTCACCACGGCCATCTTCGGCTCTTCCACATAGTCCGACTGGATGTGCTGCAGCACCTCACCGTACACATGGATCTGGCGGTATGCGCCATCCTTGTCCGAGGCGGTCGCGGCATGAACCCCGCTCAGATTCGCTCCCAAGAAGATGGTGAGCAGAAGCACGGCAGAAACGGCAAGCAACGAAATTTTAAGCGACTTGGGCACGGGCACGGCACCTCAGGCAGAGCGACAGACAGCACTGCGGGTTTAGACGCCGCATGCTTGCGGATAGCATACGCCTGTTCCGACGTGACCTTGCGCCGGGACCAGATGCTGCTTAGTGCGA
>CAXUEG010000088.1:0-9749 GCA_964249935.1 uncultured Terriglobus sp.
GTTCAATCCATCGCTGCTGCGGCCAGCTCTTATGCTGAGTGGGCGAGGTTTGTGTTGCAAGCGCGATGCGGGGTTGGGGAGTGTTGCCAAGGACCTCGTCAGCAAAGCCTTTGAAGCCTCGTGGATACAGGCGCGGTTCGGTCGGCCATGCCGGATCGCAACTGACGCCGGCTGCTTCAAGCAGGCGAAGATTATTTTGGATTTGACTCAGCGCTGGATCGAACCAGAGGTGCCGCTGCACGAGCGCGCCGCGTACGGCGAAGCCGATGCGCCTGGACCGGCCAGCAAGCGTCGCTGCAAGGGTGATCTTTGTCCGCTCATTGCCGGCCGTCAGCAGCGTCGTATACGACTCGCCTGCAAAGAGGCTCGCTTTGCGCAGAGCGCGGACGGTACCGGTCAGATCGAGCAGCGGACTTGGCGTTTGCAGCAGACGTTGCAGGTGCGGGTTTCCTTGCCAGACCTGCCATGCCAAGCCACTACTCGCCACGATGATGCGAGCCTGCGGAATGCTGCGATGGATCGCCTCCACCACCGGCGTAGCGTGCACAACCGTGCCCAGCGCAGATTGGTACTGCGGGAGAAAGAAATTCAGAGAACGCTGCACGACCTCAGAGTATCGCTTCGCGGATGCAGCATCCCTGGACGCTCAATAAAGCAGAACCTTCGCTGCGCTCAGGATGACCATGCTTGAGATGTACTCTGCCGGATGCTGGAATCGAAGTGCGCGCGGTGAGCCTCGCCCCCGTTCCGCCGACCCTACATCTTGTACTTGCCGAGGTCGTCATCGTTGAGGTTCTCAAGCCAGCGGCGTAGCTCATCGGAGTTGCCGGCCTGGCTGCCCGCGCTGGTCGCCTTGGCGTTGTCGAGCACGGTGCGCGCGACAAAAATCGGGCAGTCCGCGCGCATGGCCAGCGCGAGCGCATCACTGGGTCGCGCGTCGATGGCGAGGGTCTCGCCACCGCGCTCCATCCAGATAATCGCGTAAAAGGTATCTTCACGAAGATCGGAGATGACAACACGCGTCACGTGTGTGTCGAAGCCGCGCAGGATGTTGCGGATCAGATCGTGCGTCATGGGCCGCGGCGTGGTGTTCTTTTCGATCTCAAGTGCAATTGCATTGGCTTCAAAGATGCCGACCCAGATCGGGAGTACGGCTTCGCCGGCGATGTCCTTGAGCACAATCATGGGCATGCTGGTGACCGGGTCCATCATGAGGCCACGAATGCGGACTTCCACCTCTTCCGATGCGTTCTCGCGATTCGTTTTCATCGAGCGACCACCGCTTCAGCGACGAGGCTGTTTGGATAGGTTGCGGTGACGCGTACCTGGCAGTAGCTGCCCAAAGCGGGCAGAATCGGTTGAGTGGTGGTGAAGTTGACGGTTTTGTTCTGCGAGGAGCGGCCGGTTACCTGGCCACGCTGGCGATTGTAGCCCTCGACCATCACGTCCATGACCTGGCCCTGGTGGCGGGTGTAGCTGATGCGCTGACGCTCGCGCTGTGCGTTGAGCAGGCGCTGCAACCGCTCGGCCTTCACCTGCTCGGGGATGCTGTCTTCCATGGTGATCGCCGGCGTGTTCGGGCGCGGCGAGTAGGCAAAGGCGTACACCGCGTCGTAGCCGGCGACATCGAGCAGCGACATGGTCTGCTCGAAATCTTCCTCGGTCTCGCCGGGAAAACCGACGATGATGTCGGTCGTCATGCTGATGTCGCGCGAAGCGTTCTTGATCCAGGAGATGCGCTCCAGATACCACTCGCGGGTGTACTCACGTTGCATGGCTTTGAGTACGGCCGAGGAGCCGGACTGGACTGGCAGGTGCACGTGGTCGCAGATGGCTGGAATCGTATCGATCGCTTCGACAATGTCGCGTGTGAAGTCACGCGGGTGCGACGTGGTGAAACGGACACGGCGGATGCCGGGCAGCGCGGCGACCGCGGTAAGGATTTCGGCAAAGCTCTTGCGATTGCTTGGATCGCGATAGCTGTTTACGTTTTGCCCGAGCAGTTGGATGTCGGTGAAGCCCTGGTCGGCCATGCGCCGCGCCTCCGCGAGGATGCTGTCGGAACTGCGCGAGCGTTCCTTTCCGCGGGTATAAGGCACCACGCAATAGGAGCAGAACTTGTCGCAACCTTCAATGATGGTGATGTACCCGCGATGCGGGTTGGAGCGTGCGGTGAACTCGGTATCGAAAGTTTCGTCGGTCTGACGATCATCAAGGCCGGTGATGCGCTGCTCGCCTGCTTGCAGCCGATCGAGCATCTGCGGCAGGTTCCGATAGGAAGCGGAGCCGCTGACCAGCGAGACGTAGGGTGCGCGCTCGAAAATCTTTTCGCCTTCCTGCTGGGCGACGCAGCCGAGCACGGCGAACTGCTTGCCCTCGCCCTGCATGCGCTTGTACTCGTTCAGGCGGTGAAAGACCTTCTGCTCCGCCTTGTCGCGGATGGAGCAGGTGTTGTACAGGATCAGGCCTGCGTCTTCTTCGCTGTCGACGCGGTGATACCCCTCGTGCTCGAGCGTACCGATGACCTTTTCGGAATCGTGAGCGTTCATCTGACAGCCGAACGTCTCGATATAGAAGGTCTTGGTGGCAGGCAGGTTCATCGCTCTCCAGTATACGGCGAGCCTGGATAGCCGGAAGTTCTACCTTACCGTCAACAAAGAAGTTCTACCTTCCCGTCAACAAACTTGAGCTGCTTCCGCTCGTGCATCATCCAATCAGGGACAACCTGGCTCCGGGCTGCAAAGATTGCCGCTGGATCGAGCCTGGCGGGAGCTCGAGTACATGCCGTGTGCCGTGCGGTCCAAAACAGACCCGTGACGCTGAGAGCTGTACCCGCGACGCGGTAACGAGAAAGTCGCTCGTCAGGAAAAGGACGTCGAGCGAATAGCGCATGCCGATTGTGGGAATGCTCCTGACGTTGAGCAGAAGCAAACCCTCGCCCTCCTGGAGTGGTGAGCGAAACAGCAGACCACGAAGGCGCTGGTGAGCATGCTCCGCAACCCAGGCTGTGTGACAGACCGGTTCCGGGCTTCCTGCTATGAGGATGGTGAGGCGGCGCATGATTTAGTGAAGAAACGAGGCGAACGACCGCATCATGTTGAGCAATGCCGGGCCGAGCAGCACGATGAAGATGCACGGAAAGATAAACAAGATGAGTGGAAAGCTGATTTTGACCGTGGTCTTGGCGGCGGCTTGCTCGGCGGCCTGTGTGCGCTTTTGACGGCTGAGCCCTGCAAAGTCTGAGAGTGCACGCGCGATTGGCGTCCCAAAGCGCTCGGTCTGCAGGATCATGTTCACAAACGCATCGATCTCCGGGATCTGGAGGCGATTCGCCATGCACTGCCAGGCTTCCAGACGAGGCATGCCGGCGCGCTGATGCCGCATGAGCCTTTCCATCTCTGTTTTGACTTCAGGATGTGTGTCGGCCAGCTCTTCGCTGACCCGTAATACGGCTTGGTCCAGGCCTAGGCCGGCCTCCACGCAAACGACGAGCAGGTCAATCACATCGGGCAAGCTTCTGGCAATGATTGCGCGATGGTGGCTTGCCCGCTTGCACAGATAGAAGTACGGGCCGAACATCGCGGTCGTAAATGAGAGAAAACACCAAAGTGGCGTGGGCCCCGGCAGCAATGCGGAGAGGACGACAGCGCCGGTTGCAAACACAAGCCACAACAGCACGGCGATGTCCGCCTGCCTCTCAGCGTAGTAGCCCGCGCGATACAGGAGCGGACGCAAGATGCGTTCATCCAGCCCGTGCATACGCACACGAAGCTGCTGGCCAAGCAAGACCCGGTCGCCTTGTTCCGCGTGCTCAGCATCCGTTGGCGCATGGGCGACCATCTTGCGTAACAGGCGAAACGCTTTCACACCTTCCGATTGCGATTCGACAACTGAATGCGCCACAAACATGGCGGGAAAGAAAATGCCGGCAAGTGCGAAGACAATGATCCACACGGCTTAGACCTCGATGTTCACGATGCGCCGGATCGTGTAGCCGCCGGCGATCAGCAGCAGTAGACCGACCAGCAACATGCGTTGGCCAGCTGAATCATGAAACAGAGTGCTCGCGTAATCGGGCATGGCGAAGGCGAGCAAGGCAAGCAGCACCAGGGGCAGCGCCGTGAGCACCCACGCGCTCATGCGGCCCTGCGCGGTGAAGGTGCGAATCTGTCCGCGAATGCGCAGCCGCTCCTCGATCAGAGCTGCGGTACGCTCAAGGATCTGGATCAGATCGCCACCGGTTTCTTTCTGAATCAGGATGGCTGAGACCAGGAAGCGAAGATCCGCGAGCGGGACTCTGCGACTGAGACTCAGCAGTGCATCGCGGAGCGGCACGCCCAACCGCTGCTCTTGCGAAAGCTGCGCGAAATCTGTCCGCAGCGGATCTTTCGACTGGTCTGCGGCAAGCTCCAACATCTGCGGCACGGAGTGGCCGGCTCGCAAGGCGCGCGCCATCATGGAAGCGGTCGCCGGCAATTGCGAGGCGAAAAGTTCGATTCGCTTGTTGCGCAGAACCCTGAGAGCAATATGATCGACTGAGTCGGCCAGGATGCCGCCGCAAATGCCGGCCAGCAAACTGTCGCAACCAGCACCGGCGACGAAACCGGCGGCAATCCCGATGCCGACATTCGTGAGCAGGAACGCGAGCACGGTCCGAGGAGAACGCGATTGAAGCAGCAGGTCCGCTAGACTTCGGCCAGCTCTGGTGTTGAGCACGCGTTGCTCACATCGGGTTCGCCAGTCGTCACGTGACTGCTCTAGTTCAGGATCGTCCTGCTGCTGAGAGACGCTGCGCATGCGTCGGATCGACGCCAGCCGAAGCCGAACCTGCTCGGCCGCGGGTGCAGGCTTCAGGATCGTGGTGAGCAGCGCAAAGCAGAGACACAGCATGCCAACGAAGAAGAGCAGCAGCATGTCAGATCTCCATCACGTGTGAAGTGAACCCATTGGGCAGCGGGAATCCTGCGGCCTGGGCGCGCTCGGCGAACTTTGGGACAATACCTGTGGCTCGGTAGCATCCGCAGATGCGCGTACCAGCGAGGCCCCGCTTTTCGAAGACGAAGATGTCCTGCATGCTAAGCACGTCGCCCGCCTTGCCGGTGATTTCACTGATGTGCGTGATGCGGCGCGAGCCATCGCTCATGCGGCTGACCTGGACGACGAGGTCGATGGCCGAGGCGATCTGGTTATGGATCGCCTTTTCGGGAAGGGCGATATTGCCCATCATGCACATGGTCTCAATGCGGGAGACCGCGTCGCGCGGCGTGTTGGCGTGCACCGTGGTGATGGAGCCATCATGGCCGGTGTTCATGGCCTGCAGCATATCCAGAGCTTCCTCACCGCGCGTTTCGCCGAGGATGATGCGGTCGGGACGCATACGGAGCGCATTGATGACGAGCTCGCGCTGACGAACCGCGCCTTTGCCTTCCAGGTTCGGAGGCCGGCATTCCAGCCGAACGACGTGTTCCTGGTTGATCTGCAACTCGGCCGAGTCTTCGATGGTCACGATGCGTTCATGGGCCGAGATGAAGCTGGACAGTGAGTTGAGCAGCGTAGTTTTGCCGGCGCCGGTACCGCCTGAGATGACGATGTTGAGCCGTGCCTGCACGGCGCAGCGCAACACCTCAAGCATAGGCTGCGTGAGTGAGCGGTTGCGCAGCAGATCTTGAGCGCGCAAGGGCGTGGCACCGAATTTGCGGATGGACAGCGTTGGACCATCGACCGCCAGCGGCGGAATGATGACGTTGACGCGAGAGCCGTCCCGAAGGCGTGCGTCCACCATGGGCGAGGATTCGTCGATGCGGCGGCCGCAGGCGCTGACAATCTTGTCGATGATGTGCATCAGGTGCGCGTTATCGGTGAAGGTGACCGAAGTTCGTTCCAGCACGCCGCGCCGCTCGACATAGGCGTTCTGGCTGCCGTTGATAAGAATGTCATTGATGCTCGGATCCTGCAGCAATGGCTCGAGCGGACCGAAGCCGAAAATTTCGTCCAGCACCTCGTTGCCAATGCGCTCGCGATCCGCGGCGCTGAGCGGGATATTCTGTTCAGTGATGAGCTGTTGCACGTTACCGAGCAGGCGCGAACGGCCGGCGGAACCGTCGCTTTGGATTTCAGACAGTTTCTGAAGGTCGATGCGCTTGAGCAGCTCCGCATGCACGATGGACTTTAAGCCGTTTGCCGCAGTTTCATTGAGGCTGGTCTGCACGCGAATCGTTGTGCGTGCGGCGGGTTCAACATACGGCTTCATGAATAGTGCGGTGTCGGCCATCTCATATCTCCCTGCGGACCGGGCCGCGAGCTAAGGCGGAAGCTGAATTTCCGCTTGATGCGGTCGAGGTTCCGGTCGCCTGCCGGCGCGGGTGGCTCTGTCCCCTCGCCGTCGCCGACGGCATGGGCTGCCCACCGCACGATCGCTTGTGTAAACGCGGACGTGCTTTTTACGGGTACCGGTTCGCCCTGGTTGATGGCGTGCAGAAGTTCCAGGAAGTTGTTCGGCACCTGGTGCTCCACGGGGCGGCGAACGGCTTCGCGGATCTGCTCCGGCGTGATGGATTCGTTGGAGTTGGAGCGATTCACGATCAGCCGCAGCTTGCCTTCGGCGGACGGCGTTTGTGCCAGATGTTCGACCAGCCGAGATAGATCCCGAAGCGATGCGATGTCTGGTGTGGAGACGAGTAAGACCTCATCAGATTGATCGATGATGGAGTGTCCCGAGCTCTCGTACACAACGGCCGAGTCGATCAGGACGAAGTCATATTCGCGGCGCAAGAAGTCCATCACGCTTTCAAGCTCGCCCTGGGTGCAGGTGTATGGCGCGCTGGAATAGTCGGGCGAGGGCAGAACGTGCAGACCGCTCGCATGCGTGAGGACATAGCCGCGCAGCAGTTCGGCGTCGAGCCGACTGACGTTCTTGAGCAGCTCGTCGAAGTGATATTGTGTGCTGCGCAAGCCGAGGTAAAGGGCGACGTGGCCAAGCTGGTGCTTGTGATCGATCAGCAGGGTTCGCTTGCCATGGGTCTGCACCAGGTGCGTGGCAAGGTGCACGGCGAGCGTAGTGGCGCCCACGCCGCCCTTCGCTCCGAAGAAAGCGAGGATGCGACCGCCGCGGTTGCCCTCGGCTTCTGTTATCTTCTGAATTTGCTGAAAGCGGCGTAGCGAGGCTTCGAACTCGCTGTTTACCAGCGGTCCCTGCAGAAATTCGACACAGCCAGCGCGCATGGCCTTCAGCAGCAGGGACTCGCTCAGTGAGCTGCTCACACCGATCGGGTGAATCCGATAATTGAAGATCTGGTTGAGACGATCGACCGTGCGAAGCGCTAGCTCCACGTCTTTGTCGAAGCCGATGAGAGCCACGCACTCACCGGCGGCCTTCACAGCCGGAGGAAACTGCGGCCGGCGTTCCGGCGTGATGTAGTCATTAAAGGCACCGGCAAAGAAGAAGCCCTGCGTCGCGGCGGTGATTGCCGCTGCAACATTAACCACGTCTTCGTCACAGCAGACACAGAAGACTGCCTGCGGAGAACCGGTGGTGCCTTTGGAGGCATGGTGGATCATGATTTGCCTTTCGGAGCGGTGTCGAATTGCACGCTGAAGCCATCGTTGCCAAGGTGGTGCATTGTTTGTTGGGTCTGGCTGAGCGATGGGTACGGACCCACGCGCACCTGAACGCGATTGCGATCGCCAGTAGGTTCTGTATCGGCCGGATAGCCGCGTCTGTGCAGTTCGTTAAGCATGATGCTGGCGTTTTCCGGCGCGGCGGGCGAGGAAACGCGGATGTAGTAAGTGTCGACTGAGAGACCCTCGTGAGCCTCGGACCGAAGGCGCGGATCGAATTTGTTGCTGTCGAGGTTTGGCACTGCCATGCGCGGCTCCATGGGCTGGGCCTGACCGGGTGCGAGCGGGTTCACGACGGTGGCGGTGACGATGACGACGAGTTCCACAGTCGAGTGATTGAGGTTTTTGGAACGAAAGAGTTGACCGAGAACAGGAATGCTCGCGATGCCGGGCATCTTTGCCAGTTGGTCGGTGGTGCGGCGGTCCAGCAGACCGGAGACGACGAAGCTTTCACCGCTGCGGATCTCGACCTCCGTCTCAGCCCGCCGGGTGGAAAGCGCAGGCACGGTGGTGCCGGAGAGCGTGACGGAGTTGGTGTAGTCGAGCGCGCTTACCTCAGGGCTCACCTTCAGGTGGATCGACCCGTCGCGATTGACCGTGGGCGTGAAATCGACCTTCACGCCATAGGGCTTGTACTGAATGCTGACCGAGGTACCGCTGCCGGAGGTTCCCTGCACCACAGGTACAGGAAACTCGCCGCCGGAGAGGAAGCGTGCGGCTACGCCGCTCATGGTGGTCAGGGTGGGCTCCGCCAAGATCTGCAGTACCTGCTTGGATTCGAGGTCCTTCAACGTGAGGCCCATGGCGGTCTTGTAGCTGTAAAGGAACAGGTTCATTGGATCGCTAACCTTGATGCCCTGACCCTGGGAAATGCCGGACGTGTCGAGCGTGCTCGGAAATTGCTGCGTGCCGGTGCTGAGCGCGGTGCGCCCAAGCGAATTGAGAAAATTGATTCCGAACTGCTCGGCTTTGGCGCGGTCGACTTCTACGATGCGCAGCTTCAGCTCGACCTGCTTGCCGTGAGCTGGCTGCACCTGCATTGCATTCACAACGTCTTTGGAATAGACCGAGGCGAGCTTGACAGCGGCTTCGGCGTCCGCGGTCGAGCCGACACTGCCGGTCAGGTAGAGCTTGCCTTCGCGGCCTTCCACCTTCACCGAAGCGTCTGGCAGGGCGGCTTGAAGCGCCTGTGCGCCTGAGGTCGCGTCCAGGTCGACAGAGACGGCATAGACATAGGAGCGGCCGCCGTCGTCCCATAGGATAAGACTGCTGCGGCCACAGCTGCGGGCGGTGAGCACAACCTCCTGCTTGGACGGGCTGAAACTGTCAAGCACCTGCGGATCGCCGATATACACGCGGCGCAGTGGCCGGTGGATTTCCAGCACCTCCGATTGCCCGGGTGCCAGGTGCAGCGCGCTTCTGCTGCCTTGTGCGTCCTCTACGCTGAAGAGAGGATCGCCGCCAGATGTTTGCTGTGCAGGAGCAGTCGCCGTCAAGGCAAGCAGAACCGTGAAAAGAAGAAGCGGGAGGTTCGTCACAATTTGCCTCCGGGAAGGTTCATTGCCGGCTGGGACGGCTGGTTGGAACGCCCACCGTAGACCATCTCGATACCGCTGCTTTCCGGCGCAGCGTGTTTCGCCGCATGTGTTGGTGCGAATGCGGCTTTCTGCATAGGCGTCGGAGATGCGGCTACAGGCAAAGGTCCGGCTCCCATTGCCGGGGTTTGCGCATTGTGCGGCAGCGGAGCGATCTGCGAAAGAGCAACCGGCGCCGCATCGCTGGTCGTGCTGTCAGAGCTGTTGCGAAGAACAAGCTGCAAAGAACCCTGGTTGCTGGCGAGCAGCGCGCGCTGAGCTTGCGGCGGCGTGAGCAGCAGGGTGACCACCGTAGCGGTCGTCGGCTTGCCGTTGGGGTTGGGCTCGGTCTGCTGGTTGGTCGCGACGACTTCCACGTTCTGCAGAACGGTGCTGGTGACCGCGTCGCTGCCAAAGCCGCCGCGGCAGGTCACCAGCACATCGACGTGCGAGCCGGGGTTGAGGAACCCGGCAACGCCGATCACCTCGTCCGATTTGAGAGCAATGGCACGCATGCCGTGCGGAATGCGGCTGGCAAGACCGGTGCCGCTGCCGGAG
>CAXUEG010000088.1:9759-10003 GCA_964249935.1 uncultured Terriglobus sp.
AGGGCGCAAGGTGTGATTCGAGGATCGGCTGCCCTGGCGCGATGTTGGCCAGAGCGACGCGGTTGATGGCGTCCTCGCGGCGTGCCACCGCTCCGCGAACGGCGTCATCCGCAGGCCATGGGAGCTGATTTATGTCCTCCTGGCGCAACAGATCGCCAGGATGAACGGCATGCGCGGGTGTGCTGTAGTAGCGCAGGCGCGCGTGGCTCGCTGCGGAGGCGTGCAGCAAAGTACGGTGCAGGAT
>CAXUEG010000089.1:0-2334 GCA_964249935.1 uncultured Terriglobus sp.
CGCAAGGTCACCGGCGTGGAAGTCACCAAGATGCTGCCCACTCCCAACATCGACGATGCCAAGATCCCCGAAGCGCGCAAGTGGCAGGCCATCGGCAGCCACCGCACGCTCTACACGTTCTCAGACACCGACTACGCGGATGCCGCGGGCGTCTGGTCCGGACCTGCGGACTGGGCCGACGGCGAACCGCTGGAGGTCAAGCAGGGTGTGCCCGAGTACGCCGCCGAAGGTCCAGTGGTTGGCGAGTGCACATCGCTCTTCTCGCCCGACTACGCTCCGGAAGAGATCTATGAGATCGCGGCGCAGCTGATGAAGAAGGGTGGCATCTCGCCCCTGCAGCCGGGTGACGGCCGCCACTCCCGCTTCCAGGGCAGCACGCCAGACAGCCCCGGCGCCTCCGCCCAGACGGCGAAGACCACCAGCACTGGACCCAGCCAGGCCCACAAGACGAGTTCGCATGTCACCACTCACACCCGGAAGAGCAGCAAGTCTTAACGTGAAATCGGGGCTTGCCAGGGCCGTCCTGGCAAGCCCGAATCCGGCCCAACGCCTCGCGCCAGGCGAACTGAGCTTGACGTGTCACCCCTCACGGTTCCGCAACACGGGAACTGAGGCTTGAGCAGGCGTGAGACAGCACGGGCCTGCGGCCGTCTGCGAGTTGCCGTTCTTAGGCGACAGCGTTCACCGTATGTTCACCGTGCGTTCACACATCGGCTACTCTGAACGCATGAATGAGGTGACGTATCCTGACAATCGGCCGGCGTTGTCGGCGTGGGGTATTTGTGCCGCCTTTATCTTCGCGGCGGTAGCGCTAATCTCCGTGTTGCAATGGCGAGCGCCCGATTACGGGACGGTTCACCTGGTAAATAGCGCAGCCCAGCGCTCAGTGCTGCTGGACCACCTCTTCGGCAACCTCTCCCGCGAGATGCTGTCGAATCTGCTGATCGTGTCGCTGCTGTGGGCGGCCTGGTTTGAGCGGCCTGCGCAGCGTGCGCGTGCGGTCCTGCTGACCGGCGTCGCTGCAGCCATGGTGGCGTCTGTAATCAGCCGCGCATTACAACTGGCGCTGCCGAGTCATCCCCGGCCGCTCCACGATCCTGCTCTGAGGTTTCGGATTCCGCTTGCGGTGAATCCCGAAGGACTGAACCATTGGTCTTCTTTCCCGAGCGACCATGCAGCATTGTTTTTTGGTCTGGCAATCGCCATCTTTTTCGTTCACCGCACGCTGGGAACACTGGCGCTGGTCATTACGGTAATCATCAACTTCGCCAGGATTTATCTCGGTTTTCATTTTCCGAGTGATGTGATCGGCGGCGGCATGCTGGGCATTCTAATTGTGGTGCTGGCGCATTCGCTGAGTCGCCGTGCTTTTGTCGAACGCCTGGCGGTCGCAGACAGACGGCATCCGGGCTGGTTTTACGGAATCGCGATGTACCTGAGCTTCGGCATTGTGACGTTGATGCAGGACTACCGCGATATTGCGTCGGGGCTGGCTCATTACCTGCATCATCATGCGCCCTGATGCAGCGTAAGAACGCAGCCGGATCGCACGCCTTTTGGAGGGCCGAGCTGTGTAGCCTGGCCTCTGGACCAGTTCCAGCAGTGGCTCAGCCGCTGAGAGGCAACGGTCAGCTTGATGGTGAGCAGGACAAGCTTCGGGCCGGAACAGATAGGTTAGGAAGATTCAGACGGATTCATGGTGGGCCTGTTCGGTATTCACCGACCAGAGAGCCGCTGGATCAAAGGCGCTGGCGGCAATCTGATCGACGGCGAGCATCGCGGTGAGCATGCTGTGGTCCTGGTTGTTGTAGCGGTGCATGCCGTTGCGGCCAAGCGGAAAAAGGTTTTCGAAGCGTGCGAGATACGCGCGGATTTCGTCAAACCGTTCGTAGGTACCGAAGTAGGCCGGGTAGGCTTTGGGAGCGCGGACGACGCAGCTGTCAAGCACGGCCGCGAGACGAGACGCATCGTTGCAGCTGGGAGCGGCGGGTTGGAGCATACCGATGCTCTCGAGCTCGCGAATGGCGAACTGCTGAAGCTGGTGGTCCGGCATCTGCCAAAGATCGTCTTGTTCGCTGCAGACGTATTCCAGGCCAAGCCAGACGGTGCCCGGATCGGCGACCATGCCCGGCGACCAGTTGTTGAAAATCTGAAGGCGGGTCATGCGGATGCCGGGCTCCTGGATGTAAATCCAGTTGTCGCGGAGCAGCGAGCCGTCAGGTTCAGTGAGCGCCAGGGTGCGGGCGAGGACACCAACAGTGAGGAAGTCACGGTAGAGCAGGCCGTCCGCGACTTGGCGGACGGCCGCGGGCGCGGGTTCGCTGAGAGCGCGGG
>CAXUEG010000089.1:2344-9923 GCA_964249935.1 uncultured Terriglobus sp.
GGTACCGGCGCCGGCGATGCGTGCGGTGGTGCCGTTTGGGGCCACGCAGAGCCGATCAACTTTGGTGCCGTAGCGGATTACGCCGCCACGGTTGACGACCTCGGCGGCCGCGCGCTGCCACATCTGGCCGGGGCCGAGCTTTGGGTAGAGGAAGCGGTCGATGAGGGAGGTTTCGGTAGTGGGTTGCGACGCGCCGCTCACTTGCTGCGACACGGCGCTGGCACTGCAGGTAACGCCTTGTGGGGATGTGTTGGACCGACGCCTGGCTCGGCGAGCGCAATCGCGCACGGCTGCCGAGAGTGAGAGGCCGCGGATGCGTTGCGCACCCCAGTCGGCGCTGATCTGGTCGCAGGGCACGCCCCAGAGCTTTTCCGTGTAGCTCTGGAAGAAGGTCCGGTAGAGCTCGCGGCCGAAGCGATTGATGAGGAAGTCTTCGAGGTTGCGCTCCGGCTGAATGGGCCGAAGACGTGCCTGGGCGTAGCTGAGAGCGATGGCAAAGGTACGGCGCGGCCCGAGCTTTCGCAGCGTGTCGACGGTGAGCGCGAGCGGGTAGGAAAAGAAGCGGCGCAGGAAGTAGATGCGGCTTTGCCGTTTGCGCAGGAGCAGAACTTCGTCTTCGAAATCGGTGGTGGATGCGGCTTCTGGGGTGTGGCAAGCTCGCGGCGCTTCGAGCGGCAAGAGTTCCTGCCACCATCGCATGACGCGTTCGCTCTTTGAGAAGAAGCGGTGGCCACCAATGTCGAGCCGGTTGCCTTTGTATTCGACTGTGCGGGAAAGGCCGCCGACTTCGTTGCTCGCTTCAAGGACGATCGGAAGAATGTCGGTACGGCGGAGCAGTTCGAGCGCGGCCGTGAGACCAGCGGGGCCGGCGCCGATGATCACCGCGACGCGCCTGCCGCCTGCGTGCGCGGGTGGGATACCGCTGGCCTGAAGGGCGTCCACGGTCAAGCGTTCTGCCGGTTGGTCTGGTACTGCTTGCGGACCGCGCCGCGCACCTGGTTGATGGCGACAACCCACGGCACGACCAGCGAAAAGGCGAGCCGGGCGAGCAGAACGCTTGGACCTAGGCTGCGGACGTGTTTCCAGTCGAGGCGAAAAGCGAAGTAGATCTCAAGCGCGATGACGAGGAGCATCGGCCAGGTAGTCCAGGGCAAAAGAGCCAGGGCGGCGACCTCAGCGAGGCAGCGGAAGACGTTGCGCATGAGGCGCGCGGGCCGCAGGCCGGCGATACCGTCGCCTCGGGCGTAGCTGGAAACCTGCCAGATGGCGGTGCCAAAGGTGTGTTGCGGAATGTAGATGGCCTTGGCGTTGTCGGCGGGAGCGGTGCGGGCAGACTCGCGCATCTGCTGATCGAAGAGGACGTCGTCGGCGTGGAAGAGGTATTCGGGAAAGCCGCCGACGCGGGCCCAGGCGGCGCGGGTAAAGGCGACGGACCGCGCGGCGCACGACTTGGAGGGCTCGGAGGCGGCGAGCTTGACGCCGAGGAACGGCGCGGAGGCGATGTCCCAGACGGTGGCGTGCGGAAGATCGAGGCGCGAGCCGCCAAGGGTGTAATCGGCGGTGCCGGCGCGCAGAGGCGCGGTGATGTGGTCGACCCAGGTGGCGTCATAAAGGCACCCCGCGTCGGCGCAGGCGATCAAGTCGCCGCGTGCGTGGGTAATGGCCACATTGCGGCCGCGCGCGATGGGGCCCACGACGTGTTTGCGGTTGCAGGTTTCGTCGCGGATGGGAACGAGGTTGGGCATGGTGTCCCGCGCGGCAACCAGTTGCTCCCAGGTCCCGTCCGTGGAGCCGCCGTCAACGATGACGATGTCGGCGGGCACCAGGGTCTGCTGCCGCATGGAGGTGAGCAGGCCGCCGATCGAGTCGGCTTCATTCAGAACGGTGGCGATGACGGAAACAGTGGACATTAGGGGCGGAACCGCTCATATACAGAGCTGCGGTGCTCTACGTGCAGAAGCACCACTATCACAAGACTCTGCTTGAATCGACAAAGTAGCCAGTAGTCGCCCACCCGAAAGCTCCAGACCTCCGCAAACTCAGGACCGGTCAACTGCTTCCCAAGTACCCTGGGATCGTCCTGCGGCAGAAGTCGTTCCTCATTAACGATAGATCGCTTGCGCCCATGAGTTCCGCGAGCGTATACGTCTCTTCCTGGCCGGCCTGGTAATCGTTCCAGCGGTGCCGCGCGATTTTCCAGCTGCCTGATCCGCCTCATGCTCATCGAGGGAATCGGCCAAGACGGCAGAAAGCACTTCGTGTGGGCTCTTCTCACGTTCCACTGCGAATTGCATCAACCTTGCTTCGAGCTCCGTTGGCAAGACATGCGCGGTCATCGCATTCACCCCTGGGTAGTGTATCGAGTATGACGAGAATCGTGACGGCGGCGCGGGAGACACGATACTCTCGTTAGGCTGAACGTCTTTGGAAGTACGAGGGAAGCTGAACATGGCCATTTCTGCGGCAGGAACGGCATACGCACCCGGGCAGGCGAAAACCGACTACCGCGCGATGTCGGTTGCGACGGTGCTGTTCTTTATGTGGGGATTTCTCACGGCACTGAACGATATTCTTGTGCCCCATCTGAAGTCGATTTTTTCCCTGACGAACGCCCAGGCGGCACTGATTCAGACAGCGTTCTTTGGTGCATATTTCCTGTTTGCACTTCCTGCGGGCAAGCTGGTGGAGTTCCGCGGGTACAAGCAGACCATGGTGATTGGGTTACTGGTGGCGGCGGTGGGCGCGGTGCTGTTTATCCCCGCCGCACACAACGTCGTATACCCGCTGTTCCTTGGAGCCATGGTGGTGCTTGCAGCGGGCATCACGCTACTGCAGGTGGCCGCGAACCCATACGTGGCGAGCATCGGTCCGGTGGGCACGGCCAGCAGCCGATTGAACTTGTCGCAGGCCTTCAATTCGCTGGGGACTACGGTCGCGCCGCCACTTGGCTCGATCCTGATCCTGGGTGCGGCCGCGGAGCTGACCGCGGCACAGTTCAACAAGCTGTCACCCACGGCAAAAAGCGCGTACCAGGCACAGCAGGCTTCAACGGTCACGACGCCGTACCTGGTGATCGCCGGGCTGCTGGTAGTGCTGGCCGTGGCGCTGGCCGCGATCAAGCTGGAGCGGCGCGAAAACCTGACGGTGGACTACCGTCCGATTCCCGGGTTTGCGGGCAGCATCTGGAATGAGAAATGGCTTCTGCTGGGTGCAGCGGGCATCTTTCTCTACGTGGGCGCCGAGGTGAGTATCGGCAGCTTTCTGATCAGCTATTTCGGACGGCCCGAGATCGGCGGCATCTCAGCCCAGACTGCGGGCAAGCTGGTGGCGTATTACTGGGGCGGTGCCATGGTGGGCCGCTTTATCGGGTCGTACATTCTGACCAAGGTGCGAACAGGCACTCTGCTGGGCCTGTTTGCGTTGGTCGCGCTGCTGCTGGTCACGACAAGCATGCTGACGACCGGTTCGGTTGCGATGTGGAGCATTCTGGCAGTTGGCTTGTTCAACAGCATCATGTTCCCCAGCATCTTCACGCTGGGACTGGCTGGGCTGGGCGACCTGACCAGCAAGGGATCGAGCCTGATGGTGCAGGCGATTGTGGGCGGCGCGATTCTGCCATGGCTGTATGGCAAGCTGGCCGACCGCATCGGATACCAGCATGCGTTCGTAATCCCGGCACTTTGCTACGTGTTCATTGCGGCGTTCGGGTTTGCGGCGGCCAGGCGGCTTCTGGTGACGGATCCGCGGGCCGGTGCGCCGGTAGAGGCCGTGTAAGTCTCTCAAACTTACGAGAGCGGGCGCAGGCAAGGTCCGCCGCTCCGCTATGTCGGCGAAAGACCCCTTTGCTACACTGACACGGCAAGACGACCCGTGAATGCAGCCGCAAAGGACTCTGAGTTGAGCACGATCCCCGCGACGCCGACACCCTCGTTCTCGCTGGCGGAACGCTTCAAAGCGCACCTGCAGATTGCGCGGCTCGATCACTCCATCAAGAACCTGTTTGTGCTGCCGGGCGTAATCGTTCCGCTGAGCACGTATCCTTCGCTGTGGTCGGCGCACCTCTTGTGGACGCTGCTGGTGGCGTTTGTGGCGATCACCCTGGTGGCCTGCAGTAACTATGTCATCAACGAGGTGCTGGACGCGCCGTATGACCGCTTGCACCCGATCAAGCGCAACCGGCCCGCCGCGCGTGGGCTGGTAAACACGGGCGCGGCGTACGTGCAGTGGATCGTGATGATGCTCGCGGGCGTCGCCATCGGTTTGGCGATCAACCGCATGTTTGCGCTGATGGCGCTGCTGCTGTGGATCATGGGCTGCCTGTACAACTTTCCGCCGGTCCGCACAAAGGACGTGCCGTACCTGGACGTGCTGACGGAAAGCGTGAACAATCCCCTGCGCATGCTGCTGGGGTGGTACGCGGTGACGGCGGTGCTGGTGCCACCGGTGAGCCTTCTGGTCGCGTACTGGATGATCGGCTGCTACTTCATGGCGCTCAAGCGGTTCAGCGAACTGAACGAGATCGGCGATAGGGGCGTGGCGGGCGCGTACCGCAAGAGCTTCCAGCGGTACACGCCGGAAAGCCTGCTGGTAAGCGTCCTGTTTTATGCGTCGACGGCGATGCTGTTTCTGGGCGGCTTTATCATCCGGTACCGCATGGAGCTGATCCTCGGGTTCCCGCTGGTCGCGTTCACCATGGCGATCTATCTAAAGATCGCCTTCAAGCCGCAGAGCGCGGTGCAGAACCCGGAGAAGCTGTATCGCGAGCCGCTGCTGATGGCGAGCTTTATCGCGACCACGCTGGTCATGACGATCCTGCTGTTCGTGCGTATGCCGTGGCTTGAGCGCATCTTTGCGCCCACGCTGCCCGCAGTGACTGCGCCCGCGATGGTACCCGTAGCCAGTTTGGTGCCGGCGTCGGCCGGCGTCGCACCTGCGGTGCCGGTGCAGTGAGCCGTTCGAGTTCTGGTGCTGCGGCAATCGCTGGCATCGCTCCGCGGCCGGATCGGGATGCCTCTCTTGCTGCGCCGGACCGAGACGGCCTGCCTGCGGCGTGCGGCATCCTGCTGCTGACGGCTGTGCTGGCGCTCGTGTGGTCACATGTGCGGCTGATGTGGAACGACGAGTTCCTGTCGTTCTACAGCGATTCGGTTCCGACACTTGCGGGAGTATTGCGGGTGCAGACGCACTTTCCGATCTCTCTGGACCCGCCGGCCTATCACCTCTTGAGTCATCTTTCGATGGACGCGATCGGCCGCAACGGAACCGCTCTGCGGCTGCCCGCGCTGGGCGGGTTTCTGCTGCTCGAGCTTTCCCTGTTCGTGCTGGTGCGGCGCATCGCGGGACATCGGGCCGCGCTGATCGCGATGGCGCTGCCGCTTTGCACGGCCAGCTTCCGCTATGCGGTGGAGGGCCGGCCATATGGTCTGCTGCTGGGGCTGTACGCTGCGGCGCTGGCGTGCTGGTACTTTGCGACGCAAAGTGATGAAGCGTTTGCTCCTGCCTTGCATACAAGGAACGAGCATGCCCCACCTTCGCGACGCTCGTTGCGCCTGAGATGGGTTCCGCTGCTCGGTCTTTTTCTGAGCATCGCGCTGGCGATCACGAGCCACTATTTCGGTGTGTTGATCCTGCTGCCGGTGAGTGCGGGGGAGCTGGTGCGCACTCTGCAGCGGCGCCGCTTCGACTGGCCGGTAGTCGGAGTGCTCGCCGCGGGTTTCTTAAGCATCGCGCTGATCCTGCCGGGCAAGGCCGCACTGGCGCCCTACCAGAGGCACTACTACACAAGCTCGGTCAATCTGCACAACGTCTCCCAGGGGTACCGTGAACTCTTTGTGCGCTACAACACGTGGCCGATTCCACTGCAGCGCGTAAGCGCCTTGCTGCTGGCGCTCGGCACGGTGTGGCTGATCGTCGCAATGGTGCGGCGGTTGCGGCGAGGCCCCGCAACGGAGCCGGAGGCACTCTGGGCGGCGCTGCTTGGGTTGGCGGTACTCCCCTTCTTTGGTTACCTGTTCGGCAAATTTGTCACGCACACGATGGAAGTGCGCTACGTAATTGCGGCGCTGATTCCGTTTGCGGTAAGCGTTGCGCTGTTGCTGCAAAGGCGGTTGGAGTCGGCGCGGTTTTTCTTCGGTGCAATAGGAGGCGTGCTCGCGCTGGCAGTAGTACTCGGGTTCGTTCAAATCCATGCCGAGCGAAGCAACAGCGACCGCATCCTGAGTGGCATGGCGATCAGCGGGCCGCTTCACGATCTGCTCGTTGGCGACGCAACGCGCCGGCTGTACACGCAGTCGCTGGGTGACTTCTTTCTGGACGGCTTCTACGCACCCGATCCCGCGGTGCGGCAACGCATGACGCTGGTCTATGACGAGCCGAGCGAGGTGCACTGGCTACGGCACAACACCAATGCGGTTACAGCCGAGAACCTGCAGCAGTTCACGGCATTACCGACGCTGCCCTACCCGCAAATGCTTGCCACGCCCGGTGCGCTGCTGCTGGACTATCGCAGCGGATGGGAGTGGATCGGCAAAGACATGTGCGCGCGGCATGTCTTCACGGAAACTATGGGCACGGAGGCAGGTGCAATGCTGTTTCAGGCGCAGCCGCCGCTGCATCGGGTGTCGATGCGCGATCCAGCAAGCGACTCCATCTGCAATGCCGGCTCGACGCAATGAATCGTCGCCAGCATGGCTCCGGCACGCAATCATGAAACGCCTGACACGCACCTCCGAACGCAGTGTCTTTGTATCGCTGGCGCTGCTGTGCTGCGCTGTGTATGCGCTGTATTTCGTCCACCTGCGCGCGGATTATCCGACGGTGCTGCCACCCGTGGACTGGGCGCGCTACACCGATGAGGGTTGGTACGGCGGAGCGGCGCTGCACCATGCGCAGGCAGGTGCGTGGTTCACGCCGAACGGGTTTAACCCAGCAGTGGCGCTGCCGCTTTGGCCGCTGCTTTTGCGGGCGTGGTTTGTATTGACCGGGCCGGGCATGGTCGCGGCGCGCGCGCTCACCGTGCTGCTGTTCGGCGGCACGAACCTGCTGCTGTATGCGCTTTTGCGGCCACTGACCGGGCGTGTGCTCGCCATGTCTTCCGTGCTGCTCACGCTGGCCAATCCATTCTGTTACGGCTTTGACCGCCTCGCGATTCTTGAGCCGCTGGTAGCCTTCCTGTTCCTGCTGGCGTTATGGACGGCGCGGCCGCGACTCGCGGCAACGCCCTCACCGATGCGCAGCGCGGCCATCGGTATCCTCCTGACCGGGATCGTGCTCACGAAGGCAACTGCCGTACTGCTCGCACCCGCTGTGCTCTACCTGTTGTGGGAAGCATCCCGACGGTATCGTCGCGTTGTAACAAACGGGACAGATGCCGCACATCTCGACAGGCGGGCACCCGTTGCCGACCAACGGCGCGCACTTCTGTCCGTGTTGCTGGCCCTGGTGACGGCCTCGGCAGCTTGGTTTCTGTATTTCATGCTGGTCATGCGGTCACACCTTCTTCCCGACTACTACCACCTGTTTGCAGTGAACGCGGGCAAGGCGCACGCACGCATCCTGCTGACCGTGAAGGCGCGCGCGG
>CAXUEG010000090.1:0-4650 GCA_964249935.1 uncultured Terriglobus sp.
AAGCCGAGCCCCACCGCTTCGAACAGCGGGTCCTTCCCCTTGCCCCTTCGAAACAGCCGGAACCCCGCGCTGACCATCTGAACCACGAGCACGGCAAAGATGGCGAACCCGATCAATCCCATCTCCACCAGCACCTTGACGTAGTAGTTGTGCGTTTCCTTCAGGCCAGCCGTGTGATCGCCGTACATAAAGGCGCCAAAACCGATGCCGACGATCGGGCTGTGCACAAACATGTCTTTGGACTGCTCCCAAAGGTCGACACGCTCCTGCGCCGACATTTCCAGCTGACCTGACGAGTTATGCGTCATGTCCACACGCTCGCTCACCGCGGCCGGCACCACCGCCTTCCATGTCACCAGAAAAAGTGCGAGCACGACCAGCAGCTTGCGATCCTTCAACAGCGCCAGCACACCAACGGCCACCAGCACCGCAATGTACGCCGCCCTTGAAAAGGCATACAACGTCGTGATCATGGTCAGCGCAGTCAGGCCGTACAGGATCACCTTCACGCGAAAGCGCTTCAGCACCGCCGCGCAGCCCCAGAAAAACATCCCAAACTGCGCCAAGAATGCGGCAAGCTGGTTAGGCCCGTACGCAATCGGACCGCTGGTGCGCTTGTTCTCATCGAACACGGCCCAGCTATGCGAAAGGCTCTCCAGCAGAGCGCTGCGATCGACTAGAAACAGCGAAACGGCTGTGATGATCAACACCGTCCGCAAGTGCTGGCGCGTCTCGATCACCATGCTCGCCGCCAGCAGCAGCAGTGGCAGCAGCATGTAATCCTTCCACAGCACAAAATTGTTGTCCGTCAGCCACAGCGGCGCTGGCGCGTTGCCCAACGCCGTGCCGATCCACATCGACAGATACATATAGAGCGCGAACAGAACCCATGTCAGGTAGATACGCGACGGTGGCGGCCGCTTGCCCTTCAAGAATGCGCCGACCAGAACGCACACCACCAGAATGGTCACCGTTTGCGAACTGAGCGGGTAGTCCACAAAGTGCTCGCGCATCGTGCGATAGGGCAAAAACGGCATCACGTAATACAGCCCAAACAGTGGCCGTCCCGTGAGCGAGACTACGCACATCACCCAGAAGCCCAGGTACGCGACGATGGGGATGAAATGACCTAAGCCGGTGCCGAACATGCCAAATCTACCTGTACGAGCATAGCGCTAGTGCCACACACTTTCTCGCATCACAAATTTGTAAAATGCCAACGCCGCCGCAAGATTCAGCATGCTGAACGTCGTGGGAATTGCAATGAACCGCCAGCGCCGCAGCCCCGGCGCCAGGGTTCCGGCAACGGCCAGCGCATAGAATGCGATCTGCAACGCCAGCAGCACGTGCATCCGCGGACTGCGCGACACCGCCGAGGCCACCAGCATCGCCAACAACAGAAACGGCACCAGCAATCGCAGCAGCTTGTGACTCACAAGGCGCAGTAGAAGCGGGTTCGACGGGCTCATCAGCCACGGCGCAACCTGCAGCAATTGCAGATTGCCGGTCAGCGTCCGCACCTTTCGCTTGAATTCCTTACCAGGTTCCACAAAAATGCGGTCCCGCGCCACCGCTGCCGGCTGGAACAGCACGCGGTACCCGCGCCGCGCCACCTGCATGGGAACAAGCACATCGTCCAGCACCAGGCCCGCGGGCAGCGGCTCGTACAGCGCTCGACGCATCAGGTAAATGGCCCCGGTCACACCCACGACCGATCCGCTCTCACTTTCCAAGCGACGCACGGCTTTTTCGATTTGCCAGTAAATGCCGAGCGCTTCGGCAGACTGCGATCCATCCGCGTTTTCCAGCAGCAGTTCCCCACTGACTGCTCCTACGGCTGGATCAGCAAGGGGCGGCAGCAGACGCCGCAGCGCGTCCCGATCCACTCGCTGCCGCACGTCTAACATCAGCAGCATCTCGCCGGTCGCACGACGCACACCTTCGTTCAGAGCAAGCGCCTTGCCCCCACTTTCGGGCAGCAACACCGCTTCTACCCCAGGAAATCGCGACAGCACCTCCGCCGTGCCGTCCGTGGACCCGTCAGAAACTACCACGATCTGCAGCAGATGAGCCGGATACTCGAGCGCGGCTATATTTTCCAGCTTCGCCTGGAGATGCTGCGCTTCGTTGCGCGCCGCCATCAGGACGGAGACGGTTGGCTCAGACGCGGCCGCCTTCACCGGCTGCCTGCCTGCAACCAGGCGAAGCAGTAACCAGTAGCCGGCGTAGGCGTAAAAGATAAGAGCGAAACAGCCGAAGAAAACCCAATCCGCGATTCCGTGTGGCACCATGCACCTTTAGCATAGAATTTCGGCACCTCGCTGCCCCGGCATCACACTTTTGCAGGACGAGCGCAATGTACACACCCGCACAAACCGCGCCGGGAGGCGACGTACCGATTGATTCAGCGACGTAGAGCCGTCGCCGCCCTGGCCGCAGTCGCTGTAGGCCTGGGTTGCGCGGCATGGTGGAGCTTTGCCACGGCGGGAACCGGCAGCCTTGGTCCGGGACCGGCGGACGCGCTCATCGTCTTCGGATCGCCGGCCGAGATCGACGGCACACCGACGCCCATGCAGATCTGGCGCGTCCGCGAGGCCGTGGCGGAGTATCGCCGCGGCGCGGCGACGCACCTGATCTTTACCGGAGGCACTGCCGCGAACAAGTTCGTTGAAGCGGACGTAATGGCGCGCGAGGCCGTCCGAGCCGGTATACCAGCAGCCGTCATCTTCACCGAGCGCCGCTCGCGCACCACCATCGAGAACATCCGGGGCGTTTCCGCCATCATGCAGGCCCACGGCTGGACCACCGCCGAACTGATCAGCAGCGCCGACCATCTGCCACGGATTGCGGTGATCGTGCGGCCCACACCGATCCGATGGAGGCTGCACGCCGCGCCGACACCAGGCCGCGGCCGAATCGCTACCGCCTGGGCTTATGCGGAAGAGGCAGCGGCCATCTTGCTCCTGCGCACCTTCGGCTCGGCCGCGGAGCCGTTCGTCCACGCCATCGCTGTCACTGAACACTGGCTGGTCTTTCTGCCCAAATGGGTCATCTGGAAGGCCCGGCACCACGGAGCCCCGGACAGCACGGCGCCCCTCCAACCGCAATTTGAAGCCAACCCGCACACCTGAGCCAGACGTAGCCTGAGCCAGCACGCACCTGGGTCACAGGCAACCGACGCACGTCTTCACGCTCGAACTCGATCAGAAGCCGAACCTTTTCGGCACGGAACCATGCAGCCGTATGCGGCTGCATGGTTTCACTGCGAAATGCGTTGCCGCTAGTACAGCGCGGAGGGGCCGAACTGCCCGTCCTCAGCCTCGCGTCCGCTTCGCAGAGACTTCCCGGCGAAGGCCAAAAACACCATGCCTGTCAACAGGAACAGCCAGGTCTGTGGCTCCGGGGTTTCCGCAGGTGGCAGCACGGGCTGCTCGACTGGAACATTCAGCAGCGCTACCGTAGGCACACCACCGTTACCCAGTTCGATCATGTACGGGCGATCGTCATCCAGTTGCAGGGCCAGTGTCTCGTCCGGCGTTTGCTCCAGCATCGCGGTTTCGACCGGGGCAGATTCGACTGCGGGCGACTCGCAGGCAAACGCAACCATATCCTCGACCTCGCGCGTCGACACGATCGGTTTGCGTTTGGGAGGAACGTAGTTGGGGTGTTGTTTGCCCCAGGCCACCCAGCGCGCCACAGTAGCCCTGCTGTAGTGTGGCCACTTTACTTCCGTGATCACTCGTTTCACGGCGCGCTGGCATGGTTCCACGGCGCTTACGCCTACCGTAATTGCGCAACACAGCAAAACGCCGAGGGCGATCCAAGCGGAGATTCGAAGTTTGTAACGTTTGAGAGGCGGCATAGGCGGCAGCAGATCTGGCAACAATGGAGTAACTCCACTCAGGTAAACACAGTTTTCTACGTCAACCGGGTCTGATGCCCTAAAAGTCGTACTCTGTTGTTTTTAGGCCACCCCTAAATGGGTGCCATAGCGGCGCTGACCATAATCGGCAGAGCGCTGAAGCGTTCGAAAACTGATTCATAGATTGTGGCACGTATTCGCGCTAATGGCTACAAAATATCGCTCGCAATCGACGCCAGGGTACTCGACAAATGCGAACAAAGAGAGCAGAGACAGAAAACCTAACACCAGCTACAATCTCGCCCATGCGTCGCAGTTGGTGGTTTTTGTCGTTTTTGGCCGTAATGTGCTTGACTTTCGAAGTTCCATTCTCTACCGCACAAACCATTTCGATCGGCGTGCCTGCCACAGTCTCAGCGATTCCGGGCCAAACGATCCAGATGCCGGTGACCCTGAGTTGCACCGGCATTACGGGCCCCGTATCTGTCGCCCTCAGCGGCCTGCCGACCGGCATCGTGGCCGCACCGCTCAACCTTCCGTCCTGCGGCTCGGGCAATCTGGCGATCGCGCTTTCGAGCCACGCCGCCGCCGAGCTATGGCCCATCTTCCAAACGCCTCTCAACTTTATCGATTCCGAAACTGCAACCGTGCAGGCCGTCGCGGTTGCGGGCAGCGTACGCGCCTCTGCGCCCTTCAACCTGACCATTTCCATCAACAACACTGCGTTTGCACCCGCAACTGGCAGCATCGATCTTCCGGTCGTTCGCATCACCACCCCAAACAACGCC
>CAXUEG010000090.1:4745-7517 GCA_964249935.1 uncultured Terriglobus sp.
GAATACCTCGACCGACCTGCTCACCTCCATGGGCGTCAACTGCGGCTACGTGAACAGCAGCAACGTCCCCATCTGTGACAAAAGCAAAACGTACGTTCTTCTGGCCAGCTTCTTCGACAAAACCTTTCTCCGGCACTCCATTGCCATGGACCTGGCGCGTTCCATCCGTAGTGGAAGCCCGTTCCTTACTGCAGGCAGCGCCACGCCCACACCCACCGGCACCGCAACCATTCTGCCGTGGGCGGCACACTCCACCCCCGTAGACGTGTACCTGAACGGCAGCTATCAGGGCGTTTACATCCTGATGGAGAAGATCAAAATTGACAGCCATCGCGTGAACATCAAGGAGATGAGTACCTCCGATATCAGCGGTACTGCCCTGACCGGCGGCTATCTGATGCAGGCGGACTACCGCACCGCCCAGAGCGATCCCAGCGCGCTCGTGTCCAATCTCGGGTTCCTCATCCATATCGTCGTGCCGGTGGTGGTGGAAGACCCGGACCCGCCCGTGACGGAACAGAAAACCTACATGCAGAACGACCTTGCCACCGCACAGACGGCGCTTTTCTCACCCAACTTCACCGACCCAACCCTGGGATGGCGCAAGTATTTCGACACCACTGCGCTGGTCAACTACTTCATCGTCAACGAACTCATGCAGAACTACGACTCGGGCCGCATGATCACCAGCACCTTTATGATCAAGGACCGCAGTAACGGCCTGATCTATCTGGGACCGGTCTGGGATTTCGACGTTTCCTCCGGAAACGCCGTCCGGTCGACCAGCGGCATTGCCGGTGCGGACGCCACCGATCCCACCAATCACTACATGCAAAATGCCGCGTGGTGGTATAAGCAGCTCCTGACCGACCCTGGGTTTGTGCAGTCGGTGAGCCAGCAGTGGCAGGCTCTGGAAAGCTCCGGTGAGCTGGAGAACTGGTTCGCCCGCACGGACACCGCCGCAGCCGGGCTGACGAGCGCCGTCGCCCGAGACGGCCAGCGCTGGCCTGAGTTCGGTGTACCGTACTGGGTCAGCGGCACAAGCTTCGACACCTATGCCCAGGAGGTCGCCTACCTGCAGGGCTGGCTCCGTATTCGCGCCGCCGTCATGGATCAGCAGTTTGGCACAACCCGCCCTCCAAGTACGCTCACGGTCGATCTGCCTGCGGTCGTGTCGGCCGAGCAGTCCACTACGTTCACTGCCCATGTCACGCCTTCCGACGCGACTGGAACGGTGTACTTTCTTCAAAACGGGGCTATTCTGCAATCCGCCTCCGTTAGCAACGGCCAAGCGCAGATCGCCGCCTCCGTCACCGCAGGCAGCAATACCTCGATCATGGCCGTCTACACCGGCAGTTCCAGCTACATGCCTTCCATCTCGGCGACCAGCTTGCTCACGGTCACCCCGGCCCGCAGCAGCAGCACGTTGATCCTTCAGCAGCCCAGCAATGCTTTTTCGGGATCGGGAAGCGTTACCGTTGCTGCCCACGTAGTCGGTAACACCACCACAAAAGCTCCATCCGGCACGGTCACGCTGACCGCCGCGGGCGTCACCTCGACCGGCACGCTGAGCGGCTCGGGCGACGCAATGCTCACGCTCAGCAACGCCCAGGCCTGCGCTCAACCCCTCGTCGCGCAATATTCTGGCGATGCGAACTTCCTTCCGGCCAGCGCCAGTCAGAGCGTGCCCGCGCTCGAGACGGAGACCGTCACGCTGAGCACCGCGGAAACGAAGGTGCTCATCAACCAGCCATTCACCGTAAACGCCACGACCACTACTTGCGGCACAGCAGCTTCCAGCTACACCGCAGCACTCGACCCGGCAGGGACGCCCGATGGCCTCACCCTGCCCAGCACTGTCCCGATCGCCAGCGGCACAGGCAGCTTTAACGCCACGGCCACCCTGCCCGGAACGTACACGATCACGCTTGGAGCGGATGCGTCCGGAGTGATCGCCCTCGGCACCACCGTGGAGGCGGTCGCGCCCACGGTTCCCACCATCACCTGGGCCGCCCTGCCGCCCATCTACACCAACACCACGCCCTTCCCGATCAGCGCAGCGTCCGATTCAAGTGCCGCCATTACGTACGCCATCGTTAGCGGTCCGGCAACGATGACCGGCAACGCGCTCTCCCTGACCGGCGCCGCAGGCACTATCGTCGTCCAGGCTTCCCAGCCGGCGCAGGGGTTCTTTGCCGCGGGGCAATCCAGCTTTGATATCCAGGTGCTTCCCCTTGTTGCGTCGGGTCTGACCTTTGCCGCACCCGGAACCCACTACGTGGACGATGCACCATTTGCAGTCGCGGCAACATCCCAATCCTCGGCACCGATTACCTACACGGTCGTCAGCGGACCGGCAACGCTGAGCGGCAACACACTTTCTCTGGCCGGCACTGCTGGCACTGTCCTCGTGCAGGCAAACCAGGCGACGCAGGGCATCTACGCCGCCGGCCAGGCCACCGTCAGCCTCCAGATTCTTCCCCTTACCAACCCTGGCCTGGCATTTGCCTCCGCCGGAGCACACACCTTCGGCGACGCGCCATTCTCCGTTGCTGCAACCTCGCCCTCAACGTCGCCGATCACCTACACGCTTGTCAGTGGACCGGCTGAGCTGTCAGGCGCAACCCTGCAGCTTACCGGCCCGGGAAAGGTCATCGTGCAGGCAGATCAACCCGTCGCCGGCCAGTACGCTGCCGCCAGCACGCAACTTGCAATCGTCGTCAATCCAGCGCAGCTCACCCTATCCGCGGACAACCTGACCCGTGCCTATGG
>CAXUEG010000090.1:7527-8792 GCA_964249935.1 uncultured Terriglobus sp.
AGCTGCGAATCCGACCTTCACCGGCAGCGTCACAGGATTGGTCGCCGGCGACACGGTAGTCGAGAGCTTTACCAGTACCGCAAACTCCGCCTCCACGCCCGGCAGCTACCTGGTCACACCGTCCGTCTCCGGCAGCAGCCTGGCGCACTACACCGTCACCGAGCGGCCCGGCACGCTCGTGGTGACCCGGGCCGCGGTCGCTGTGCAAGTGGCCGCCAGCGCCACCGCTCCGGTCGGCGGACAAACGGTCCAGTACACCATCACAGCCACGCCAGAGTTCGCCGGTGTACCCACGGGCAGCGTGGAACTGGTAGTCGACGGCATTCCGTACAAAACCCCCATGCTTGGCAACGGCCAGGGCATCATCCCAGTACAGCTCTCCGCTGGGCAACATGCGGTGATCGCGAACTATTCGGGTGACGCGAACTTCGCAGCGAGTACCACGGCTGCGGCCACCCCGGTCACCGTCGCCGTTCCGGACTTCACGTTCACCGCAAGTTCCGACACGGTCAACTACACCGCTTCCGGCACAACCATCCCTTTGCAGCTGACCCCGCAGTCCGGCACCTTCTATGCGCCCGTGGACCTCAGCGTCTCGGGTGACATGCCCGCAACGTACGCCGTCTCACTCTCCCCCGCGCAACTGCCGGCGGCGAGCACGGCGACAAGCGTTCAACTGGTCCTCACGTCGTCGCAGCAAACTGCCAATCGGCGCGATCTGGCCGGTCTGGCCCTTGCCGCAATGTTGCTACCTACGCTGGCACTGCGGCGCAGGCGCCTGACCGCGCTCGCAGTGTTGCTGCTGGCCACCGCACTTGCTTCGCTGAATGGCTGTGGCAGCAATGGCGGCATCAGCCATACCCCTGCATCGCACACGATTATCGTGACTGCACAATCCGCCGGCGTTTCGCACCAGGTCACTCTGACGCTGATTTCTTCTCAGTAAGTGCCGCGTACGACGTCTGCTTCCAGCTCGGCCTTCAGGTGCCGGCCGATTTTCATCCCGGCGGCGGCACCGAATGCTACGCAGGCCCTAACGGGACGATGGTGGGCCCACCAGGACTTGAACCTGGAACCAACGGATTATGAGTCCGCTGCTCTAACCAATTGAGCTATAGGCCCCTAAGGCGCGATTGTACTGGGACCAGTCCGCTACAGGAGCGGCTTCTCACACCTCGTGGCCCATCCAGCTCACTACTAAGATCAAGTATTTGGCAAGGGTGGACAAGAAGGGACATCGCTCCACTATTAGTAACCCTACTAGG
>CAXUEG010000090.1:8802-9894 GCA_964249935.1 uncultured Terriglobus sp.
TACAGCTCATATTTAGAGCTAGCATCTGGCAAAGGGTGGACGAGAAGGACATCCGCTGCATTAGTGGTAACCCTACTAGGTATTACTTTATACTCATGTATAGCGTCATCTGATTGTCCCACCTTCAGGGGATGCGCGCATCCCCGGTTTGCATCAATATGGAAGCAGTTCGTAACACAGACCTGGGAGAAGAGGGGCTTCGACATTCGAAGCCCCCATTTTTTTTTTGGACTGAGTTGTTTCGCGTTGTGCTTCCCGCCGCCCCAACGGAACCCAGGCAATCTGCAGCCCTTTACTTCTGAGGCGTAGTTCCAGGTGTGGTGCCGGTCTCTCCCGGCGCAGACGGATCGAGGTGCCCACGTGCGTTTTCGGGTGTCGCAGACCGGATACCTGTGCCGCCCGGTCCCGCTGTGCTCGGGTTCTCGCCACGGTACCCGGAAGGCTCCTCCGCCACGTGTGCCTGCATGCCCGATGCTGTCGGCTGGCCCGTCTTTGCGCTGTTCGCGGCCTGTGGCGCTTCATCGTGTGTGGAAATCTGGGGGTTCTGCCCCGTATTGTTTTCGGCGTCGCTCATCGGTTCTCCTGGGAGCAGTAGTGTGCCTATGGGTCCAGTGGTGCGATGCGCCGAACCGCGCCCGCGGCTACCATGACCGTATGCCCAATGCCCTGCGGCCCGCGCTCTTTCTCGACCGCGACGGCGTCATCAACGAAGAAACCGGCTATCTTCATCAGTTCGAAGACGTCCGCTTCGTCCCTGGTGCCGCCGATCTGATCCGCGCCGCCAACACGCTTGGCATGCCCGTCATCGTCATTACCAACCAGGCAGGCATCGGCCGCGGCCTCTACACCGAGGCGCAGTTCCACACTCTCATGCAGGCCATGCGCCACGCGCTTGCGCAGCAGGCCGCTCGCCTGGATGCCATTTACTTTTCGCCTTTCCACCCCGAGCACGGCATTGGCGACTACCGTCGTGATAGCGAATGCCGCAAGCCCAAACCGGGCATGCTGCTCCGCGCGGCGCGGGAGCACGGCATCGACCTCGCCGCATCCGTGCTTGTGGGCGACCGCTGCTCCGACATTGAGGCCGCAGCC
>CAXUEG010000091.1:0-6416 GCA_964249935.1 uncultured Terriglobus sp.
CATTCACTTCTACCATGATCTGACGCTACGGACGGATGGGTTGCGGCGTGCGGGCGCGGCGGCTGTCGACCTGGCGTATGTGGCGTGCGGGCGGCTGGATGGTTTCTGGGAGTTCAACCTGAACCCCTGGGACACAGCGGCGGGCATGCTGCTGGTGGAGGAGGCGGGCGGGGAGATCTCGCGAGTCGACGGGTCGAAATTTCAGCTGAATTCGCGGGAGGTGCTGGCGGCGAATGGGCACATCGGCGGGGAGTGCAGCCAATTCCGACGCCGAAGGAGTTCCGGGAGCGGCGCGATGCGGGTGCGCAGGGTTAATCCGGGTGCTCTGTATGTGAGTCAGCGTTCCGTGGCTCATTCGCCCGTAACGGTCGCGCTTCGACAACTGTTATCATCGGGCTCTAAGCATTTCGGGCTTGAAAGGAACACGACTGCACCATGGCTTATGTAATCGCGGAACCCTGCATCGGGACCAAGGACACGGCGTGTGTGGATGCGTGTCCGGTGGACTGCATTCACCCGAAGAAAGATGAGACGGGATACGGTGACACCGAGCAGCTGTTTATCGATCCGGTGGAGTGCATTGACTGCGGCGCGTGCGTGCCGGTGTGCCCGGTGTCAGCGATTTATGCGGCGGATGATCTGCCGGATAAGTGGGCGGAGTTTACCGAAAAGAATGCTGTGCACTTCGGGCGGTAGTGCGGATGAGTTTTGGGGGACGCGCAGCTTCGGCTGCGCGTTTCTGTTTGGGAGCAAGCTTTCGCCATACACTTCTATTCAGGAGATGTGCTGTGCAAACGATCAATGCTGAAGAGGCATGCCTGCGATTTGCCGATCTGCTCACCAAAGCCGAGCAGGGCGAGACAATCGTGATTGCGCGTGATGGGAATCCAGTCGTGCAGATGACTCAGATCACGAAGCAACCCGTCGGGCGCACGATCAGTCGTAAAGAGGGTTTTGGTATGCTGCGCGGTGTGAGCGCCATCTCGGATGACATTAAAACTCCGTTTGCTGCTGATATCGAAGAGATGTTTTACGGCAATCCCGACAAACTTACGACATGATTCGGGGTCGGCCAGGCAGTTGGCGTTTGCTTGCTGATACGCAAGTGCTTGTGTGGTTTCTGGCCGGCAGCTCGCGGCTGTCGCTGCCGGTGCGAGAGATGCTGGAAGACGAGGCCAACGCTCTCTATTTCAGCGTCGAAAGCATCCGCGAAATCGCAATCAAGCATGCTCTCGGAAGGCCCGACTTCCGGTACAGGCCACAGAGCGTCTACAACGACTTACTCACTTTGCGCTGGAACCAAGTAGAGACACGTGCTGCACATGTATTTGCCCTGGAAGAATTTCTTCACGTGCATCGGGATCCTTTTGATCGCCTGCTGCTGGCACAGGCATCGGTAGAAGATCTCACACTGCTGACAGCTGACAAGCGCCTCCTGCGCGTTGCAAGCTTTGCGATGCAAGCCGACTAGCCCTGCATGCCGGTGATATCTGTGTCTGAGGCCATTTTGTTGCGCACCTGGCCGTTTGCAGAGGCCGACCTGCTGGTGTCGTTCTTTACCCGTGACCAGGGTGTGGTGCGTGGCGTGGCGCGGCATGCGATGCGCTCGCGGCGGCGGTTTGGCGGGGCGCTGGAGCCGATGACGGAGGTGCGGGCGACCTGGGCGGAGAAGCCGAAGCAGGACCTGGTGCGGCTGGATCAGCTGGAGATTCTTTGGTCGCCGTTGCGCGAGCCTGTGGACTTTGCGCGGGCGACGGGGCTGGCGCTGGTGGCGGAGGTGCTGGAGTCGGCGCTGCCGGACCGGGCTCCGGAGGACGATGTGTACCGGCTGGCACTGGCGGTGGCCAAGCGCATGCATGGCACCAATGTGTTTCTGCCGGCTACGTACTTTCTGTTGTGGATCAACCGTCTGCTGGGGTGGATGCCGGACATGTCGCGGTGTGCGGTGAGTGGGACTTCACTCCGTGGGCAGGGTGCCTACTTTACGCCGGTGCGCGACGGTTTGTTCGCGGCGCAGGCGCGGCCGCAGGGGAGTGTGCCGCTCAGTGCGGAGTCCTGCCGGTTGGCGGAGGAGATGTTTCGGCATCCGATTACTGCGTTTGAGGAGCAGCCGTGGCCGCGTGGGCGGGCGGCGGACCTGCGGCGGTTTGCCGGAACGACGTTGGAGCGGCATCTGGAGGAGCGACTGCAGAGCTTGCGGATGCTGGCGAAGCTTTAGCTTTGCGGTTTGCCGCCGCCCGCGGCGATCCAGGCGTCGACGCGCTGTTCGAGGACGTCCATCGGCAGGGCGCCCGAGTCGATCACCAGGTCGTGATAGTCGTTCAGCTTGAACTTTGGTCCGAGTTTGGTGTGGGCGCGCTCGCGTAGCTCGATGTATTTAAGCTGGCCCATCTTGTAGCCGAGGGCTTGCGCGGGCCAGGCGATGTAGCGGTCGGTTTCGCTCTGGATGTTGGTTTCGTCGATGGACGAGTGATCGTGGAAGAAGTCGACCATCTGCTGGCGCGTCCAGTGCTGTGAGTGGACGCCGGTATCGACGACGAGGCGGATGGCCCGCCAGATGTCGGCTTCGAGACGGCCGTAGTCGCTGTACGGATCCTGGTAGAAGCCGACGTCCTTGCCGAGGCGCTCGCTATAAAGGCCCCAGCCTTCGGTGTAGGCAGTGTAGTAGTTGTGCTTGCGGAACTCGGGCAAGCCAGTCAGTTCCTGGGCGATGCTGAGCTGAAGGTGGTGGCCGGGAACGCCCTCGTGGTAGCTGACGGCCTCTGCGTTTTCGAGGCCGCGGTCGGCGAAGTGATAGGTGTTCACGTAGACGCGGCCGGGGCGCTTGCCGTCAGGCGTGCCCTCGTCGTAATAGGCCTGCGATTGTTGCGCGGCCATGTAGTCGGGGACCTTGATCACCTCGAGCGGCGCCTTGGGCAGGGTGCCGAAGAGCTGCGGCAGCTTGGCCTGCATGCCCGCGATGTAGCCCTTGTAGACCGTGAGGAGTTGGTCGGGGGAGGTGGCGTGGAGTTTCGGGTTGGACTTGATGCTGCTGTTGAAGGTCTTGAGATCGCTGAAGCCGAGCTTCTTGGCGATGGCGAGCATCTCGGTCTCGTCGCGTTTGACCTCATCGAGACCGATCTGGTGGATCTGGTCGGGGGTGAGCTTGAGCGTCGTGCTCTCCCGGACGCGGAAGGCGTAGTAGGCGTCGCCATCGGGCAGGGCTGAGGCGCCGGGCTCGGTCCGGCAGGCAGGGATGTACTGCGCGGTAAGGAACTTGCCGAAGCGCGTGTAGGCGGACTGTACCTGCTGCGTCCAGGCGTCGGTTGCGTCTTTGGTGATGCGCCTGCGGTCTTCGGCGGAGATGCCGGCGGGGAAGTGCTTGAGCGGGGCGAGGAACGGCGTGTCTTCTGGCTTCGAGCCGGCGATGGCCTGTACCTGCTTGACGACCTGCTCCATGATCAGGCGTGGCGGTGTGCGCTTTGCGTCGGCGCCGAGGGACATGGATTCCTCAACCTTTGCGAAGACCTGCGGGATGGCATTGAGGCGGGCGATGAGGTTGTCGTAGTCCTGGACGTCGTCAAAGGGCATGACGTCGATGGTCTGCGGCAGCCCGGTTTGCGGTCCGTTGAACTGGTTCACGGGCATCTGCCATTCCTTGAAGCGGGCGCCTTCCTGGTCGTCGACGAGGACGCGGACGAGGAGGTCGACGGAGAGTTTTTCCTGGGTGGAAAGACCCGAGGTGTCGAAGGCGGCGAGGCGGTTCAGGTAGTCGCGCTCGCGGGTGAGCCAGCTGTTGGCGGCGGCGCCGGTGTAGTCGCTCCAGCGATCGTTGTAGCGCTTGTCGCCGATGCTGGAGGCCAGTTCGGGCGAGTGCTTCAGCTCGTCCTGCCAGTAGTTTTCGAAGAGCCTGGAGAGCTGGGCGGAGCGAGCCGCCGCGGTCTCCACCTGGGGTCGCGCGGCGCCGGGCACGAGAAGGATGGCGCAGAGCGCCACGAGGATTTGTCTGGACTTCATCACAGGTGAGTGTACGACGCAATGCTCCGGGGCTTCGAAAGCGCTGCGTCGCAGCAATCACGGTTCGGGACGCAGCGCTTCGCGAGTCTTGAAGTGCTGCGCTGTATGCTTCTCTAGGTTTGGGGCGCAAGCATGACGCTGTATGCGTCCAGCATGCGATAGAGGGTGGAGCGGCTGATGCCAAGCAGTTCCGCCGTGCGCAGTTTGTTGCCTTGGCAGCGTTGCAGGACGAGTTCCACATGCCTGCGAACGATCACATCGAGCCGCCAGTTTCTGAGGTCGATGCGTACCGGTTGTGGGAGTGGTTGAGTTCCGTGAGTCTGTGTCACACCACGCTTATCGGCAGAGCGTGCGGGCGGTTCAGCGAGAACGAGGGTGTGACCTGAAATGAGACGCCCCGAGGCAGTTGACTCGGGGCTGTTGTGCTTGAATTGCGAACTGAAGGTGGATGGAAGTGAATTTGCTTTCTGCCCGAAGCGGCATTGCCACTTCGGGCAGAAAGCAGGTCCTTCGCTGCGCTCAGGATGACAATGTTCTAGTAGGTTGGCGAGTGTTAGTGCCGCTGCTTATGAAGGCGGCTGCGTTTAGAGAGAAGCATGCTTACGCGGTGGCTTTTGCGCAGTAGACGTCGAAGGCGCGGGCGAGTTCCTGGGCGATCGCGGGTGCGTTGCTGGTTTCGATCGCGGAGCGCTGCATGAGGTAGACGAGCTGGCCGTCGCGAAACAGGGCGATGGCGGGCGAGGTGGGCGGGTGGCCGCCGAAGTGGCTGCGTGCCTTCTCGGTGGCTTCGCGGTCCTGGCCGGCGAAGACGGTGATGGCGTGATCGGGCTTCTGGGTGTGCTGCAACGCCATGCGGACGCCGGGGCGCATCTTGCCCGCGGCACAGCCGCAAACGCTATTGACCACGACCATGGTCGTGCCGGTTTGTGCGATAGCGGAATCGACCTCTGCGCCCGAGCGGGCCTCTTGAATGCCGGCGCGGGTGAGTTCTTCGCGCATCGGAATGACCATGATCTCTGGGTACATCGGAATCTCCTTGTGAGTTGCAGGGCGTGGCGAAGGTTTCGCTGCGGTCCCCTGCGCCCATTCTAAATGGACGCGCGACGGTCCGGAACGATGCGCGCTGGTAGCCTGATGGCATGGGTTCGCAGGCGATGGCGAGGGGGAATGCGGCGGCGAGCCTCGGGCTGGATGTGCGGGAGAATGTGCCGCTTGCGCCGTACACGACGTTTGGCATTGGCGGGCCGGCGCGATGGTTTGTGACCGCGACGACGGAGGCGCAGGTTGCGGCCGCGGTCGACTTTGCGCAGGAGCGAGGGCTGCCCCTGTTTGTGCTGGGCGGTGGCAGTAATGTGCTGGTGAGTGATGCCGGGTTTCCGGGGCTGGTGCTGCATATTGCGTTGCTGGGTGTGCACGCTGAGGCCGGGCGGACTGACGGTGTGATGGATGTGATTGCCGGGGCCGGCGAGAACTGGGATGCGCTGGTGCAGTTCACGGTGGATCGCAATCTGCAGGGGATGGAGTGCCTGGCGGGCATTCCGGGGACGGTCGGTGGAACGCCGGTGCAGAACGTTGGCGCGTACGGGCAGGAGATTGCGCAGACGTTGGTTTCCGCGCGGTGTTTCGATGTACGGGAAAAGTGCTTTGTCGAGCTACGCCATGCGGAGTTTGGCTTCGGGTACCGGACCAGCATGTTGAATGGGGCGGAGCGTGGCCGGTACATCGTCGTGCGGGTGACGTTTGCACTTACGCCCTCCAGTACACCGGGCAGCCGGCCAAATCTTTCCTATGCCGACCTGAAACGGATGTTCCCGGAACCGGAACGCCCGACGTTGGCGAAGATTGCGGAGGCTGTGCGGGCGATCCGGCGGGGCAAGGGCATGGTGGTAGACGCGGGCGATCCGGATACGCGCTCGGCTGGATCTTTCTTTCGCAATCCGGTCGTGGCCCAGGACGCGTTGAAGCGCGTCGCGCATGCGGCTGGTTTGTCAGAGGGCGAGGTGCCGCACTGGCCGGCGGGCGAGGGCTGTGTGAAGCTACCCGCGGCCTGGTTGTTGGAGCGCGCGGGCTTTGTGCGCGGGACCGTTTTGGGTGCCGCGGGAGTTTCGTCGAAGCATACGCTGGCGCTGGTAAATCGCGGCGGGGCTACGGAGCGGGATGTTGCGGCGCTACGGGAGCGCATTGTGGATGGGGTGCGAGAACGGTTTGGGATTGGGTTGGAGCAGGAGCCGGTGAATGTTGGGTAGAGTTTTTGTTGATGGGCGGTAAGAAGGTGCTCCTGTTTGGGCTGTTTTGCCGCTCAGAAGAAAAGCAGGTCCTTCGCTTCGCTCAGGATGACAATGCTAGCGGGAGAACATTGCCCTTCAGTGTTGGTGCGGGATTAGCGCTTGCCAAGCGATGCTGAGTAGCGCGGGATTGGT
>CAXUEG010000091.1:6426-9892 GCA_964249935.1 uncultured Terriglobus sp.
AAGCTGCGTTGCTGGGTTGAACCAGCAGGTCCTTCGCTCCGCTCAGGATGACAATGTAAGAGAGAGGCTGCAGACAACGTGGCCCGGAGTAAGCGCGTGGCTTCCTACCGAGTGGCGCGTGACGGCAGCCTACGATCCTATGCTTCTGATCAGGTCGTCGCGTTCTTTGCTGAGGATGTGCGCCGGGGTGCCCTGTGCGGTGATTGCTCCATTGTGCATGCGGAGGACTTCGGTGGCGGTGGTGAAGGCCTCGGATACGTCGTGGGTGACGCTGAGGATGGGCAGGTGCATGCGCTGGCGGTAGCGCTGCAGGACGGCGATCAAGTCGGTGCGGAGATCCGCGTCCATGCCGGTGAAGACTTCGTCGAGCAGCAGCAGGCGGGGTTGCGAGCAGAGAGCGCGGGCGATGGCGACGCGCTGGCGTTCGCCACCGGAGAGGCTTTGGACGGCGGCGCGGCGGTGCTGGAGCAGGTGGAAGTCTTCGAGGAGTGCGTTAACCGCTTCGCGGTTTTCCGGTGCCGCGCGGCAGCCGAAGGCGATGTTGCGCTCGACGTTCAGGTGAGGGAACAGGGCGGGGGATTGCTCGACGAGTGCGACGCGGCGGCGGTGTGCGGGGGCGTTTCGGATCTTCTCGCCGTGTAGCAGCAGCGTGCCGGTGCGCTGTGGGACGAGGCCGGCGAGCATGCGCAGCCAGGTGGATTTCCCGGTGCCGGAGGGACCGAAGAGGACAGTCCAGTCTGCCGCTAAGGTCAGGTCGTGGCGGAGGTGGAAAGCGCCGACGCGTTCATCGCACTGCTGCTGGAGCCAGGGTTGGGCGCTCACGCTTCGGACTTCCGGGCTTCGAGCCGAGAGCCGCTCTGACCTGGGCGCAGGTACAGGGCGGCCAACGCGAGCGTGGAGAGGATCAGCAGAACGATAGCGATGCGGTTCGCGGCGGCAAATTCGCCATTTTCTGCAAGGTCAAACAGGACGATGGAGAGGGTTCGGGTCTCGCCGGGGAGGTCACCGCCGAGCATGCGGACGACGCCGAACTCGCCGATGGTGTGGGCAAAGGTGAGGACGGCGGAGGTGAGCAGGGCGGGGCGCGCGAGCGGCAGGGCTACACGGACGAAGGTCAGGAACGGTGACGCGCCGAGGGTGGCGGCAGCATCGAGGTAGCGCGGGTCGACCGAGCGAAGGCCGGCGGCGAGGGGCTGCACGGCGAAGGGCAGGCTATAGAGCATGGAGCCGACGACGAGGCCGGTGAAGGAGAAAGCCAGCGTGTGGCCGAGCATGTGGGTGAGGGTCTGGCCGATGGCGGTGAGCGGGCCGAGGCCGACCAGGAGATAGTAGCCGAGCAGGGTGGGCGGCAAGACCAGCGGCAAGGCGATGACGGCTTCAAGAAGGATGCGGCCGCGGGTCTGGGCAAAGACAATGCACCAGGAGAGCGGTAAAGCGAGCAACAGGAGGAGTGCGGTGGTAGTGCAGGCGAGCTTCAGAGTGAGCCAGAGTGCCTGCCAATCAAACAATGCGCCGCGCCTCCAGGTGGCGATTTTAGCTTGTGGTTCACCGGAGTCTACGTGTATTCCGGTGCTAAAGCCCTCTGTGAGTAGTGATCTGACAGCGGTCTGAATCCTCCATCTTTTACGGAGGCGTCGCTCGTACTATATTTGCGACGTTACTGGATGGGCCGCAGGCCGAGTTCGGAGAGGTGCTGCTGGATTTCATCGCTGGTCAGATAGTTGAGCAGGATGTGGGCTTCATTGCGGTGTCTCGCGTTTTGCAGGACAACGGCGCACTGGCGGATTTCTAGGTAGGTAACGGGCGGGAAGAGGACAAAGGTGCCCGCGTCCTTGTATTTGCCGCTCATGGCCAGGGTTTCGGACATGAGTGCCAGTTGGGCGTTGCCGCTGAGGGCGAACTGTGCGGCCTGGCCAACCGATTCCGCTTGTACGAGATGCGGTGCGACGTTCGGGTAATAGTTGAGCTTCTTGAGAGCGGCCATGGCGGCGCGACCGTACGGGGCGTGGTCGGGATTGGCGATGGCGACGCTTTGCAGGTCTTTGCGCTGCAACGTGTCGAGGCTGAGTGGCTGGAAGGGGCCGTCCTTGCGCTCCCACAGGACAAGGACGCCGATGGCGTATGGAGCTGGGTTGGTTGCGTCGGCTTTGCCCGCGGCAACGACGCGCTCGGCGAAGGTGAAGTCGGCGGAGAGGAAGATGTCTGCGGGCGCGCCGTTGACGATCTGCTCACTGAGGGTGGCAGAAGACCCAAAGCTCGTCTTGAGCTTAATGCCCGTACGTCGTTCAAAATAAGGACCGAGCACCTCAAGGACGGGCTGCATGTCGGCAGCCGCGAAGACGGTTACTTCCGAAGGCGTGGTCTTTGCCTCGCTTGACGGAGCGGGATGTGCCTGTGCTTGAAGGCGGATCCCTGTTGCCATCGCGAGCAGGCAAAGTGAGAGGACCGTGCGGATCGCCTTCCGGAGGCGCGTGAAGCCAGGGCGAGTGGGGTACGCTAGGGGGAAAGATGCCGATCCGATCACACCAGCTAAGATGCATCGCGAGCGACGCACGCATCGCGCCTGAGGAGATCAGCAGCGACTTTCGCGATCCGGAGACGCGTGAGCTGTACGAGGTGGAATACCCGTGGAGCGAGGCAAGCCAGGGTGGCCCGTCACCGCGGAATATGCCGAATGCTTCGGCTCTGCGGCATTTGTGGGCGGAGCGGCGGGATTCAACGCTGCCGATCGACCAGTCCGGCGTGTGGCGTTATCGCGAGCTCTTGCCGATCCTGCTGGATGATTCGCGTGCGGTCACACTGCGCGAGGGGAACACGCCCTTATATGACCTGCCTCGCTGCGGCAAGCTGCTCGGATTGGACTTCCTGCTGGCGAAGCACCAGGGATTGAACCCAACCGGGTCGTTCAAGGACACGGGGATGACGGCGGCGCTGTCGGTTGCGGTGGAGCGTGGGTACCAATGGGTTGCGTGTGCTTCGACGGGAAATACCAGCGCGGCGATGGCGGCGTATGCGGCGCGGGCGGGGCTGCGATCGATCGTATTCATTCCTGAGGGCAAGATCGCATGGGGCAAGCTGTCGCAGTCGATGGATTACGGGGCTTTGACGGTGCAGTTGAAGACGGACTTTGACGGTTGCGTGAAGATGCTGGCGGAGCTGGTCCGGCGTAATCCGATTTACCTGCTGAACTCGGTGAACCCATACCGTCTGGAGGGGCAGAAGACGCCGGCGATCGAGATGTGCGAGCAGCTGGACTGGCAGGTGCCGGACCATGTGATCGTGCCGGGGGGCAACCTGGCGAACGGGTCGGCGCTGGGCAAGGGATTTGGCGAACTGAAGCACCTTGGGTTTATCGGGCGCGTGCCGAAGATTTCGGTGATCCAGGCCGAGGGCGCCAACCCGCTGTTTCAGTGGTTTACGAATGCCGAAAAGATGTTGCGGCCGGTGACGGCGGACACGCGTGCGA
>CAXUEG010000092.1:0-9881 GCA_964249935.1 uncultured Terriglobus sp.
CAACCCCATCCAGGCGATCGGCAAGCTGTGCCATGAGAAGGGCGTGCTCTTCCATACAGATGCGGTGCAGGCCGTGGGCAAGATTCCTGTGAACGTGATCACGGACAACATCGACCTCCTGTCGCTTTCGGGGCACAAGGTTTATGGGCCGAAGGGCGTGGGTGCGCTGTATGTGCGCCGGCGCAATCCGCGTGTGCAGTTGAATGCGCAGATTGACGGCGGCGGTCACGAGCGCGGCATGCGTTCCGGAACGCTGAATGTACCGGGCATTGTGGGCCTAGGCGAGGCGTGCGAGCTGGCCGGGCGCGAGATGGCGTCGGAAGCCAAGCGTCTGCAGGAGCTGCGCGACTACATGCGCGCGAAGTTTGAGAACGCGCTGGACTACGTGCACGTGAACGGCAACATGGAGCACCATCTGCCGAATAATCTGAACATGAGCTTTGTGTATGTGGAAGGCGAGTCGCTGCTGATGGGCATCAACGACATCGCGGTGTCGTCGGGATCGGCCTGCACCAGTGCGACACTGGAGCCCAGCTATGTGCTCAAGGCACTGGGCTTGGGTGACGACGTGGCGCACAGCTCGATCCGCTTCGGTCTGGGCCGCTTCAACACGAAAGAAGAAGTGGACTACGTTTCGGACAAGCTGATCGACACGGTGCTGAAGCTGCGTGAGCTTTCGCCGCTGTATGAGATGGTGAAGGAAGGCATTGACCTGGAAAAGGTGGAGTGGACGGCGCACTAAGGGGAGCGGCAATGAAGGAGCCAAGCGCGAAGTCATGGGTAGGAATGGCAGCGATGTACTTTGCCATCTCCATGTGCTTGGACCTCTTCTTTGGGAAAAGGCTCGCCCTGGGAACATGCGTCAGAGATCTGTTCTCGGCGGGAATGTGGGCGACGGTCTTGTGGTTGTGGCAGATGTTGCGATGGCATCGGGCAAGTAGCAGGATGTAGCGAATGCAGAAGTTCATCACAGACCGTTTGCCGGAGATTGAGGAGCTCTGCCGCAAGCACTACGTGCGGCGGATGTCCATCTTTGGCTCGGCTGTGCGGGACGATTTCAACCCTGCAACGAGCGATGTGGACGTGAGAGTTGAATTTTTGCCGGAAGCGGATGAGCACTACCTGAAGAACCTATACGCTCTGGAAGACACGCTGCCGGTTCTATTTGGGCGCAAGACAGACCTGCTGAGTGGAAAGATACCGAACCCCTACCTTCGTCAGTCGATCGAGTCTGACGAGGTAACAATCTATGCGGCGTGACGTTCGCGCGCTCCTCTACGACGTCCAGAGCGCCATTCAACACATTCAAAAGTACGTTAAGGGCATGGATTTTGCCGCCTACGAAAGCGATTCAATGCTGCAGGATGCGGTCGAGCGTAACTTTATTATTGTCGGCGAGGCAGTCCGACGTATGCGTTTGCTAGACGATTCGGTAGCCGACCGGGTGCAGAAACTCACCACCGTATCGGATTTCCGGAACTTTCTCGTACACGAATATGAGAGCGTTAGCAATGAGCGAGTCTGGAGAGTTGTGACAGAGTCCATGCCCGTGCTGAAGCAGCAAATTGATGCATGGGCAGCGGAGTTAGGCATGGAAGCGCCGCCGGAACAAGCCTCATAGTTCCAGGTGGCACAAAGCGGCATCTACAATAACGAGGCGACAGGAGCAACGGACATGGCATACAGCGACAAGGTAGTGGATCACTACGAAAATCCGCGCAACGTGGGCACGCTTGACAAGAGTTCGGCTGAGGTGGGCACCGGCCTGGTCGGTGCGCCGGAGTGCGGCGATGTGATGCGCCTGCAGATCAAGGTGAACCCGGAGACGCAGGTGATCGAGGACGCGAAGTTCAAGACCTTCGGTTGCGGTTCCGCGATCGCCAGCTCCTCGCTTGCGACGGAGTGGGTCAAGGGCAAGACGGTTGCCGAGGCGCTCGCCATCAGCAACACCGAAATCGTGAAGGAGCTGGCGCTGCCGCCGGTGAAGATTCACTGCTCGGTGCTGGCGGAGGACGCGATTCGCGCCGCGATCGGCGACTGGAAGAAAAAGAACAATGTGGCGGAGGGCGCCCAGCAGCCGGAACTTGCCGGCGCGGCGAACTAGCCGGTTCAGCGAAGGGGAATGGGCGGTTCGCCGTCCTGTTTCCCTTTGTGTCTCTGGTCCGCCGCGATGCTTTCCAGTTCCCTGCGCAGCGCCGCGTCAGACTGCTTCCGTTCCTTGCGTTCGAAATGCCAGATACGGGCCGCAAAGCAGGCAGTGAAGGCAAGTACAGCGAGCAAGAATCCGTCCAGGATGCCGGTCACGGCCGCGGCGCCGAGCAGCTCCGGGTGGTGCGGATAGGTCTGCTGCAGGTAGCGGCGAGCCAGCCACCAGACCGTTGGACCGAGCAGCGCAGCCGTGACCGCGCCACATACCGCGGATGCGACGAAGTCACCGGGAAAACGATCGGCAGAGTACGCCGGAGCGTGGCGCATGGAATAAGTTAGACGCTGCTCTGCCGAGGGAAGGAATGTCTAGTTGGTCCGCATCCGCAGCCGACGCACCGGAAGATGGCATTTCCAGCGAATCTGGCCGTTCAGCCTGCGGTGGCGGGGCTGATGACCTCGGAGATCGCTTCGACGGAGTCCGCCGGAAAGCCTCCCTGCTTCGCATGTTCACGGATCAGGTCCGCGCTCTTCGACAGGTACACGCAATAAATCTTGTTGGGCGTAACGAATGATTCGATCCACTGAATGTCCGGGCCAAGATTGCGCAGCGCGGTGCACGACGTTTGAGCGATGCTTTTGAGCTGATCCGGTGTGAGGTCGCCCGCGCCGGGCAAGGTCCGCTCGATCAGAAACTTTTGCATTCCGCTATCCTCCTCGCATGAAATCGCGAGAAGCATAACAAAATCGAAGCGTCGCTCTGCGAAAAAGGAGTAAGGGAGATAAGAATGTCGATGATAGGAATCAGAATCATAAAAAGCCAGGAGATGAGCGCGCCCGCGCCCGCAGCGGCCGGCAGCGTGCAGTACTCCAGCCCGATTGCGGAGCCTGTTTCCGCGCCGGAGGCGAACGCGAAGGCGCAGAACATCCAGGTCACGGAAAAGGCTCTGAAACGCATTTACGCAGCGATGCGGAAGGAGGGCGTTTCCGCCGAGCAGGGTGGCCTTCGGCTGGGCGTGACGGGCGGTGGCTGCTCGGGCCTCAGCTACTCGATCCGCTTCGACTCGGAGCCGCGCCAGCGCGACCGCGTTTACCGTTACGAGCAGGATGGCGCGCCCGTGCAGATTTTTGTCGACCCCAAGAGCTTCCTTTATCTGAGCGGCATGACGCTCGACTTCGAGGAGACGCTGATGCGGCAGGGCTTCAACTTCATCAATCCGCACTCAACGAAGAGCTGCGGTTGCGGCTCGAGTTTTTCGGCGTAGCGTCAACCCGGACGCGCTCGCCACTGCCAGGACGATTGTGGTCGCTGCCTGGCTCGCATCAGAACAGTACATGACGTACTTCGAAGTCTTTCAGCTGCCGCCCAAGCTCCGGATCGACACGGCGGCGCTCGAGAAGAGCTTCTATCGCCTGTCGCGCGAGTACCATCCGGATCGCTTCGCCGCGAAGCCTGCGGCGGAGCAGGCCGCGGCAACGGAGCGCGCTTCCCTGCTGAACGATGCATATCGCGTGCTGCGTGACCCGATCCGTCGCACCGAGTACCTGCTGGAGCTTGAGGGTGTCGAGATCGAGGAGCAGTCCGTGCGGGCCACCGAGCAGGCCCGCGCGGCCGGCCAGCAAAAGAAGCAGATTGTACCGCCCGATCTGCTCGAAGAAGCGTTCGAGTTGAACATGCAGCTGGAAGAGATGAAGGTGGCCGTGAAAACGGGCGACGACGACCCGCAGCTGCGAAAGTACCTCCAAGCGGCAAAGGCGAACTTTACGATGCTGTTGGAGCAATCGCAGCAGTCGCTTGAGGCCGAGTGGGACTCGTGGGACGCCGCGGTGGACTCCGGCGATGATGGCGCGAAGGATGCGGCCAAGGATGAAATGCTTGCGCTATTGAATCGGCGATCGTACCTGCGTAACCTGTTACGCGATGTGAGTGAGTTCGTCTAACGCCGAAGCTGCGAGGAGCCACCTCCAAGCTGGCCTGTCGCATGCTGCATCCGTGGAGGCGCTCTCAGTATCTTGGTGATTGAGGGCTTCCTGATGCAGAAGGACGCGGCGGTGCGTGAAGAGGGTGGCCTGGTAGCGCACGTGGTCGCGACCATCGTCACGGAGGTGCGTAGCGGCGCGATCCGGCCCAGCGGCCGGTTGCCCAGTGAGCGCGTCTGTGCGCAGCGCCTGAACGTAAGCCGCAACACCGTAACCGCCGCCTATGGCGAACTAGAGCGGCGCGGGATCATCCGCCGGCTGCACGGCAAGGGATCGTTTCTGTGCGCGCTGCCGACCACGGACGAGACGTTCTCGTGGAGCGGCAAGATCTCGCGCACGGCGGACGCGATGGATGAGCCGGTGCTGGAGCTGCTGGCGCGACGCTGCGCCGGGGACATCGCATATCCGCTTTCCGCAGGCACGCCGTCGCTGGCCGCATTCCCGGCGGAAGCCTACACCGACCTGGTGCGCCGCACGCTTGCGGAAGATCTGCCCGGGGTCTTCGCCGTGGCGCCGACCGAGGGGCAGTGGCGGCTGCGTGAAGCGCTGGCGCAGTGGCTGCATGTGAGCCCGCAGAACGTGATGATTACGGCCGGTGCGCAGGAAGGCATCGACCTGGTGGCGCGCTGCCTGATCGAGCCCGGCGACATGGTTATTGTGGAGTCGCCGACGTACTCTGGGGCGATCCAGAGCTTCCGCTCAGCCGGTGCACGGCTGGTGCCGTGGAGCGCGGACTGGCCCTTGGGTGAGTTGGAAGAGCTGTTGCTGCGGCATCGTCCGAAGCTGCTCTTTGTAACGCCTACCTTCCAGAACCCGACCGGTCGCGTGATGGGTCAGAAGACGCGCGAAGGCTTGCTGGAGCTCGCGTATCGCTACCGTGTGCCGGTTGTGGAAGACGACGTGTATGCGAAGGTTTCTTTTGGCGAGGAGACGCCACCGGCAAGCCTGTACCGGCAGGATACGCGGTCGCAGGTAATCGGCCTGAGCACGTTTTCCAAGATGCTGGCTCCCGGGCTGCGCATCGGTTGGCTGCTGGCGCCCAAGTACATGGTGAAGCAGCTGTCGTTGATCAAAATGCGATCGAACCTGTTCACCGGCGGGCTGAACCAACTGGTGCTCAGCACCATGCTGCGCGAAGGCGAGATGGACAGGCATTTGCGGCGTCTTCAGCGGCAGCACGCCGACTTGTGCGACGCCGCGGTAAGCACGTTGCGGCCGCTGGTGCAGGAAGGCTTGCTGCACTTTCGCGCGCCGCGCGGCGGGCTGTACCTATGGTGCCGGTTTGGTATTCCGGTCGATGTGGACGTGTTCTTTGCAGACCTGGAGCAGCGTGGGGTGAGCGTTGCGCCGGGTGCTGCGTTTGAGCCGCTGAGTGGTGCGGATTCGCGGAATTTTCGCATCTGCTTCACCGCTTGTGAGCGCGAGCCGCTGGAACGCGGGCTTCGCATCCTGGTGCAAACATTGCGAGATCTGCGGCCCAAGGCTGCTGCACAGGGCGAGGCGAGCCAGGTTGTGTTCGCGACTCTCTAAGCTTCACAGTTCAGTCGCGCGCTTGAAGCGCATAGGTTCATTCTGTCGCGAAAAGGAGCACCAACGATGAGCACACAGGTAGTGCCACTGCTGCCGAAAGACGGGATTGCTTCCGGGCTGGAGCCCGCGCAGGAGCCAACGGCCTCAGCGGCAAGTATTCGCGCAGAACGCAAGCACCCGCTGGCGATTCGATGGATGCACTGGGTGAACTTCCCGGTGCTGTTCACGATGATCTGGAGCGGCATCCTCATCTATTGGAATGACTCGGACAACGCATATCAGCATGCGCATCGCGTCTACCGCGTGGGCCTGGGCAAAGTTACGCTGTTCCGGTTCTTCCCGGAATGGTTCTACAAGGCGCTGCATGTGCCGTATCACGTGACGCTCGGGCTGAGTTATCACTTCTTCTTCATGTGGATCTTTACGCTGAACGGGCTGGCATGGGTGCTGTACACGTGGCTGTCCGGCGAGTGGAGGTTCATCCTGCCGCAGCGGCAAAGCCTGCGTGAGGCGATCCAGGTCACGCTGGTGGACCTGCACCTGCGCAAAGGCCTGCCGGCGCAGACGAAGTACAACGGCGCGCAGCGGATTGCGTACACGTCGTGTGCGTTGATGGGCATCGCGATGGTAGTGACTGGTCTGGCCATTTACAAGCCGACGCAGCTGCACTGGGTCACGACCTTGCTGGGCGGTTATGAGATGGCGCGGTGGCTCCATTTCTGGACGACCATGGCGTTTCTGGGCTTTTTCGTCGTGCACGTAGTGCAGGTTGTGCTGGCAGGCTGGAACAACTTTCGCGCCATGGTCAGCGGGTATGAGGTACAGCGCGTGGAAGCGCCGTCGATCGAAGCCGAGCGAAGGAGTGCGCGATGAGCGACGACGCAAAGGTAACGGAGCAAGCGGCGAAGTCTGCGGCAGAGAGCGCCTCGCCCGAGCGGGAGCCGGTAGCGGCGCAGCAGGGCGAGATGCGTCCCGAGGACCCAAAGGACGCGGACGACGTGCTCAAAAAGAAGATGCCGGAAGGCGCGCGTGATGACAAGGCGACCAGCGCAGCAGATGCCGAGGTGCTGGCGGGCTCACGGCGGCGCACACGGCGGTCGTTCCTGATCGGCGGCGCGGCCGCGGCGGGTGCGTACGGCTTCTATCACTGGCTTGACTACGGGCCGCACCGCGACATGCTTCCATCCTTGGTGGACCGTGCCTACGACGCGAACGCGGCGATCTCCCGCGGTGTGTTCCGCGACCATGCGCTGGCGCCGACCTATCCGAAGAGCAAGGCAGAGCCGATGCGGATCAACGGCGTGGTCGGGTTGAAAAAGGACCTGAAGCTGGACACCTATCGCCTGCAGGTCGTAGGCGCGCGCGGCGCGGAGACGCACCCGCGCTACGTAAAGGACGTAACGGCGTGGGAGTACGGCTACGAAAGCGGTAAGTCTGACAAGGACGAGGGTCACGACACCAAGACGGACCCGAGCAAGTCGACTGCGGACAAGATGGCGCCCGCGCCCATGCTGGGGAACGCGGAGCAGGACGAAAACCACACCGGCCGCAAGCCGCGCGGCATGGGTGAATCGGGCGAAAGCGACTCCACACTTGACCCTGGCACGCCCGGCCTGCTTCTGACGTTGGATGACTTCCTGCCGAAGCTGCAACGGCACGAAATGGTGACGCAGTTCAAATGCATCGAGGGCTGGAGCCAGATTTCGCAGTGGGCCGGCGTGCGCTTTGCCGATTTTCTCGACATGTTTCCACCGGAACCGATCGACGGCAAGGAGCCGCGCTACGTCTACATGGAAACGCCGGATGGCGACTACTACGTAGGGTACGACCTGCATGCGTTGCGGCATCCGCAGGCGCTGCTGGTCACAGAGATGATGGGGGAGCCCATTACGCAGAACCATGGCGCGCCGCTGCGCCTGCACACGCCGACGCGCTATGGATACAAGCAGATCAAGCGCATTGCACTGATCGCTTACACCAACGACAAGCCGGACGATTACTGGACCAAGCTCGGGTACGACTGGTACGCCGGACTGTGACGGCGTGCCTTCCGCCCACGTGGCCATGGGCAGACCACTGCATGGTTGGCTCCCAACCGCTGGGCGTGAGACAAGTCTCTTCTTCCAGGAGACAACGATGCGGATGATCGCAAAGACAAAGTTCATTGGAATCGCAGCAACTGCGGTTGTCGTGCTATCGAGCTGGATGTTGTTCCGTCCGGTGCGGAACGCGAGTGCATCGAGTCTGCCCGACCGCGTGCCTGCTGCTTCTGTGGCGACTGCAGCACCGGTGGTTGTGGAGCTGTTCACTTCAGAAGGGTGTTCGAGTTGCCCGCCTGCCGACGACCTTTTGCGGCGAGTGGCGAACGGCAGGTCCAGCGATGGTCAACCAATCATCGCGCTCAGTGAGCACGTTACTTACTGGAACCAGCTTGGCTGGGCCGACCCGTTTTCTCAGGAAGCGTTTTCTGCCCGGCAGGACCGCTATGGTGCGTCGCTGCAGACCAGCGAGGTGTACACGCCACAGATGGTGGTCAATGGGCGTGTGCAGTTTGTCGGAAGCGACAGCGCGGCGATGGCGCGCGCGTTGCATGCGGAACTGGACCGGCCGGGGGCTTCGCTGTCCATCTCTGAGGTCCGGCAGAATGGCGGCGAGGCTGTCGTGCGGGTGCGCAGCGGCGCGGTGCCGGGCGGCAAAACGGCGGAGCTGTGGGCGGCAGTCACCGACGATTCCGACACCTCGAACGTGTCGCGCGGCGAGAACGGCGGACGAACGCTGCGGCATGCCGCGGTAGTTCGCTCACTGGTGCGCGTCGGACAACTGCAGGAAGCGGGCGAACAGACGGTGACCGTTCCCTTGCCTGCCGAGGTGGTGCGAGCCGCGGGCAAGGGGCATCACGTCGCGCTGCTGGCACAGTTGCCGGGACAGGGCCCGATCGTTGGGGCCGCGCTGGCACCTCTATAGGCCGGCGTCAGCTTTGCATGGCAAAGTCAAGGCCAAGATCGAGGGCACGGACACTGTGAGTAAGCGCACCGACGCTGATCAGGTCGACTCCGGTCGAGGCGATGGCGGCGCTCCGGTCGAGGCGGGCGTTGCCGCTGGCTTCGACCAAGGCGCGGCCGGCAATCTGTGCGACGCCGGTGCGGAGATCGTCCAGCGAGAAGTTGTCGAGTAGAACGGTGTCGACGCCGGCGGCGAGTACGGGTTCGATCTGGTCGAGGCGGTCCACCTCTACTTCAACGTGCACCGTGTGCGGCAGGCGGGCTTTCATCGCGCGCAGGGCTTCGGTGATTGTGTCCGGATTGCCTGTTTGCAGCGACGCGAGGTGATTGTCCTTGACCAGCACGGCGTCGGAAAGCGAGAAGCGGTGATTGCCGCCGCCGCCGCAACGCACCGCATAGCGTTCAAGGACGCGCAGGCCCGGTGTGGTCTTGCGTGTGTCGACAATCCGCGCCTTCGTGCCGGCAGCCGCGGCCACAAAGGCTGCAGTCTGCGTGGCAATGGCGGAGAGGCGTTGCGTGAAGTTCAGCGCGATGCGCTCAGCCTGCAAAATGGCGCGGGCAGAGCCCGTAGCGATGGCGAGGGTATCGCCCGCAGCGAAACGTTCACCGTCCTGCCGAAGGAAGGTGGTGTCGACGTTCTGAAAGCTTTGCATTGCAAAGCGGAACAGGTCTTCACCGCACAGGATGCCCGGTTCGCGGGCACGCAGATGGGCAACGGCCTGCGCTTCCGCAGAAACGAGAGCTTGGGTCGTCAGGTCGCCCCAGGGCGCGTCCTCGTCGAGCGCCATGCGCACGAGGCGCTCAACGTGCGCGGCGGAAGGACGCTGCAGAAAGCTCTCGTTCACCGTGCAACAGCCTGCGACTGCGGGGCGAGGGCGAGCATGCGTTCGAGCGCGATGCGGGCGGGCGCGGCGATGCTTTCCGGCACGGTGATGCGGTTCAGCACCTCGCCGCGCTCAAGTGCTTCGAGGACCCAGGCGAGATAGCTGGGGTGGATGCGGTACATGGTCGAGCAGGGGCAGACGATCGAGTCGAGGCAGAAGACCGTGTGCTGTGGGTGCTCCTTCGCGAGGCGCTGGACCAGGTTGATCTCCGTGCCGATGGCGAAGGTGGTGGGTTCCGTGGCGGCGATGACGGCCTTGCGGATGTAGTCGGTCGAGCCGGCCTCGTCGGCGGCGTTGACCACCTCCATGGTGCACTCGGGGTGCACGATGACGCGGACGC
>CAXUEG010000093.1:0-3429 GCA_964249935.1 uncultured Terriglobus sp.
TCCCCACGTTCACGTGAGGCTTACTCCGGTCAAACTTTTCCTTCGCCATTTCGCTTCCCTTGCTCCTAAAATAAGCCGCTTGCCAGACAGCTCCAGATGGTCACAACACATGGGCTGCCGCACCGCGCGGCTCCAAGCCCAGGAAATCTAATTTGTCTTTGGGTGATCGGGCGTTTCGTTCTCGCCCTTCACATACACGTGCGTCGTTTTACCAACGCCACCCCTAAAGATCTTGCGGATGCCCTGACGCAGTGCCACGTCACCCTGTAACACCATATCGCGCACCGGCTGCTCCGGGCGACCGCGGAATGACGTCACGTGGAAGTACTCATGGTCTTCCAGCGGCCTCTCGGAGAAGTAATAATTCGACACACAGCACCGCGAACGATCAACATTGACCTGACTTACGGAATGCCAGGACTTCTGGTGAGTCGCCATCAACGCCAGCCGGTTGAAGCAGCTCGTAATTTCGCGTTGCGGATGCTTCGGACCCTCGTCCCAAAGCTCAAGGTTGCCGCCGTTCTCGTGGCTCCACTCCGGGGTCACGTAGTAGAGCAGGTTCAGCACGCGATATGTCTGACGGTCTTTGTCGTGCGAGTTATCCAAGTGCGGATTCAGAAAGTTATCTTTCGCCATCAGACTGATACCGCCGGCATAAAGGTGTGTGTCCGGGATCATATCTCCGATGCCTGTGATCTCCTCGACTACCTTCAATACCCCCGGTTCCTGAAACGCGTAGATAATCTCTTCCAGAATCGGCGTGTACTTGTTCATCTGCGCCGCTACGTATTTGTTCTCGCGCAGGCTCTTCCGCAGCATCATCGTCTCCTTCGCAGGAAATGCCGCGTTGATCTCGCGAGCCTCAGCTTCCGGCAGCAAATGGTCGATGGTGCAGCTTTGCACCACATGCTTCGGAAACTCCTCGCGTAAGCGCGGCAACTCCTCACGCAAACGTGTCTCGATGATCTGTCCGTACTGCTGACGGTTCAACAAGGGAAGATCTCCTAAGCTCAGTAGTACGCGTAGACCTTTAGAAACTGCTTGCGCAGCTGGGGATCAACCTGTTCCAGCGTGCTTAGGTAAAGTTCGCGGATCATGCCCTGGTCGCCATCGCCCAGCTTATCGTAATCCGCTGCCGCCGCGGAGCCCAGCTTGCCGGCGCGAAGCACTTGCTCAAACTCGCGAATGCGCAGCTTGCCCGACTGCAGCGAGGATAGAAACCCGGCGACCTTGCCGCTGGCGAAGGAGCCTTCGATCGCCTGGCGCACCGTTCCGAACGCCTCCGGATTACCTACCGGAATGATTGCCTGCTCATACATGCTCGAACTGCTACCTCGACCCTGAACTTTGGAGCGGGAGACGGGGATCGAACCCGCGACCAACAGCTTGGAAGGCTGTGACTCTACCACTGAGTTACTCCCGCCCTTACAGCGAGTCAGCAGGTCAGCGCAGGAGGCTTCGCCTCTCTATCAGCGACTCAGCCGGCCCTTCGCGGATCATCGAACCCGCTTCGAATCTGGAGCTGATGGAGGGGCTTGAACCCTCGACCTCTCCCTTACCAAGGGAGTGCTCTGCCACTGAGCTACATCAGCCTTCTTTGCTGAAGAAGCGCTCTGTCGGGGAGTATAGCCGCCCACCTACGCCGCATCAGCCTGCCGATGAAACGCGCTACCCGCGATCCACCTGCGTCCGTTCCGTGTTCTGCTGCCGCATGCGGCCGATCAAGACCCGAAACGCAAAAAACCCTAACAACACCCACGCCAGCGTCCGGTACTTCCCCGGATTCATCGTGAGCCAAACCCCGATTGCAGCGCCCGCGATCACCACCAGTGCAACGGTCATGCGCTGCCGCGATCCCGGACCGTCCATTGCGCCTCCCAGCGTCCTCTTACGAGTGACCGGGAAGTGGTGCACAGGGGAGGATTCGAACCTCCGTAACGCGATGCGTGGCAGATTTACAGTCTGCTGCCATTAACCACTCGGCCACCTGTGCCCGGTTGCGCCTGCTGCATGAAGAGGATGGGAACTGGAGCTGGCGAAGGGATTTGAACCCCCGACCCTCTGATTACAAATCAGATGCTCTACCGGCTGAGCTACGCCAGCCTTATACCGGCCAACAGACCAGCCCAACGCACCGCATACAGCAAACAACGCTGCCAAGAAATGCGCAGCGCTACCACTGAATGTAGCACAGAACCGGCCTTCCTGGACGGCACGCGAACGGCACTCGCAACTCAGCTCGCAAACACATTCCGGTTCAGAAAGTCGTTGCGGAACTTGCCTCCCGGATCGAGCTTGGCGGCCAGGTCGCGGTAGCGCTGCATCTCCGGATAACGACTGTCGAGCGTCTTCGCGTCCACGGTGAAGATCTTGCCCCAGTGCGGCCGTGCCTGGAACGGTGCCAGCTTGTCCTCGATCGCGGGCAGCAGAGCGCGCACCGCTTCTTCCTCGGGCTTCCACGTGAAGTGGATCGCCATGGCGTCGCGCTTGTAGGCCATGCTCATGGGCAGGTCGTCTGCCGCGATGGTCCGCAGCTCCGTAATGAACAGGTGCGGCGTGATCCGGTCTTTCAGTGTTTCCACGGCGCGGATTGCTTCGTACCCACGGGAACGTTCGACAAAATACTCCGTTTGCAGTTCCTCGCCGCTGGACGGAGTGAACTCCATCTTGAAGTGCGGCAGCCGCGCATACCACGGGCCCACGCTGCCCATCTGCTCGGTGCAGTTCTGCGCCGGCATCTCGTGCAGCGGATGCAGCTTCGCCTTTTGCAGCGTCGCTCCGTAGAACTCCTTCGGCAGCGTCTCATACGCGGGCGGCGTCACGCCCGGCTGCACCTTCTGCTTCAACCAAACCTGCGTCGCGCGATTGTTCTGCCACGTAGTGAACAGGCTCACGCTGTACGCCGCGCCCAGGATCGCGTCCAGGTTGTGCTCGAGTTGATCGAACGACAGCCCCTCGTAGACCACCTGGGTCATGTCGAAGCGCGGCAGCAGGTCCAGCGTCACCGCCGTCACAATGCCAAGCCCGCCCACATGCACCACCGCCGTCTTGAACGTCTCACCATCGTGGTCGCGCGAAAGATGCAGCACGTTCCCATCTCCAGTCACTATTTCCAGCGCGCGCACCGCTGATGCCAGATTACGATTCTGCACGCCCGAGCCGTGCGTCGCCGTCGCAATGGTTCCACCCACGCTGATGTGCGGCAGCGACGCCAAATTGTGCAGCGCGAAACCAGCCTGGTCCAGCACCGGCGCAAGCTCGCCGTACGCAACACCCGCGCCCACGGTCGCCGTCTTTGCCGCCGCATCGATCCTGATCGCCTTCACCGCGCGCATGCTGATCTGCGCATCGTGCGAGTCCGCCGAATCATTAAAGGAATGCCGCGATCCCAGGCCCTTCAGCCGAGGGTTCGCCCGCACGATTTGCTGC
>CAXUEG010000093.1:3479-9416 GCA_964249935.1 uncultured Terriglobus sp.
AAGTGGTAGTTCTTCGACCAGTTGGTGCGCGGAATCGCGGCATGATCGTTCAAGGTGGCTCCCTGTTCCAGCGTAAGCCGGGACAGCGCCGCCGTGCCGGCCAGCGCGGCCGAGCCCTGCAAAAGTGTGCGCCGATTCATGCGCAACCTTATACCGCGTGCAATATAGGCCCGTACAGTCGCGCGCTGAGCTGCACCGCCCTGCGGTATGCTTCGTCCAACCGGATGACGTACTCCGCGAACCGCGAAGGAGCTAATGCCGTGCGGACCATCCGCCACCTCTTCTGCCTTGCCTTGCTCGCCCTCACCGCCGCAGTCTGCCGCGCCCAGGACGAAGGTCCACTGCCCGCACTGCAGCGCCAGCAAGGTCAGAGCAACGCGCAGGCGAACGAGCCCAACCCGGCTAATGCGCCTCGGACCAGCGCGCAGGAGCTCGACAACGACGCCATCATCCGCATGACCAAAGCCGACGTGGGCGACAGCATCATCACGCAGACCATCCGCACCCAACCAGGGAACTTCCGCACCGGCCCCGACGACCTCATCGCACTCAAGAACGCCGGCGTCTCGCAGACCGTGATCAGCGCCATGCTCGCCCGTAACAGTGGCCTCGCCCAGCGGCCCGACCCCAAGCCGGTCGAGGTCACGCCCCTTTCGCCCGACGTAGACGACCCCGGCCTTTACTTCAAAAACAAAGAAGGCCAGTGGGAGCCCGTCTCGCCCGAGCTGGTCAAGTATCGCGACGGCGGCGCGCTCAAGAGCGTGCTCACCAACAACATCGTCAAGAAGGATCTGAATGGCCAGGTCAGCGGCCCCAAATCTTCCCTCCAGATTCAGCCCGGTACCGAAATGATGATCCTCGCGCCGCGCCTTAGTGACGCGGTGGAGTACATCATTCTCCGCTTCCGCGAGAAGTCGGACCGCCGCGAGTTCCGCGTCAAAACCGGCAACATCTTCCACTCCGAAACTGGTGCCGACCGCGACCAGCTCGACATCCCGATCCGCAAGGTCGCCTCGCGCATCTTCGCCTTCACCGTTCCGGCCGACCTTACCAAGGGCGAGTACGGCGTTCTACCGCCGGGGAACGCCAGCACACCCGGCATCGTCTACGCCGGAAAGATGTACACCTTCCGCGTCGCGGACTGACATCCGCTATCCTGACTGCGCCGTGCCGAAACTGCCTCGATTGCGTCGACGCACTCTCTACTCGCTCCTCGCCGCGCTGGGTCTGGTTGTCGCGCTCGCCGTCATTCTGTTTTTGCGCTTTCACGCACCACCCGAGGTCGCGCGCCTTCTGCCCGAGTCGGACGCCATCGTCTACTTCAACCTGAAGCCTGTGCGTGCGGTCACCCACTTCGACCAAAAGCCGGTGGAACCCGCCCCTGACTACGCCACGTTCGTCAGTGCCACGGGCTTCCAATGGGAACGCGACCTGGACCGCATCGCGATTTCACTGCACCGTATGCCCGATCCCAAAGGTCCTAACGGCCCGGTAGCCTACTCGGCCGTCGCGGAAGGCCGATTTGACACGGCGCGCCTCGCTGCCTGGCTGCAGACGAACAGCCATGCTACCGAGACTTACGCCGGTCACACCATTTACACCGTGCCCGGGCAGGAGGGCCGCATTCTCCGCATCGCTCCGCTGGGCTTCGACCTGGTGGCCGCCTCCAACATGCCCACCACCGAGCAGATCCACTCGATGCTTGACCGCTACGGTGCGGGGGCGTCCCCTTTCAGCGGATCCTCCGTACTCGCGACCCACTATGGCGACGTCCCTTACTTCTCGCTCGCCTGGGGCATCGGCCATGTGGCGCTGCCATTCTCTGAGAACGGGCACGTTCAAGCCTTTGGCGTTCGCCTGCCGCTGAACGAAGATACCGACGTCGTCGCTTCTCTGTCCTATCGCACCGCGTTGCATCTGCGAGTTGAGGACTTCGCCCCCTCTGAGCAGGACGCCGCACAAACCACCACCAGCCTCCAAACCATCCTGAACCTGCTGCGTGTCTTTGTGCCCGACGGCGGCACCGGCAACCAGCAGGCCCTGCATCGCGCCTTCGCTTCTGCGCAGGTAGAGCAGCGGAAGGGGCATGTTTTGCTGAATGCCGACATACCGGTCGAACTGCTTCGCGCTAACGCCAACTCGCGCTAACGCAAAACGTCGCCGGTCTGCGATAGCATCGGAGCCATCATGCGCCGATTCCTGATCTCCGCCTCACTGGTCCTGCCGCTCGCCGCCACGCTCGCCTCCGCACAATCCGCGCAACCGGTCAAGACGGGCCAGTCCGCCTTTGAGGACGCCACCGACCAGAAGCCGGGCAATCGCATCCACATCACGGTCGCCGACCTGCCCACCCCGCATGAGGAAGAGTCGGTCGACAACGGTCCGTCCCTTGCTCCACGCAACGGCGCAGTTCCCACGGCGCCTGCCGGCTATAAGGTGGAGCTCTACAGCGAGGGCGACTGGCAGCAGCCGCGCCTGGCGCGCACCGCGCCCAACGGCGACATCTTTGTGGCCGACTCGAAGGCCGGCAAGATTTACGTCCTGCGCGGCGTCGGCCCCGATGGCAAGGCGCAGCAGAAGGAAGTCTTCGCCTCCGTGGAAAGCTTCGACAGCGAGAAAGGCAAGACCCTACCCTTCGGCATCAACTTTTACCCCGCGGTGAATCCGAAGTGGGTCTACGTCGCGAACACGATCAACGTCGTCAAATTCCCCTACAAAGCCGGCGATCTGCACAGCAGCGGCCCGGCCGAGATCGTTGTGAAGGAACTGCCGGGCTTCGCGCAGCTGCGCGGCGGCGGTCACTGGACGCGTGACGTCGTTTTCTCGAAAGACGGCACGCGCATGTTTATTTCGGTCGGCTCGCGCTCCAACGTGGACGACACCGATAACAATCCCGGCGAGTTCCACCGCGCCGACGTGCTCGAGTACAAGCCCGACGGCACCTTCGTGAAGGTCTATGCGTCTGGCATCCGCAACTGCGTTGGCGAGGCCGTCAACCCGATCAGCGGTGACCTTTGGTGCTCGACCAATGAACGTGACCGTCTCGGCAATCACCTGGTGCCTGACTACATCACCCACGTGCAGGAAGACGGCTTTTACGGCTGGCCCTGGTACTACATGAGCGCCAACGGCGGCGTGCAGGATCCTCGCCACCAGGGCAAGCACCCGGAACTGCAGGGCAAGGTGATCACGCCCGATGTCTTGATGCAGCCACACATGGCCTCGCTCGAAATGCTCTTCTATCCAACAATGAAGTCCTCAAGTGCCTTCCCGGCCTCGGTGGACGGCGACATCTTCGCCGCCGAGCACGGCTCCTGGAACCGCAAGAACCGAGCCGGCTACGAGGTCGTCCACGCCTTTGTGCAGAACGGCAAGGCGACCGGTGAGTATGAAGACTTCGTCACCGGTTTCACCACGCCAGACGGCAAGGTCTGGGGCCGCCCCGTCGGCGTCACTGTCGGCAAAGACGGTTCGCTGTACGTCGTCGAAGACGGAGCCAACACCATCTGGCGTGTCACCTATACCGGCGGGCGGCAGACTGCCAGCAAGTAAGCGCATTTTTAGTCCGGAAAGGCGCCCGCACTCGCGGGCGGCTTCTTAGTGCGAGCGGCCTCCCTGCTTACGGCATAATGGTAGTAGCGCCCGGTACGTGCAGAGCGCTGTACGCAATGAGCCTCAAGTCCAAGATCGAAGCCGTCATCTACGCCTCGGAAGAGCCGGTCACGCTCGCCCAGCTCGTCATCCTCCTAAGCGAAGAGGCGCAATCCGAGCTGGAAGCTATTGCCGCCCTGCAGGCGGAGTTGCCGCTGGGCGATGCAGACGGACCTTCACCATCACTCCCGGATGCCGCAGACGGGAGCGCGGAGCTCCCGGTCGAAGGTTCGGCCGGGAAGCCTGTAGACGAGTCGCCCTCTTTCGCTGCACCTGGGACATCGGAAGGAATCGAATCGGAGCTCCTGGAAGGTGCTGCTGCCTCCGAAATCTATTCCGAAAGCGCTAACGAAACCGAAACCGCGCCCCCCAGCAACGCCCAGCAAGATGCCGCCGCACCCGAACTCGAGAAGCGTAAAGCCCGCGAGCGTGAGCGGGCACTCCGCGAATACCTTCGTTCCATCGTCGACACGCTCATCCGCGAGTACGCCGAATCGGATCGTGGCCTTGAGATTCGTGAGGTCGCGGGTGGCTTTCGTTTCGGCACCAAGCCCGAGTACCACGATGCCGTGCGCGGCTTCGTCAAAAGTCTGAAACCGGCGCTCAAGTTGAGCCTGCAGGCGCTCGAAACCCTCGCCGTCGTCGCCTACAAACAACCCGTCACCGCGGCCGAAATCTCGGAGATCCGTGGCGTCGATTCCGCCGGTGTTCTCGGCGGCCTGCTCACCCGCAAGCTCATCCAGACCGCCGGCCGCAAGCAGGTCATCGGGCGCCCCATGCTCTACAAGACTACCAAGGAGTTCCTCGTCCGCTTTGGTCTGCGCGACGTCCAGGAACTGCCCTCTATGGAAGAATTCGAACGCATGGCCGGCGAACTCGCCGAGCAGGAGGACCTGCCCATGGAATCTACCGACAACGTGATTGAGCGTGCCAACGCCCGCGGCGACGCCGAGCACATTCGCGGGGCCAACGAGGCCGCTCCACCCCAGGGCGAAAGCGCTTCACCCGCCGAAGAAGCCGGCCAGGCGCCCGTCAGCGCGAACGATCGGACCGACGCAGAAGGGAGCATAAGCAGCACCGCTCCCACCGGGCGCACGGACGGCGGGCCCGCCAGTTCGCCACGCTCGGAAGCCGAACCCGCAAGTGTTGAAGCAGAAGAGGAACCGGCGTGAAGAAGCAGGCACCCATCCCTGAAGCGCGCGAAGGCGTGCGGCTGCAGAAGATTCTCGCGGAGGCAGGCATCGCCTCACGCCGCAAGGCTGAGGAGCTGATCGCGGAGGGCCGCGTGCAGCTGAACGGCGAGACCGTCACCGAGCTCGGCACCCGCGCCGACGTCAGCAAAGATCACATCCGTGTCGACGGCAAGCTGCTCCAGGGCACTCAGGAACACCACTATTTCATGGTCAACAAACCTCGCGGCTACGTGACCACCATGAGCGATCCCGAGCGCCGCGCAACCGTTGTCGATCTGCTCCGCGAGACCGCGCGCAAGTCCGGTCGCAAGATCGACGTCCGCCTTTACCCGGTCGGCCGTCTTGATTACAACTCCGAGGGTCTGCTGCTGATGACCAACGACGGCGACCTGGCCAACAATCTAAGCAAGGCCGCCAACTCCGTCGCAAAGACATACCTGGTCAAGGTCGCCGGCCAGCCGACGGAAGAGTCGCTCGCTCAACTGCGGACCGGCGTTATGATCGACCGCGGCCGCCTCGCCGAGGTGCGCGGCACCCGCCGCGATCGCGTCCTGACCGCACCCGCCCGGGTCGAACTCGCCCGCCGGGGCGAGAACCCGTGGTACGAAGTCACACTTACCGAAGGCCGCAACCGCCAGCTTCGCAAGATGTTCGAGGAGATCGGCCACCACGTCGAAAAGATTCGCCGCATCGGCTACGGCGCGCTCACCCTGGACGTGCCGATGGGCGACTTTCGCGAGCTCACCACAGGCGAGGTTCAGGCCCTTGGCCGCGCCGCCGCAGGCAAATCCGTGCAGCGAAAGCAACGCCTCAGCGAGCACGCCCAACTCAAGAAGACCGGGCAGAAGACCGGCTCCCGCGGCGCCCGCCCCCGCTTCTGATTGTCAGCATCCTCACCTCAGGATTGTCATCCTGACCAAATGGAACGACACGCTTCCCTCAAAGCGGCAGGGCGCTGCTCGGTTCATCTCATCCTTGTACACTCCACTCCATGGCCACGCCTTTCTCAACCGAGCCACCGCAAGAACCGGGCATCTCCCGCAACGTCCTGCTCGCTGCTGCGGGCGACGACGACGTCGTGCGGGTCCAAGAC
>CAXUEG010000093.1:9426-9671 GCA_964249935.1 uncultured Terriglobus sp.
GGTTGTCCTGCTCGCACTCATACTCGCGGCAACTACCTTGCACCGCGCTCCGAAAAACGCCGGCGCCCCCGATCCCTATGCCGCCAGCGTAAGCACGGGTAACATCCAGCTCTCCGAGGCGACCAATGGCACCGGTGGTAAAGTCACCTACATTGACGGCGTTGTCAAGAATAATCGTGGCAAGATCGTCACCGCCGCTACCGCCCAGCTCGCCTTTCCTGCCGACGACGGCACCCTGTCTGCAC
>CAXUEG010000094.1:0-5111 GCA_964249935.1 uncultured Terriglobus sp.
ATAAGAGGGAGCGCAAAGGACAGTATGGGCCAACACTGGATGACAGCCTAGCGACGATACTCACGTTGTTGCAGCAGAACGAATCGCTGCCGGTTCGCTACCGGGATCACGAGCTCAGGGGCGAGTGGGGCGGGTACCGAGACTGCCATCTCAAACCTGACCTGCTCCTCATCTACAGGAAGGTCGATGACCATTTGCTGCGGCTTGCTCGCCTCGGCTCGCATAGCGAACTCTTCGGCAAATAAGCGCCACGAGAGTGCCGCGTCCGCTTCAATCAAGCTGTCGCCTGATCTTAGTCGAGCCGCACAAGGTATGCCTGCGCATCCGGCTCGGCCACGCGGATGTTCTGCGCAATGGCCGTGGCGTGAGCGCGATCGCTTGCAACGGGGTTGATACGCACCCACATGCCGGTGGCACCGGCGAACTTGATCACCTTTGCGGTGGTGCTGTACTCCCGCGAAAGATCGGCGCGCAGGCGATCGGCGTTGCCCTGGTCGACAAAGGCACCCACCTGCACGCACCACCTGCCGACCGGCGAAGCATCCGGCCGCAGCTGGACCACTTCGATCCGCACCTGCGCCACACCCATGCGATAAACACCTGTTGCCTTGGCGGCGGCGGTCGAAAGGTCGAGCACGCGGCCGCGCACAAAGGGGCCGCGATCGGTCACGCGCACCACCACAGACTGGTTCGTCGAGAGATTGGTAACGCGGAGCAGCGTGCCCAGCGGCAGGGTGCGGTGTGCGGCGGTCAGGCTGTTGCCGTCGTACACCTCGCCATTGGCGCTGCGGCGTCCATTGGGCGCATACCAGCTCGCCATGCCGGTTTCGATCCTGCCGGTGGGAACGGCGTTGTCGTCGGTGCGTGGAAGTGTGCGCGCCTGCGGAGCCGGTGTGGGTTCACGCCGCGTGACCGTGCTGCGGCTTGCAGGCTGAGGCTGAGGTGGCGGCGGATAGCTGTTGCGACTCACCTGCGCTTTTTTGTGGCAACCCGTGAGCACGAGCAGCAGCGTCGCCAGGAGCGCACATCCGAGCGGTGGAAGGTTCTTCAGCCCGCGGCGCGCGTCACCGTTCGCACCGCCCGTAGCGGCGAAGACGCTGCCCTGCTTCGCGCGCTCTCGCGTCACCGCCGATTGCCTTGCTCCATCTTTTCCGCAAGCGAGCGCAGTCCGTCTGAAGCCGACCGCAGCGCGACAGAACTATGCCGCCGCACGTCGGGCACGACCTCGTCGTTCATGTAGCGAATAAGCCGCTGCACCTCTTCTTCGGCACGCGTGGCGGCGTTGCGCAGGTCCTGCTCGAAGCTGCTGCGTGGAGTACCAGTGGGGTTTTCCGATCCAGCCATGTCCTGCTCCCGGTGCGCCTCGCGTCAGGACGCTCCAGCGAACGCACCTTTTCCGATTCCACTGGAAGCGTAATGCACAGCGGTCAACATTAGCCATGCCAAGAACGCATGTGCGCGACACAGTGCCGAACTGGATACGTCGCGAAGTACCGGAATATCCATCGCACGCATTTGGCCGCAGAAGAAAACCAGCGCACCGGATACATGCCAAGGTGACACACGGACGTTGCACATGGGCCGCTTCCATCTGGAAAGATGCAACGGAACCATGACCTTGTGACTCAAAAGAAGCGAACAGCAAGACTTTGCTCGAAGGACTATTCATGCGCTCCGCGCTTCTGACATCTTTTTGCGCCGTGTGTTGCGCAGCCGCGGCTTCGGCCACCGCAACGTGCCAGTCGGTACCAGGGACCTCCTCAACCGTGCCCATGGTCACTGCGGCTTCGGGCGGCACTCTCGTGGCGGAAGCGGCTCCGGTGCCTGCATTCTCAACCAGCGCTGGGATAGCTTCGGACGTGTCTGCCGCAGCGACTTCGCTCCCGGATGCTCCGGCACCGGCGGTCGACGGCGACGGCCAGGCAGGTGTCGGGCACGCTCCCAGTAACCAGCCCATTGCGCCCAAGTACGCGGGCAGCATCTTGCCTGGACAGGGCGCGGTACCGCTCACTGCGCGCGACAAGATCGTCTTCGCCATCCGCGACACCACCAGTCCCTATGCCTTTCTGAGCCGCGTCGTGTCCGCCACCTACTCCCAGGCAGCGGATTCACAGCCGCACTATGGCCAGGGCTGGGCACCCTACGGTCAGCGCATAGGAGCTGCTTATGCGCGCGGCACGGTCCAGGATCTTGCGACCGAGGCAGTCTTCGATTCCATCTTCCGGGACGACCCGCGCTACTACGTTCTGGGCCGCCAGCATAAATTCTTTAATCGCGTGGTCTATGCCGCGACGCGCGTCGTGGTCACCCGGACCGACAGCGGTCACAACACGCTGAACGCACCGCTGCTCCTGGGCTACGCCGCGGCAGCGGGAGCGAACTTCGCCTACTATCCGCAGCGCGACCGTGACTTTGACGATGCCGCGAAGGGCTATGCCGGCTCACTCGGCGGTGGCGTGCTGGGCTTTGAGGTCAGCGAATTCCTTCCAGACCTGCTGCGCATCACGCACTTGCACCACGACTAATCGCCGCTGGTCTTCTGCAGAGGGCGGCTCTCCGCGGGATCCGCGCGCAAGACCGCGAGGCATTAGAGTGAGAGGACGATGCGTCGCCGCACCTTTCTCTCCATGCTGTCGTCCTCTGCCGCCGGTGTTGCCGTGGGCGGCGGTGCTCAGGAACAAAGGCCAACACCCGCTGGTTCGCATACATCGCTCCCGATGCTTGAGGACACGGCTCACCCGCCGTTCCAGGCGCCGGGTGCGGAGCGCTACATTCGCAACGACGTGCATGCGGGCGATCGCGTCTCCGGTGCAAGCTTCGCCTCGCGATCCGCGGCCATGGGCTGCTCCGGCGCGGCGGGAACGGCGCATCCGCTCGCCACACTGGCGGCAATCGAAACGCTGAAAAAGGGCGGCAGTGCTGCCGATGCAGCGGTCGCGGCGAACGCCTGTCTCGGCTTCCTGGAGCCGGTCTCAAGCGGCCTGGGCGGCGACTGCTACGTAATGTTGTGGGACCCGAAGCAGCGCAAGGTGATGAGCATGGCGAGTTCGGGCAAGTCGCCACGCGCGCTGACACTGGACACTGCCCGGTCTCGCGCGAAGAATGGAGCGCTGCCGGCACTGGGCGCGGTAGCTGTATCCACGCCGGGCGCACTGGAAGGCTGGTGGTCGCTGCATCAGCGCTTCGGCCGCTTGCCATGGAGCGACTGCCTGCAGCCCGCCATCCACCTCGCGGAAACCGGTGTGCCGCTCCCCCAAATCATCGGCTTTTACCTGAAGCGCAACATGCTCGCATTCACGCGGCCCGGCAGCGGCGTGGAAGAAACCACGAACGCCATGCACACCTACGCGCCGGGCGGCACATTGCCGAATGAAGGCGACGTCTTCCGCAACCCGGATCTTGCCAACACCTATCGCAAGATCGCCGCGGGCGGCCGCGACGTCTTCTACAACGGCGAGATCGCCGGCACCATCGACGCCTACTTCAAGCGCATTGGTGGATGGCTCAGCAAGCAAGATCTGCGCGACATGCACGCCGAATGGATCGACCCGCTGGTGACCACCTATCGCGGCGTAGAAGTCTACGGCATGGGCGCCAACACGCAGGGTCTGGCCACGCTGCAGATGATGAACATTCTCGAGAACTTCGACCTTCGCGGCATGGGCTTTCAATCCTCGGCATCGATCCACACGCAAGCCGAGGCGAAGCGGCTCGCCTACGAGGATCGCGCCCGCTACTATGCCGATCCGCACTTCGCGAAGATCCCGTACGCCTTCCTGAACTCGAAGGACTACGCGAAAGAGCGCGCGAAGCTCATCCAGCCCAACCGGATCCTGACGCCGGTCTATCCCGGAGAGGCGCCCAGCCATGGTGACACCACCTACTTCACCGTTGCCGACAAAGACGGCCTGATGGTCTCGCAGATCCAGTCAAACTTCCGCGGCATGGGCTCCGGCCTGGTCGCGGACGGCCTCGGCTTCATGTTCCAGGATCGCGGCCAGCTCTTTTCGCTCAAGGATGGTCATCCGAACATCTACGCGCCTGGCAAGCGGCCGTTCCAGACAATCATTCCCGGCTTTGCGGTGCGCAACGGCGAGCCGTGGATGAGCTTTGGCGTGATGGGCGGCGACATGCAGCCCCAGGGTCAGGCGCAGATCCTGATCAACCGCATCGACTATGGCCTCGACGTTCAGGCCGCCGGAGACAGCCCGCGCTGGCATCACGAGGGCTCCTCACAGAGCATGGGCGAGGACGCTCCAGGCTACGGCCCCACCGGCGTTCTCCGGCTCGAGCAGGGCGTCCCGGTGGCGACGCGCAAAGAACTCGTCGATCTGGGCTGGGTGATGGCCCCGAGCGACGGCGGGTTCGGCCGGTACGAATGCATTGAGAACCGCCGCAACGGCCCCGACCGCGTCTATGCCGCAGCAAGCGAAATGCGCGCGGACGGGTGCGCCCTGGCCTACTGAACCGGCAAATGCTACCGGCGCCGGTACCTTGCGCAGCTCTGTAGCGGCTCTAATGCAAAGCCGCTCGCAGTACAATCGGTAATGAGCCTTATGCCGCAATCGACTGCACCTCCAGCGGGCACCGTGGCCCGGCACAGCCAGCTTGAAGCGCCAGGCATACCGGCTGCAAGCCCGGCTGCCGTCCGCAACACACGCCAGAAGGAAGCGATCCGGGAGGCAATCCTCACCGCAGGGCGGCCGCTCTCTCCGGAAGAGATACTCCTCGCCGCGCAGGAAGGCGTCGCGAGCCTGAGCCTGGCAACCGTCTACCGGAACATCGCCAGCCTGCAACGCGACGGCTGGCTCCAGTCCGTCACCCTGCCCGGCATGCCCGCACGATATGAGGTCGCGGGTAAGGCGCATCATCATCACTTCCACTGCAATGAATGCGGCAAGGTGTACGAGATGGAAGGGTGCGGCTTCGAGTTCCATGCGGAGCTGCCGCACGGCTTCACCGCGACCGAGCACGAACTGTTTCTTTCAGGCCGGTGCGCTGCCTGCCACTGAGCGGCTACGCAAACCGGGCAGCGAAAGTCCGCCGACGGATGGAATCAATGGCTCACCCGGCGGCTGAAGCCGCTCGAAAACATATCCTTTACGGCACGG
>CAXUEG010000094.1:5121-6456 GCA_964249935.1 uncultured Terriglobus sp.
GTTGCGGTCCGCCCCGAAAGCGCTGTAGGCGCTGAGCAGGTCGGCGGCAAGCGCATCGGCCAGGGCGCGATAGCCGGTTCCGGTCAGGTGCGTGTGATCGGGCTGCGCGTAGCCCGTGGCGACCCAGCGGTTCACGCTGCCAAAGCCGCCCTGTCGCGCGCGCCAGTCCCAGAACGCGCACAGGCCGGTGGCCGAGCACACCTCCCGCTGTGCGTTCAGAATCCGGTCCGTTCCGCGGTAGGGCGTATAGACGCGGTGCGCTACCCGGTGCGCCACCCGATGCGCGCGCCGGCCGCGGCCCACCGTCGTGTAGGACGTAGTGTAGTAAGTCGAGCCGATCGCCCGGTCCCCCGGCCCAAGCACCAGGATCGACGACGCCGGGGAGGTCGCGTGCAGCATCCCGATCAGCCGGGTAAAGGTTTGCCGGTACTCCTCGCCGGTCCATCGCGCGGCGGCCTCGTTTGTGCCATAGGCCAGCACGATCAACGCGGGCTGCGCGGCCGCCATGTAGCCCTGAAAGAGCGGCTGGTTCCAGCGCAGGATCAGCGGCGCCTCGGCCCCGTTAATGCCCATTGCCTCCCAGGTGATACCGGGTTGCAGCGCCACCGTACCCAGGAGCCGCACCGGGCCGCCACCGTTAGTGGTGAACGTGAAGTGGTGCGACCCGGCTTGGCAGTTGTAGCGGAAGCTGCCACCTGAGCCGGCGATAGCGTTGCCCGTGCCGGTGGGTGCGGCCGTCTCCTGCGCGGCGGCATCGGGAACCGCACTTGCGTTGTCGATGGCTGCGTCCGCATCCGGCGTACTCGCATCGCTGGGCAGCGCCGCACCATTGGCGGGCTGCACCGGGATGGCGTTCGCGTCGGCAGTGCTCAGGTTCGCAACCACCTGGCCGTTGTCGCTCACCTGCAGGCCGCCGCCGCCTGGCTGCCGCAGGTACTCCACGGAGAAGGTGAGGCATGGCGCGTCCAGGCTGGCCGCGTCACCCGTGCGATAGCTTTCGATCGCCACGCCGCCCAGCCCCAGCAGCCGGTCGCCCAGGTCGGTAAAGTGGGTGCCCAGCGTGCGCCAGCTTCCGCTCTGACTGCGTCCCGAGCCCAGAATGCGGTACCCCGCAAACGGATGCCCGGCGTAGGAAAAGCCGACACCGCCATCACCGAACCGCGCCTGCATGCGTGCCCGCAGCTCGCCGGTAAACATGTCGGCCGCGGTGTGCGAATCGCCCCACTGCATCACCCGGACGGTGCCGTTGCCCGGCTCGTCCTCCCGCTGCTGTAACTGGCGGAAGAAGCCTCGCAGCGCCGCCGGAAACTGCAACGCGGAACTGCCACGCGCCAG
>CAXUEG010000094.1:6466-8261 GCA_964249935.1 uncultured Terriglobus sp.
TCTGCTGCACCGGCGGAAAGGCGCCAGTGGTGGTGTCTGCATCGACCACCGTTTCTTCGGTCGCGAGCGGGGCCGTAATCAGGGGGGATGCGATGCGCCCGGAAACCGCCGGTGCTGGCGCCAGCACGACGCCGCCTCCACGGTACACGCCACCGCGCCCACGAGTGACCGCAGGCATGGAACGCAGTATGCGCCCGTGCAGCGCGCCGGCCGGGTTTCTTCTGGATGACGCTGAACCTGCCGTAACGGCACTGCTCCCGAAATGCGCGCTCGATCGTGCTGGCAACATGGGATGCCCGCCGATCCGCGCGCTCGCCCCACGTCTCGTCGTTGCTTCGCCAGTCCGGGCGGATGTCCGGCTCTTCCCCTGAGTCGATGTGGGATGTGTCGTGTGGACCGGCGCCGCTTTCGTCCGCGCTTCCGCTGTACCGGCGGTGAGCAGGCCGCTCACGCACACAGAGGCAAGTGAGCGAAACAGCCATGCACCACGTCCTGGGCGCGCATCGGCAGGCCGTCGCGCGGAGGCCACCGGTCGAATTCGCAAAGCCAAACCCAGCGCAACAGTCTCCGCGGCCGTGGTCCGACCCTTTCAGAAGATTAGACGACCGGGCCGAGCCGAAGCGGCGTTTGCGGCTCCAGAGGGGTGCAACCGGTGTCCTCCAACCGAGAATTGCACCACCGATTGAGCAACTTCGACCCGACTAAATTTTTAGCAGGGGTGAACCGCTGGATTGAGGACAAAGCGGTAAGTTGTTGTGGAAGGCGAAGATAAAGCGAATAAGACGCGCATTGGCAGAGCTCGTCGATGTGACCAATTACTCACGTAAACCTCTCATATAAAACGCCTTGCGATGATACGGAAAGCCATGCATCCCTTCGTTGACATCCCCGTTCGCGTTCGGTACTGTCAGCAAACTTCTTCACCAGAAATGGGGGTGGCGAGAGAGACCGGGACAGCGCGGGCAGCAAACCCGCCAAGCTCGGCCGGAGCCGCTCATACACTCACCGGATACGTCCACGGGCAAACCGCAAAGGCCAACAGAGAGCCTTCGCCACGAAGACGGTCCACAACATTCGGATGCCGACAGCCCGGCGCGGACCAGCGGCAGGCCGAACAGAACCCTGGAGTCAGTTGTGAAACTTTTGCGAAGGGACTTGAAAGTGTGCGAGGGGTGCGGAGGTTTATGGGTCCGCACCGGGGTCGAGGCCGGCGTCTATTGCCGGCATTGCAGCCCAGTCATCGCTGCGCTGCCGGCACGCCGGCGTCGCAGCCCTGGCCGCCCATGCCGCTCGGTGGCCGCGAGCGGCCGCACGGAACGGCAGGCGCCGGAACTGCGTCTGCACCTCGTCCACGCCCGCTGGGGAGCCCACAGCTCGGAACGGAACCTGCCTGACCCTGCCCAGTCGATGGCTGCCGACACCGCGATCGATTCGACCCCTCATAGATCCGTCCACGCGAGAAAGTTCGCCGCGGCGGGCCGTCTCACCGTAGTCGCCAAACCTGTCGTATTTAGCAACCCTGCTGCAAGCAGCAGCCCTGCCGGAGGTGCCCAGTGAAGCAGACCGTCCCCGTCGCCAAGATTCTGACCATGCCCACACGTTCCGCCGCCGCCGCGCCGGCCGGTTCCCCCGTATGGGCAACGGAAGGCAACCTGGCCACGGCGGTCGCGTATCTGCACGCCTCCGTCGAGCCCGATCAGCAGCCCGTGCCGCCACCCCGGTCACCGCTGCGCGTGGTCATCACTCCCCAGACCGCGTTTTACCGCAAGTACACCGAAGCGATGCTGCGCCGGTA
>CAXUEG010000094.1:8271-9632 GCA_964249935.1 uncultured Terriglobus sp.
GGCACTGCAGAAAGGGCGCGTCCCCAGTCTCCTGGGTCGCGAGCTCTTTCGTGGCAAGGTGACCAGCTATCGCATTCACGGCTTCGACGATGTGATCATCTTTGTCGCGGACGTGGAGCGGTGCCTGAAGCTGCTCACCCCCGAGCAGCAGCGGCTCATCGTGCGCGTTGCCGTGCAGGAGTACACCCTTGCCGAAACCGCTTCCATGTTGCGGTGGAGCTTTCGTTCCACGCAGCGCCGGTACCATGAGGCGCTGGATGAACTCACCGCGATCTTTCAAAAGCGCGGCCTCATGCAGCAGACGCCGGGCATTGCCGCCGGCCTGCTGAAATCCTGTCAAGAGGGGAACGATGGAGGCGTCACCGTAAACTACGCGGAATAAGCAGCTTACGCTCAGAAAATAATTGGCATGGTATTTCTGGGCCTATTGGTATCCTGAATAGGCGGGTGAGTTGAGGCGGAACAAACGTCCTCAAGGCCCCCGGACAACTTACACATGCGGAACGCGGAAGGCGCAACATGGCCTTCCGCGTTCTGCGTTGCAGACAGTTTAGGAGCGAACCGCAACACGCCACGTTTCGCGAAGTACGCAGCACATGCTGCGCACTTCGCGAGGAACCCTGCGCGCTTTGCGGTTCGCTCTTCTTTTTAGAAAGGAGAGCGTTTGCAAGCCAACATTCAACGATTCGCACGGGCCCGCCAGGCCTTTGCCGCTGCCCTGTTCGCACTCACGCTGGCGTCTGCCGCCGCGTGGTCCATACCAGGCCTGCTCGCCCAGACCGGCACGGGCACCCAGACCGCGGCCGGCCTGACGAACGTGAGCGATACGGTGCTTTCGGCCAGTGGTGCGCCCGCGCAGGGTACGGTGCTGATTAGCTGGCCGTCCTTCACGACCGCAACTGGCGTTGCGGTTCAGCAGGGCTCCACCAGTGTCACGCTCGGCAGTAGCGGTGCGCTCACTGTTTCGCTGGCGCCCACTGCCGGAGCGACGCCGATCGGAACGTTCTACACCGCCGTCTACCACCTGGCGGACGGCACGGTCACGCGCGAGTACTGGCAGGTCCCGGTTTCCGGCAGCCCCGTCAACCTCGCCCCCGTGCGCACGAGCGTTCTGCCCAGCACCGTCGCGGTGCAGACCGTCAGCAAGCAGTACGTCGACCAGGCGATTGCGCGCGCGGTGGTCAGTGGTGCAGCCCCCGCGGACACCTCACCCTACGTGCAGAAGAGCGGCGACACCATGACCGGCGCCTTGATCCTTCCGGGCGACCCCGCCACGCCGTTGCAGGCTGCCGACAAAAACTACGTCGACAGCACCACTGCGGCGCTGGGGGCAGGGCTCGACCAGAAGGTCAGCAAGGTCC
>CAXUEG010000095.1:0-7807 GCA_964249935.1 uncultured Terriglobus sp.
GTGAAGATAACGGAGAACACCCTAAACAAAAAAAGAAGAAAAAAGTCGATGTCGAAGACCAGCGCCGCAAACGGGCGCGCTACGCCTTTCTGGGTGTCTTGCTCCTGATCCCGGTGCTCCTGCTTACGGCATTCGTGCTGTGGTACCTGGCCGGCTATGAAAACACGGACGATGCCTTCATCGACGGTCACACCGATCCCATTGCGACGCGCATCAACGGCACCGTCGCTAACGTCTACGTGGAAAACACCTATCGCGTGAAGAAAGGTCAGCTCTTGCTGGAGTTGGACCCGCGCGACAACCAGGTTGCGAAAGAGCAGGCGTACGCTTCCTATGACCCGGCCGAGGCAGCGGTGCGCACGCAGCAGCCGCAGGTTCCGGTCACCAGCACACAACAGGGCGAGCAGGCGATCGAATCCAACCTGAACGTCGTCCGCACCGAAGCCCAGCTGCGCCAGAACCAGGAGCAGTACCTTTCCAACGTAGCGAACCTGCATGAGGCCGAGGCAAACCAGGCCAATGCCGATCGCGAAGAGCAACGCTACCGCAAGCTGGTCGCAAAGGATGAGGTTTCCTACGAACAGTACGATCAGCGCCTGACGACGCGAGACGCGCAGGCGGCCGAGGTCGCCTCTCGCCGCGAACAGGCGGAGGCGTCGAAGCGTGTGGTGACACAAACCGAAGCGCAACTGCAGCAGGCGCGTGCGCAGGCCAAGCGCGACCAGGAGAACCTGCCCAGGCAGGTGGAGATTCAGCGGGAGACGCTCGCGCAGCGCATCGCACAGGCGGCCAGCAGCAAGGCCCAGGCCGATCAGGCTGAGCTCAACCTGGAGTACTGCAGGATCTACGCCCCGGAGGACGGCATCATCGGCGACAAGCAGGTGCAGGCCGCCTCGCGTGTGACCTCCGGGCAGGAGCTTTTCGCGCTCACCCAGACAAACGACATCTGGGTCACGGCGAACTTCAAGGAAACCCAGGTCCGCAAGATGCGCAAAGGCCAAAGCGTAAAGATCTCTGTGGACGCACTTGGCGAGACGTTCGACGGCTACATCGAAGATCTGCCCGGCGGCACCGGCGCCATCTACAGCCTGCTCCCGCCGGAGAACGCGACGGGTAACTACGTGAAAGTGGTGCAGCGGCTTCCGGTGCGCATCCGCTTCAAGCCCGGCCAGCGCGATGCCGACCGGCTTGCACCCGGGATGAGCGTGGAACCCAAGGTGCTGTTCCGGTGAGCCAACACGAAGTTCGCTTCGCGGAGGTGCGCTGATGCCTGCCGCAGCGAAGCCGAAGGTCAGTCCGTGGTTCATCGCCACCGCGGTGATGATCGCCACGTTCATGGAGGTCATGGACACCTCCATCGCCTCGGTCGCCGTGCCTTACATCGCCGGCTCGACCGCCTCGACCAACGACGAGGCGGAGTGGGTTCTCACGGTTTACCTGGTCGCGAACGCGGTCTTTCTCCCTGCGTCCGGCTGGCTTGCCGAGAAGTTCGGCCGCAAGAATTACCTGATCGCCTCGGTGGCCTTGTTCACGTTTGCATCGTTTTTGTGCGGCATCGCTCCCACGCTGCCGTTCATCCTGTTTGCGCGCGCTCTCCAGGGCATTGGCGGCGGTGCCCTGCAGCCGTTGGCGCAGGCCATTCTCATCGAAAGTTTTCCGCCGTCCAAGCAGGGCCAGGCGTTGGGCCTCTACGCGCTCGGCGTGGTCGTCGCGCCTGTCATTGGCCCGGCGCTCGGCGGGTACCTGACGGACGCCATCTCCTGGCGCTGGGCCTTCTACATCAACGTGCCCATCGGCCTGCTCGCCATGTTTCTGCAGGGCCGCGCGCTCGAAGACCCGCCGTATATCAAGAACGCCAAACCCGGCAAGCTGGACGGCATCGGCCTGGGCACACTCGGCCTGTGGGTCGGCTGCCTGCAGTACATCCTCGACAAGGGCCAGGAAGACGACTGGTTCGGCGACACCAAGATCCGCATCGCCTTCGGCGTCATGATCGTCACCTTCATCCTTTTCATTATTCGTGAGTTCACCACCGAAAAGCCCCTGGTCAACCTGCGCTCGCTGCGGGATCGCAACCTGGGTATCAGCTGCCTGCTCATCTTCCTGCTTGGGCTTGTGCTGTATGCCATCACCACGGTGCTGCCGGTCTTCTATCAAACGCAACTCGGCTACAGCGCGACCAAGTCGGGCCTGGTCGTCAGTCCGCGCGGGCTGGGCGCCATGGTTTACGCGATCGTGGTCGGCGCCGTCATTGCGAAGATCGACCCGCGATGGTTTGTGGCCCTGGGCTTTGCCTTTCTGGGCCTTTCCGGCATGTGGCTGGCGGGCTTTACGCTCGACATTTCGCCATGGTCGCTCTTCTGGCCCATCATTGTCAGCGGTGCCGCCATCTCCATGTGCTTTGTGCCGCTGGGCCAACTTGCCCTGGGCACACTACCCAAGAGCGAGGTCCAGAACGGCAGTGGCATCTTCAATTTTCTGCGCAATGTGGGCGGCAGCGTCGGCATCAGCTGGATGAACACGATCGCGCAGCGGCATCTGCAGACCTATCGCTTCAGCCTGCTGCACTCGTTCACGCCGGCGAACCCGCTCTTCCAGCGCGAGTTGAACCAGTACACCCAGATGATGGCGCTTCACGTAGGCCCGCGCCTGTCTATGCTGCGCGCCTACGCCCTGATCAGCCGCGGCCTGGACGCGCAGGCACAGATCGCTGCCTACGTCGATGACTTCCGCTATCTCGCCTTTGTTGCCTTCTGCTGCGCACCGCTCGCATTCCTGCTCAAGCGGCCAAAGCCGGGCGCAGCCCAGGCCGCGGGCTAGAGCAACGCCCACCCACTCGACTGAAAACGCGAACAGGGCAGCGCCCGGCCAGGGGGCAGCAGTACCCGAGCGCATCGGGCTGGTCCCTGTCATCGTTCTCGATCGGAGAAATACGGAGTTGTTGGTCGGGACGACTGGATTCGAACCAGCGACCTCACCCACCCCAAGGGTGCGCTCTACCAGGCTGAGCCACGTCCCGACACGGGCGGCAAGCGGGGTGCCGCGCAGGGTGTACGTCCTTCAGTGTACACGCGACGGCAGGCTCGGAACCGGTGCCGGTGTGCTCCGGGTGTCGAGCTTCGAACGCCCTACTCCGGGCCGAAACGGTTACGGAAGTGGAACTGGTAGCGCACGCCTGCGCTGACGGCCAGCGGGTAAAAGGAATACACATAACCGCTGAAGTTCCAGGACTGCCGTTCCACTTCGCCCCGCACCGCCCACGCTCGGGACAGCTTGTAATCCAGGCCGCCGCCATATGCCTTCACGAGCGATTGATCGTGGGTGTAACCCGGTGTGGTCACCTGCTGAAACGTCAGCCTGCCGTACCCGACATGGAATTGCGCAAAGGGCTGGAGCCGGCCCAGGTCGATCTGTACCCGCGGGCCGCCGCCAAAAAAGTACTCCTTGGAGACCCGCCCGCCCGAACCTACGGCACGCAGGTCCATGCCTAGCTCCACAGGGTGGAAGGTGAAGACGTTCGCCGTCCCGCCAACGGTGGCACCACCATTCTTCAGCGCGCCGCCGAAATCTGGCCGTACGTAGGAACCCATGCCGTAGGCAAACAGGCGGACGCCCTGGTACGCCGTGCCGGTCGCCTGGCCCAGCAACATACCAGGCAATACGCTGGAAAAAGCCCACAGCATCAGGTGGCGAAGCAACGGCATAAGGGTGTGACGCTGCCAGTGGGCCGTGCGTCACCGCCTCTGCAGTTCTTTCGCTGCGGTACTGCGTTCATCGCAGGCTTATTGCAATGAGGGCGCAACCGGCTGAGACGGATGGCGCGGCAGACGTACCCGCACCGCGGTACCCTTGCCCTCGGTCGAGTCCACCTCCAGCCGGCCGTGGTGGCGCTCCACGATTTCGTGAGAGATGTACAGGCCAAGCCCGTTACCCAGGTCGCCTTTGGTCGAGAAAAACGGCTGAAACAACTGCTGCCGCATCGCCTCCGGGATCCCCATACCATCGTCGGCAACGGTCAGCACGGTGTCGTCGCCGTCATAGAAAGCGTTGAGTGTCACATTGCCGCCGACACGCGCCGCGTCCAGCGCGTTCGATACCAGGTTGGCAACCACCTGGCGCACCTGCCCCAGCACGCCGTGCACCTTTACGTCTTCGGCGTACCGCTTGTGAATGGCGACCATGCGGTTCCGCGTCTTGCCCTGGAACAGCCGCAGCACCTCGGTAAAGATGGCTGCCGCCGGGAAGTCTTCTTCGGCGCTGCGGTCTTCGCGGTTCCAGCGCAGCGTCTGCTTGGTAATGCCGCTGATCCGCTCCAGTTCCGCTTCCGCCATGCCGATGTACTCGCCGGCATGGCCGGTGTCGCCGGCCTCCAGCCGCAACAGATACATCAGGTTTGTGATGGATTCCAGCGGGTTGTTGATCTCGTGCGCGATCACACTGGTCATGCGCCCGCTCAGCGCCAGTTTCTCGGCGATGCGCAGCGCATCTTCGCGCTCGCGGCGCTCCGTCAAGTCCAGCAGAAAGCCGACCCAGCCGGCCGGCTGCTTGCCGACCCGCCGGAACGGCGTGATCCGGGCAAGGTTCCAGCGGTCACCGCCCGCGCTGTGTACGCGCACCTCGGCTTCCAGCACACTGCGGTCTTCCGCAACGGTGTCATTCCACAGGGCACGGACGCGCTCTTCGTCCTCGGCAACCAGCCGGCCGTCGCCGAACCAGATTCCGGCTTCGCTCATGCCGTCGTCGCGCCAGCGCTGGTTTACATAGGTCAGGTGGCCATGGATGTCGCAGGTAAATACCTTCGTTGGCAGATTATGGGTCAACTGCAGAAAACGGGCAGAGCTCAGCTCCGCCTCTTCTTCCGCACGCTGCAGGCCGATGGTGACCAAAGCGGCGCGGAACTCCTGCGCCGACTCAATCTCCACTTCGCTCCAGCGTTCGCTTTGGCCGCGAAAGGTTTCCTGCCACTGCGCAAAGCTGGTGCGTGGGTGCAGTCGTTGATTCTCGTCCACGTTCTTCACCGGCTCGCCGGCCCAGGTTACCGTTTCCAGCACCTCCGGCTTGAACCACAGGATGTAGCGCTGAGAAAGGTCTGACAGCCGGATCGCTAAAAGACCGCTCGCCTCCGCCGCGGCAGGCTTTGCCGCCGGCAGCTCCGCGCCAAGCGTCCGCGTGGCATAGCTTTCGAAGTCGCCCTTGCCCTCCAGCCAGGCCACCACATCGGTCAAGATGCGACGTGAGGGCACGCGTCCCCCAACGTACACCGCGCCGGCATCCCAAAGCACGACGCCGGTCGCCTGCGTCACCTGCACCAGCCGGTCCATTGCGGACGCCAGTCCGGCGATAAAGTCGAACTCCGCGGCAATGTGCGTCAGCAGTTCGCGCTGAACCGCGTGCAAGTCGACCAGGGTGTGCAGCCGCTCTGCCGTGCGAAAGGTATTCAACTGCGTGCCGACCATCTTGGAAAGCATGTCGCACGCCGATCGCACCAGGTAGGGCACCGTGCGCGGTTCCGCGTGGTGCCCGCTGATCAGTCCCCACAGCTTGCCGTCCACCACAATCGACACGCTCATGGACGACATCGTGCCCATGTTGCGCATGTACTCCAGGTGCACCGGGGAAACGGACCGCAGCACCGACAGCGACAGGTCCAGGCCACGAACCTCCTGCAACTTCGGCTCCTGTCCGTCGACGCGGTTCCCCATGCGCAATACCGGCGAGGGCGTGTAGTGCGCGTTCGGGATGATGCGGACCGTGTTCTGGACATACAAACTCCGCGCCTGCGCGGGAATGTCCGTCGCCGGAAAGCGCAGGTCCAGGTAGCTGGGCAGACGTCCGCTGTTCGATTCGGTCAGTACCGTGCCGTGGCCCTCGGCGTCGAAGCGGTACAGCAGCGCCCGGTCGAACCCGGTCAGCGCGGCAAACTGGTCGGTGAACGCCTGGCAAAGATCCTGCCGCGTCTTGAGGCGCGCCAGCGTGCCCACAAAGTTGGTGATGACAGCGTTCATCATCTCCGCGCCGACCAGCCGGTCCTGCCGCTCGAATTCCAGGATGCGTGTGCCATCCACGCAATGGGTCACTACGGAAAACAGATCTTTGCGCACCTGGAAGGCGCCCAGGTAGCTCACCAGACCCACCGGATCGAGACGGCAGTTCAGCTGCCGCATGGAGCCCAGCAGTTCGCGCTCAAACAGCAGCTCCAGCGACCCGCCCAGAATCAGCTTCAGCGGAACGCCCAGGAACTCCTCGGCGTTTTCGCTGGCGAGCACGACTGTTTCCTGCTCCGCGTCCAGACCGAGCAGAAAGCCGTGCCGCTGGATCGTGCCCGGCGCGCGGATGACCTCCTGCGCACAATCTTCTACCCCGGTTGCGGGTACATTCGCGGGCTCTTGCGCAACAATGGGAGCGCTCACTTCAACTGGCATGCTGTTTCGTCATTATCATGCGTCCGCACGCTCGCGGTACAGCTCTTGGGCAAGCAGCTTTTCATCCGTTGGAACAATCGGGCGCGCTGCCGTCGAGCCCTGCAACATCCACGCGCGAAAGATGCCGAACATTTCTTTGGCCGCGGCGATGACCTCTTCGGTTTGCGCCTCCGGAACTGTCAGCAGCACCTGCTGGAATTCCCGCCATTTCGGCATCGTTTCCTGGCCATAGCCCCGGAAAAAGCGATCACCCTCTCCGGGTTGCAAACCCAGGCTGGCCTCCACGTGTTGCGCAATGTACTGCCCGCCCAGGGTTGAGCCCTCCACAACATACATGGCACCCAGAAACCGGCTGCTGCGCTCGTCCGTGTCCACATTCCCGTCCTGGCCGATGAGCTCGCGCATCTGCGACAGCAATATGGCCGGTGTGTCGCTCACAACCGGCGCGCCGAAGAAGTGCAGATCGGCCTCCAGAGCCTCGCTGCGCCTGCGCTGCCGTACCAATTCCACATAGGCCGCGGGTGCGTCGGTGACCGCAACCGTATCCCACGCGCAGATCAAGCCGCAAAATCGCTGCAGCACCGCAACGTATGCGTCGCGTGTCAGGTCCGGCTGCATCAGTGGAACTGCCGCTTCCGTCGCCTCGTGCTCGGGCCGGGTCGCCTCCCGAAGCCGCTTCAAATCCATGTTGAGCGCCGCTCCGGGGGCGCAATGCGCGGCTTTCAGGCTAACAAATCCGGCCGGATCACGCTTGCGCAAGTGCTGCGGAACGGCTTGCCTTCGCGGCATCGGTCTCGACGATCGCGAAAAGCCTGACCTGAGCATCTACTTAGCTGTTACCCTGCATCTACAAAGCTGCACAGAAGACTTCCGTCCGGTTCCGGCGCAGCGAAATCTGCCGCACGCCCGATTGCCGGTGGAAAGGGTCACTGCTCTTGATCGAAGCCGTAGTCGTCTGGAATGAGCCGAACAATCTCTCGCATTGGAACTTCCACCTGGACCCCGGCTGGCAGCAGTTTGCCGGCATGGTCAAGCTGGGCGCGGCCGCGATGCGCGCCGTGAACCCGGACCTGCCGATTGTGCTGGGCGGCGTCTCCTCCGGCGACCCGGACTGGCTCCGCCTGCAGGCCGGCTACGGCGTCATGGACCACGTCGACGCCGTCGCCTGCCACGGGTTCCCGCTCGACTGGAACCTGTGGTCGATCCACGACTGGCCGGCCAAGCTGGACGAGATCCGCGCCGTGATCGGCGGGCGGCCGCTCTGGGTGTCGGAGGTGGGCGTCTCCTCCTTCGGCGCCGAGGAGGTGGCCGCCTGGGGCGTCACAACCACGGCGAAGCACCTGATCGGCCGCGCCCCCCGCATCCACTGGTACTCGCTCTACGAC
>CAXUEG010000095.1:7817-9610 GCA_964249935.1 uncultured Terriglobus sp.
CGTCGATGCCGTCGCGATTCACGGCTTTCCGCTGGACTGGAACCACTGGCAGCTGACCGAGTGGCCCGACAAAATTCGCGAGGCCGAGGAGGTCACCGGCAAGCCCGTGTGGGTCACCGAGGTCGGCTGCTCCTCGTTCGGCCTGGAAGAGGTCGCGCAGATGGGCTTCCGGCACACCATCGATCTGATCCGCGGCAAGACCCCGCGCATCCACTGGTACTCGCTGTACGATCTGCCGCCCAGCTGGCCGGCGGAGACGCGCCACAAGGAAGCCGAGGGCTCCAGCTACTACCGCCACTACTATTTAGGCCTTCTCAAGCACGACGGCACGCCTAAGCTGGCCGCCGCGGACTTTCCGACGGACGGCTCCGTCGGCCTCTGCCAGTGGTTCCACTGGCAGGATCACCGGCTGGACGACGCCGTGCGCTGGATGCGCGAGCACAACGTGCAATATCTGCGCACCGGTCTCAGCTGGGCCGACGCCTACCGGCCCGATGCCGAGGCCTGGTTCGACCACGTCTTCACGGAGCTCTGGCCCTTTCAGGTCGCCATGACGCTCTGCTTCACCCCCGGCCACCTGGGCAGGGAAGACCACCACACCAGCCCGCCGCTCGACAACGCCGACTTCGCCGAGTTCGCCGCCTGGGCCGTGGAGCGCTACGCCTCGCCTGGACAGACCGTGCCCGTGAACCCTGACGCACGTTCGCTCTACGACCTCCCGCAGATGCGGCGCCGCCAGGCCGAACTCCAGGCCGCCAACGATCTTACCGCCCCATCAGCAGAAGCCCCGAAAGAAGAGGTCCTCGCCGTTTGAGCATCCAGAGCGCACAAGTTTTCCCGTCCTCCAAGAAGCGCAACGTTCTCATCACCGGCGGCGCCGGCTTTGTCGGCTCGCACCTCGCAGACGGCCTGCTGCGCCAGGGCCATGCCGTGCGCGTGCTCGACGATCTGACGCCGCAGGTCCACCCCGGCGGCGTCCGTCCGGACTACCTGTCCACCGATGTGGAGCTGGTCCACGGTGACGTGCGCGCCCCCAACCTGCTCAAGTCCGTTCTGGAAGGCATCGACGTGGTCTACCACTTTGCCGCGACCGTCGGCGTCGGCCAGAGCATGTACGAGATCAGCCGTTATATGAGCGTCAACACGCAGGGCACCGCCGAGCTGCTGCAAGCGGTGCTCGACACGAAGGCGCCGATCGAGAAAATCGTCGTCGCTTCATCCATGTCCATCTACGGCGAAGGCCGCTACGTGGGCGCCGACGGCATCCGCTACGCGCCCCCCGTTCGCACGACCGAGCAGCTGAAACGCGGCGAATGGGAAGTCTCGGTCGGCGATTCCGGGCCGCTCCAGCCCGTTCCGACCGACGAAGACAAGCCGAGCGAAATAAACAGCATGTACGCCCTGTCCAAGCGCGACCAGGAGGAGCTGTGCATGATCTACGGCCGTACCTACGGCCTTCCCGTCACCGCGCTACGCTTTTTCAACATCTACGGCACGCGCCAGGCGCTCTCGAACCCGTATACCGGCGTCGCCGCGGTGTTTGCTTCGCGCATGCTCAACGGCAAGCAGCCGCTCATCTTCGAGGACGGCGAGCAGCAGCGCGACTTCGTCTCCATTCACGACATCGTCCGCGCCAACATCCTCGCGATGGACGCGCCCGAATCGAACGGAGAAGTCATCAACATCGGCTCCGGCAGCCCGGTCTCCATCCGCCGCATCGCGGAGCTGCTGGCCGGTGCCCTCGGCAGCAAGGGGCTGGAACCCATCGTCACCGGCAAGTACCGCGCCGGCGA
>CAXUEG010000096.1:0-4145 GCA_964249935.1 uncultured Terriglobus sp.
GGAAACGTCAGTACAACGCTTGTACAACTATCGAACATCGCCTATTTCTCACAGGCGGTCCTCACGCTCGATCCCAGCAACGGCCACGTCACCGGCAACAAATCCGCCGAAGCCATGTGGGGCCGTAAGTACGAAAAGGGCTGGGAACCAAAGGTCTAGGCTCACTTACCAAAGGTTCAGAGCAGTCAGGCTCTGAACCCTCTCGCTGAACACTTTTTCTGTGCTCCGTACAAGTTGTCATTTCGACCGGAGCAGGACGGTTTTATCGTCCTGCGCAGCGGAGAAACCTGCATGGTCTGCTCGGAGCCAGAAGACGCTTCGCGGACGACGCAGACACCACCTCGCTCTGAATGCCACACCGAAGCCGCCGCTATCCTCGCGGCGCCACCCGCAAGTGCAGTTCCCGCATCTGCTGCTCGCCCGGCGCACTCGGCGCCTCGCACATCAGGTCCACCGCCTTCGCCGTCTTCGGGAACGCAATCACCTCGCGCAAACTGGTCGCGCCCGTCAACAGCATCACAATCCGGTCCAGCCCTAGCGCGATGCCGCCATGCGGCGGCGTGCCATACTCCAGCGCCTTCAGAAAAAACCCGAATTGTTGCTGTAGCTGCTCATCCGTCATGCCCAGCGTGCGAAAGATCTCCGCCTGCACCGCCTGCTGATGAATCCGGATCGACCCCGATCCCAGCTCCAGCCCGTTCAGCACCACGTCATACGCCTGCGCCCGCACCGCACCCTTGTCGTGGTACAGCGCGCCGCTCGCAATGTCCGCCTCATGCGGCGACGTAAATGGATGGTGCGCCGCGTCCCACGTGTGCTTCTCCTCATTCCACTCGTACATCGGAAAGTCGGTGACCCAAAGAAAGCGGTAGTCCTCGGCCGTGCCCTTCTTCTCGAACAGGCCATGCTTGTCGGCGTACTTCTTTGCCAACTCCAGCCGCAGCGCTCCGACCTTCTTCGGAATCCACAGCCGGTCAAAGTTCCACAGAGCAGGTGTCCCCAGCTTTGGCGTCACCACAATCGCGAGATCGTTTGTTGTAAAGTTTTCGCCGTTGAAGCCCACCGTCGTCGCGTTCAGGTGCGATCCAATCTCCTCCGCCAGCGGCACAAACGCCTCGTTCGTTCGCAACCGCGCAAGATCGAGCACATCCAACCCGCTCTCACCGAAGAACGCGCGCACCTCGCCCAAGAGCGCCTTGCGCGCCGTCCCGCTCAGTTCGCCGACCTTCGGAATCACAAACCCAAACACCGGCAAACCCTGCTCAATGCGCAGCGTCGATCGCAACTCGGGCGTCAGCACCTCGCTCAAATCCGCCATGTGCGGCAGCCGCATGTCCGGTTTATCGATCCCATACTTCCGGATCGCCTCGTCATACGTCATGCGCGGGAAGGGAACCGTAATCGCCTGGTCCGCCGCCCGAAACGCCGCCGCCACGAAGCGCTCCGCAATCCCAAAGATCGCATCCTGCGACGGAAACGTAATCTCCAGATCCACCTGCGTAAAGTCCGGCTGCCGGTCTGCGCGCGGATCCTCATCACGAAAGCACCGAGCGATCTGAAAGTACCGGTCCATGCCGCCGATCATCAAGAGCTGCTTGAAAATCTGCGGCGATTGCGGCAGCGCATACACCGTGCCCGGATGCACCCGCGACGGCACCAGGTAATCGCGCGCGCCGCCCGGCGTCGTCCGCGTCAGCAGCGGCGTCTCGATCTCCAGGAACCCCTCGCTCGAAAGCTGCGCGCGGATCGCCTGCATCACCCTGTGCCGCACCAGGAGGTTGCGCTGCATCTCCGGCCGCCGCAGGTCGATGTACCGGTACTCCAGCCGCAACTCCTCGTTCTGCACCGCATCGTCCGCCGGCGAAAACGGAGGCGTTTTCGCATCGCTCAGCAGCAACAACTCACGAACAACAACCTCAGTCTCACCGGTAGCCATGTTCGGGTTCGCCAGCCCCTCGCCGCGCAGCCGCACGTTCCCGATCGCCGCCACCACAAACTCCGGCCGCGCCGCCTCCGCCTTTTGCAGCGAATCACCCGACTCGCTGCGATCGACCACCACCTGCGTTACGCCACTGCGATCGCGCACATCCAGGAAGATCAAATCGCCATGGTCGCGCCGGCGGTTGACCCACCCCATCAACACCACGGGCTTGCCCGCGTCCTCCGCACGCAGATCGCCGCACATGTGCGTCCGCTGGTGCTGCCCTAAAAAATCAAGTTTCACGATAGTTCTATTCTACGGATGACGCGGGATCACTCGCCGGGCTCTTACTTGGGAGAGCTAGCGTATGAGGTGAACTAAGCAGGGGAGCTCTAGTGTTGCCCAGTCGCGATCCGCAGTCAGCACTTCAGCATTCTGCTCGATCGCGAGTGCAAGGCAAGCCCTGTCAGCAAGCGATAGACCAGCGGCTTTGGTTTGAAGACGCAACTGTCCGCAAAGCTCAGCCTGACTTTCCGTAAACGGAACAGCTTCTCGTACAAGATCCACGGTCCGTCGAACGCGAACGCGGTCCAAGCCTCGTTCCGCTGCCTTGGAGTACACCTCAGCCAGATTCACGGTACTGATGATGGAGACGGACAGAGCGGCCCGAACAGCTTCGGCCCCGGATTCGTCGTTCAGCACGGCCAGCAATGCCGAAGCATCCAAAACGATCAGCTCACTCACGCTGTGCTTCTAGGCGTCTGTCCGCGATCAATTCGTTTACCAGAGACACGCCAAGGGGAACGTGTTTCCGGAAGTCCGCCTGCACTTCCCCTAAGATCGCATCAATCTCTTCCTGCGTCTTTGGCCCTCTGAAGCGCGGTACTTCGAGCGACAATTTCGAATCGGCATCGACGAGTGCAGCATGCAGCAGATAGTTTGCGAGCGTACGTTCTTCCCGTTCCGCCGCAACCGTCAGTGCGTCGAACTGTTTCCTGGTCACAGGAACGTTCACGACACAAGCTTGCTCAGTCGTTGTCACACTGTCCATGCCAACAAGTCTAAGCAAGTCGAATACTCCCCGCAACATCCGTGCACCGATCCGCGTCCAACCCCACCATGATCTCTGCGCGCCCACTCGCACGGCTCGCCCTGTGCCTTGCCGCCCTCAGCCTTGCCCCTTCTTTCGCCCACGCCGACGACCCCGCGCCTTTCAATCTCGCCGGTCCCAAGGTCAGCGTCCGCGTCACACGCAACGGCAAAACCCTGCCCATCGCGCAGGTGCCCAACCTCCAGGGCGGTGACAAGCTCTGGATCCATGCCGACCTGCCAGCCGATCAGTCCAATCACCTGCTCGTCATCGTCGCTTTCCTGCGCGGCACCACGAACCAGCCGCCCGACAACTGGTTCACCAAGGTCGAGACCTGGAACAAGAAAGCCCAGGAAGGTTCCCGCGTTACCGTGCCGCCCGACGCACAGCAGGCCATCCTGTTTATCGCTCCAGAGACCGGCGGCGACTTTGAATCGCTCCGCTCGACCGTCAAGAGTAAGCCCGGCCAGTTCATCCGCGCCGACGCCGACCTGAACGAGGCCTCCTTCGAGCAGCAGCGCATCGAGCGCTACCTGGCCGCCATGAAAACCGTTCCGCCCGACGACCAGAAAGCCATCCAGGACCACTCCAGCAAGCTCGCCGCTACACTCGCGCTCAATCCCAAGCAGGACTGCTTCAAGCAGCCCGTTGCCAACCAGGTCAACTGCCTCACCCAAAGCAGAGCGCCCATCATCCTTGACGACGCACAGGGCCAGAACCTCGCGCAATCGCTCTCCAACAACGGCGCCGGCGATCTCGCCAACCAGGCTTCCTACACCCAGGCCGTCGGCGCCGGCGTGTATTCCGCGTATGTCGGCGCGGTGGTCGATGTTGTCCGTCTCGTGGGTGGCCTGCGCAACCCCGAGTACCAGTACATCCCGGGCCTCAGCTTTCCCGAAGGCGAAACCCTCAACCTCAAGCTCAACGCCGCGCCATCCTTCAAGAAGCCGAAGACCGTGATCGTCGTCGGCCTGCCCGCCATCCAGAAAGACGTCACGCCGCAACTGCGCGCGCAGCAGCCGAACCAGGTCGCGTGTCTCCTGCAGCCAAACATGACCCTGCTCGTCACTGGCGCTCCGCTCGTCTTCTCCACCAGCATTGCCAGCAATTTGACGCTTCATGTGGACCGCGCAG
>CAXUEG010000096.1:4155-6546 GCA_964249935.1 uncultured Terriglobus sp.
AGGCGGCGCAACGGATATCCCGCTCAAGCCCGACGCCTTCCAGGGCGGCCTCGTCGCCGACAACAAGGACAGCAAGCCGGTGGACAGCGGCGACAAAATCATCACTGGAACCGTTCGCGGCAACTGGGGTTTCGACACCTTCGAAGGTCCCACCCTCAAGCTGCAACAAAGCCAGAGTGGCGCCTTCAAGGTCATCGGCGACACGGAAGTCATCGCCGGCCAGGACAAAAAGCTCCGGCTGGAGGGCGACGCCATCGGCTGCGTCCAGCACATCGCTCTGGTTGACAGCAAAGAACACAAGCAGGACGTCAGCTTCAAGCCGGCCGAAGGAAACGACGACAAGGCGAAAAATACCCTCGATCTTGCTGTCCCGCTTAAGGACGCAAAGCCTGGCGACTTCGCCCTGCTGGTGCAGCAGTTCGGCAAATCCGGCGAAGACAAGGTCCCGCTCACCGCCTATAACGGCGCCATCAAGCTCGGCACGGTCAGGATCCACGCCGGCGACACACAGGCCGTGCTCACCGGCGACGGCGTCGCAAACGTTGCGTCCGTCCACATCGGCAACCAGGACTTCACGCCCACCGGCAGCGGCGACGATCCCAATACCCTCCACCTCGCCGCGAAATCCGGTGTCTCGCCCAAAGACGGCGAAGACGCCACTGCCAAGCTCAAGGACGGCCGCACGCTCCCCGTAAAAATCGAAGCACAGGCCGCGCGGCCCACGCTCAAGCTGCTCAGCATGAAACCCGAAGCCGCGCCGCAGCAGGGCATTCTTCCCGTCACCCTTACCGGCAAGGACGAGATCCCGCTCCAGGGCAGGCTCACCTTTGTCCTGCAAAGTGAGAAGCCCTTCGATCGCGCGCAGAAAATCGAAGTCGCCACCGCCTCAGGCGGCGCTCACACGGAACTCTCACTCGCGGAAAACTCCGCAACCGGCAACACCTTAACGCTGCAGGACGAGCACACCGCCATCGCCACACTCGACCCGCAGAAAGCTTTCGGCGACTCTGCGTTCGGCAAGCTCCAGGTGCGTCCCATCTCCGGCGACGGCACCCCCGGCGACTGGTCTCCGCTCGGCACCCTCGTGCGCGTCCCGCAAATTTCCGCGGTACAGTGCGCCAACGCCGGTGCGCCCAACTGCACGGTGCAAGGCAAAAACCTCTTCCTCGTACAATCCTTCAGCGGTACGCAGGACTTCAGCAAGCCCGCGGACATACCCACCGGCTTCTCCGATGCAAGCGTCGCCGCACCCACGCCCGCCGATGGCAGCACACTTTATCTGAAGCTGCGCGACGATCCCAGCGACATCGCTACGATCAAGCTGCCGACTCCACTCGCGGCCGCAGCCAAGTCCCCGGCTCCCTCGAACGCGAACCCAGGGGCTTCAACCCCCAGCGCTTCAACTCCCAACGCCAGTGCCGCGACCGCACCCGACGCAGCGCCGGGTCAGGCGGAGGCGCGACCCGCACCAACGCAGGCAGCCGCTCCATCCGCAACGCCGCCTCAGCCCTGACCCCGTGGATGTCACGCGTCCCTGCCACAAATACGATGAAGCCGCCTATCCGTTCCGGTCACGGAAACGCTGTATCCACCAACGCGGATGTAACCTGCCAGCCTTTGTCGGTATGCTTCACGGTGGCAATGTGCGGCAGTGATTGGTTCACCTCGATCGCCATCAACGGAAAAGCCTGCTGCATCTCGGGCAGATGGATCCATGCCGCGGTCGAGGGGATTACAGTGAAAAACTGCACATCCGTCACCTCCCCGAACACGTCATCGTGCCGCGGTGTCAGCGTGCCGATCCGTTCCACATGCCACGTGCCGTAGCACAGATTCCCAAAACGCGGCTCGTCCACGTTTGGCCGCCATACCTTACGCCCCACATCGGTCAGTGTGTAGCCGTGCGGCGCAGCCGCAATCAACCCCGCATGCATCAGCGCTTTGGCTTCGCTTGGTGTCGGCCATTCGGTCCCGTAGTTCGTTTCGTCCAGCGTGGTCTGTTGCTGCCACAAACACGCCGGCGCGGTCGCATAGAACTTGTCCAGCACCGCCGCGATCTGCTCGGCCTGGGTAAGGGGCCGCGCGTGATGGCAGCCGGTGATGGCGCCAGAACCCGCGAGAAGCGCCATTGGTAACAAGAACCGCAGACTCGGCAAGCCTGCTACCCGCCTGCCTCTTTCAGCCCGCCACACCATGGTCGTGTGATGCCAGCAGCGCCGCAGCAACTGCGTTGCCCGGCAGGTTTCGATGCGATGGCTTGTCCAATGGGTCGGCGGCGTGCATTCTGTCCCGATCGTTGCCAAAGCTCCACACCATATGTCTTCTTCTTCTTGGGCAAGCGGGCCGGCGACGGGCTCTACAACAGCGCCTGCCTCGTGGCACCCGACGGCA
>CAXUEG010000096.1:6556-7625 GCA_964249935.1 uncultured Terriglobus sp.
GCCTGCAAGATCCGCAACGCAGGCTTGAGCGGCCCGCCTCGCAGGCAGCCAGGCGCCGGCGCATCGCCCCCAATGCGCCCAACACGCCCGTGCCAAGCAGCACAAGACTTGAAGGCTCCGGCGTCGCAGCCACAACCGGCGGGGCACTGCCTGTGCTCAGCGTCAGGCTGTTGTCGTCCACAAATGCATCCAGATCGCTTCCCGCATGCCGCGTAAAGTCAATCGAATAGATAACGGAACGCGATTCGCCGGGCACGGCGTAGCTGTTGCTGTAGTTCTGCCATGTGCCGTCGTGCGAATCGACTTCGCCTGAGTCGAAGACGCCCGTCACGCCACCCAGCGCATTCAGAAACGTCAGCGTCACTCCGGCGTCGTCGCTTGGCGTGCCCTGGTTCAGTCCTTGCTCCCAGAAGCTCAGGTCCGCCATCACCGTTCCGCTATCCAGTTGCGTCGCGGTCACACCCTGGGCCAGCAAGGAAACCGTCTGCGTCAACCCCGAAGACGCTCCGTTATTCCCGACAAAATCGTAACTTCCCGAGTGTGGCGTAAAGCCATCGAACGAGCCGTTGTCGACAGTCGCCGAGCCGACCTGCGTCCATCCGGCGATGCTGCCGGCCTCCGCTCCCGGGTTTGACAGCAGGTTGGTGGTGAGCTGGTCCGCCCGGCTCGGCAAGGGCAGAAGCAGGGCAGCAGAAAACGCAGCAAGGTAGGTCGAACGCACAAGACGCATCGAGAGACTCCATGTGGAGAAGGGAAATGGGTACTGTTGACGGACGCGCCGGGCAGCGCCTGAATGCATCATGGGGATGGCGCGATTCGGACCATTGCCGTTATCATTCGCCTTCCGCGTTGCTCCGTGGCTCAAACAGCGGTATCCAGTCGCCGCAGCGTCTCCTCATCCCTCTTGCCACCGAACCACTTCTGCAGTGCATCCCCGAACACCGTCTCCTCCGGACTCACCGGCAGTGCCGCCGCCGCAAACAGCGTCATGCTCGAGTGAAATTTCAGATCGTCCGGATACCCAAACACATCACTCAGCGAACGCCGCGAAATGGCATTCACCGCAGAC
>CAXUEG010000096.1:7635-9397 GCA_964249935.1 uncultured Terriglobus sp.
GTACGCCATAGCCTCGTCGCGCCCAGCGATCGCATACCGCTGCGCCATCCCGCTCGATCCAAGCCCCGCCACCTGCGGAAAGATGAACCACATCCAGTGGCTACGCTTCTCGCCGGCCTCCATCTCGCGCAAGGCGTGCTCATAGACACCCCGTTGCGCATCCACAAACCGTTGTAGATCGAATGTTCCCTTCATCGCATGTTCCTCACTGCGCCTGTCTAGCCTTCCCGCGAACGTGAATGCGTCCGACGCCGAGACACGCGGAGCACACGTCTCGTCGCACACGGAAGGACGCCGCGGTAAACCAAACGGCAGCTACGCTCCGCTCCAGCGGTACCGGCCCACCGCTCGGTGCGACGCAAAGGCGGCGAGCAGCGTTTCCTGCGCGCCGTACCCGATGTTGTGCACCACGGTCGGCTCCGCACCGTCATCCGCCACCACGCCCACATGCGGCAGCCGGCCGCCGATCAGCCACGTCACAAAATCCCCACGCTGCAAGCCACTTCCAAACACGTCGCCGGGCGTCTTTTCACCACCCGCAAACACCCGCGCCCCGCGCCGCGCCCAGTACGTCTGCAGATTCAGCACCCGCCGATGGTCGATGTTCGTATCCGTTCCGCGCGCGCCCCACGCCCGCGGGTACGCCGGAAACGCATGAGCCATGTCGTCATGCACCAGCACCTGTAAATCCTGCCGCAGCGCATCGCGGCACGCACGCACCACCACATCCGCGCAGATGCCTGTACTCCGCGGCACGTCACCGTTCGGATCCGCGATGCGCCGGTATGCCGGATCGTATCCCGTCGTCACACCCACCTGCGCCCGCGCCGCCGCCACCAGCTTCTCGCTCGCGGAAGGGCCCGCAGCACGCAATAAACCCGTTCCCACAAACGTTGCCGCACCACACATCAGTTCACGACGGCTGACCACGCGCGATACCTCGGCCTTCTAAGACACCGCGGCCCGCAGGATTGTGCCAGCCTGACTCGCCAGTTCGGGCGCGAGTGAGGCAAATGGCACCCTGCGCTGCTCACCGCCCACAAACGTCTTTACAGTCGCCAGCTGCTGCGCCACCTCGTCCTCGCCCAGAATGACGATCGACCGCGCCACCCGCTCCGCCGCTTCAAATGACTTCTTCAGGCGAAATGTTCCATCGCCCACCTCAACGCTCAGACCCGCCGCTCGCAGCTCATGCGCCAGCCGCAGCGCCGCCGCGTTCTGCGCCACGCTCAAGGGCGCCACATACGCGTCCAACTTCTCTGCAACGGCGATCTCGCCCGCCGCCGCCCTCGCCTCTTCCAGGGCCTGCAGCGTCAGAATCAACCGGTCCTCGCCAATCGCAAACCCAATTCCCGGTGCTCTAGGGCCGCCCAGCATCTCGCTCAAGCCGTCGTACCGTCCGCCGCCCAGCAGCGCATTCTGCGTCCCCAGCCCCAGGTCCACCGTGAACTCAAACGTGGTCCGCGTGTAGTAATCCAGCCCGCGCACCAGCCGCGGGTTCACCGTATACGGCACACCGCACGCATCGAGCGACTCCAGCACCGCCGCGAAATGCGCCTTCGACGCGTCGTCCAGGTAGTCCGCAATCTTCGGCAGCCCGTCGATGATCTCCTGGTCCTCAACGTCCTTCGAATCCAGCACCCGCAGCGGGTTCGTCTCCGCCCGCCTCTGGTTGTCCGGACACATGCGATCCTTCACCGGCAAGAGTGCCTCACGCAAGGCCGCCACATACCGGGGCCGATCCGTGCTTGATCCGACGGAG
>CAXUEG010000097.1:0-9334 GCA_964249935.1 uncultured Terriglobus sp.
AGCACGGCCTCCACCGCAAGGTCTGCGGCGGTGCAGGGCTCGCACGCCGAGCCGGTGTAAAGCTGCAGCAGCACCGTATGGCCGGAGTTGGACGGGGCGTGCGCAGACTTTGGCATGGGCTTGTACAGCGCAGCATAGCGGCGGTCGATCTCCGCATCCAGGCCGCTGCGGTCGCCGCCATGCTGCCCGGCGTAGAGCGACAGGAGCAAGGTCTGAGCCGCGGGAGTCATGCCGCCGTAGGCTTCCGCGGTCTCCAGGTGGTCGAGCGCCTGGCTGTCGCGGCCCTGGGCGTGCTCAACCTGCCCGCGGGTGACGAAGTTAGCGCCCTGGGTTGGGTTGAGCGCGTCCGCCTGATCAAGGGTGGCCGTCGCTTCCGCAAGCTTGCCTTCATGGAAATACACGTCAGCCAGGGTTTGCAGGTTGGCGGCCTGCGCTTCTGCCCAGAACGACTTGATTTGCATTTCGCGGCTCGCGAGCTCAGCCGGTGTCAGCGTCTTCTGGTCGTCGAACATGCCTTTCATGCGCTCGGTAAAGGCCGGCAACGCGCTTTCGTTAACAGAGTCGCGCGCCCATGCTTCGGCGTCGCGAAGATCGACGCCGTTTGGCGGAGCTTCCGCCAGGGTGTAGGCGACGGCGTTCTCCTGGTTGGCTCGGGAGTCCTTGTCCGCACTGTCGACCGTGGCCTTGGCGACCTGATGGATGCGGAAGAGGTCCGGCGGCTGCGCGGTAACAAGGATCTCCAGGAGGACCTTGCGGGCTCGCTCCGCACGCTTGCTCTTGGGAAAGTCGTGGAGAAACGTACCGAGCGCGGCCGCTCGCTGCTGCTTATCGACAAAGGCATTCGCCCTGTTGAACGCAGCCTGATCCGGCGGTAGCTGCATGGCCGGCTCGGGCGTTTGGCTGGCCAGAGCGGAGCTTTGTGCCGCAACGGGCACAAGCAGGCAGAAGGCAATCAGCGGAACAGCGGCAACGGTAAGGCGCCTTGTGCGCATGGGGGCACTCCTGTTCGGGCGTGAGATTTGCAGGATAGCAGCCCATGGACAGGCAGACGCGGTGGGCTGACGGCTTATACGAGCTCCGTGGCGAGCAGCTCATGCAGCGCGCGAACGATGCGGGCACCGCCTTTTGCGCGATCTGCGCAGATCTCATCCAGCCGAATCGGCTCATGCTCGCCAGAGCGCACCGTTTCAGGATCAGCGTAGGCCATCGACCAGTCGGAGAACGTCCGCTCCGCGGTTTCGCCGTTGTTGAGCAGGACCACATCGCTATGGCGTGGATCGCACTGGATGCGCTCATACGTCGCTTCAACGGCTTCCACTGGACCCTCGAGCACCTGCGCGAAGCCGTGGCCGTTGAACAGCAGAGCCCCGGTGATCCCCGCAGGCCCGTTATTCTTCCGCGATGTGTTCAAGATGGACGCAATCTCCGCTTCGATCTGTTCGGGTGTGCCGAGGATGCAGTTCCTGCTGGTGTAAACGATTTGGTAAAGGTGCATGCGTACCTCCGTTCGCTAGTTGGATTGGGTCGTGCTCGTTTGCTGCAGAAAGACGTTGAGTTCCGCGGGTGCAAGCGCGGACTGTAACTGGCAGCCTTGCAGGGCGATGCTGCCGTCGCGCCGCAGCTGCGCAAGCTGGTCCCGTGAAGCGATCCCATCGATGGTGGTGGTGACGCCGAGGCTGGCGCCGAGCGCGGCGACGGCCTGGACCACGGCCCGGTTCGCCGCGACACCGGGCTCTGCCATAAGCGGCGCGATCTGGATGGCGTCGAACGGGAAGCTGGTGAGCCGGGTCAGCGAAGCGTAACCGAGCCCGAACTCGTTCATGACGATGCGGACGCCCAGCGTGCGCAGAGCGTAGAGTGCCTGGAGCGCCGAATCTTCCTCAGTAAGGAACAGGCCTTCCGTGACCTCTATTTCGAGCCGCGATGGTTTCAGCTTCGAAGCCAGCAGCGCCGACTTGACGCTTTGCAGAAGCGCGCCGCTGCTCGAGAACTGCGCTTCCGCGATGCCGACGGAAAGCGGCATCGTATGCGGCAGGATGGCTGCTTCGCGGCACACCGCCTCAAGAAGCCACTTGTCGATTTTCGGCGTGAGCCCAATCTGGTGGGCGAGCGGCATAAAGGCGCCCGGTTCCAGCAGCCCGTGCTCCGGATGCCGCCATCGCAGCTCCGCTCGAAGACCGACGAGCCGGCCGCTGTCGACATCGAGCCGCGGCCGGTAGTGCACTTCGAACTGGCGGAGAGTGAGCGCCTTGCGAAGCTCGAGTTCCAGAGCTCTGCGGGCGTCTGCCTGGTCGGCAAGCGGCTGTTCGAAATGGCGGTACGCGCCGCCGCCGGCCTCTTTCACCGCGTACAGCGCAAGATCGGCCTGGCGGATCAGTTGCTCGTAGCTGGTGCCGCTCTGGGCGGGGGCGATGCCGACACTGCTGCCGACGTTCACCTGGTTGCCGTCGATGAGAAATGGCCGCGAGAGCAGCTCGATGATGCGCGACGCAATGTGTTCGCGGCCCGCAATATCGCCGGCGGGCCGCAGCAAAACCGCGAACTCATCGCCGCCCAGCCGCGCCAGGAGGTCGCCGGGACGAAGCGCGGATCGCAGCCGGTCCGCGACTTTGCGCAGCAACTGATCGCCGGTGGGATGGCCCAGCGTATCGTTGATCGCTTTGAAGCGGTCCAGGTCCAGCAGCAGAAGAGCGACATCCGGATCGGCGCTGTCCAGAGCGGCCATCGTTGTCTGCTGGAAGTGCCGTGTGTTGCCCAGACCCGTGAGCGTGTCGGTCATCGCCAGTGCGGCGAGGGAAAGGTCATTCTCAGAATGTGTGGGCAGAGCAGCTGTCATGCATCCCCTAATGACCTCTGTATCGTCACTGGGGAGCCGTAGCTTGAGTGTGATTGCAAAAAAGATGGGCGCCTCCCGGCGCCCATCTTGTCAGCGAATGCGGTACTTCGTTAGCGAATGCCAGCGAGCGCGGTGCTGTGGTCCAAGCCGTGCTGCACCGCGGCGGAGGCCTTGGCGTTCATGCCCGACTTTGCATCAAGCGCCTTCTGGGTTTCCTGCCGAACGCGGCTGCCATACTCCTGGTCAGCCTGGTCGAAATAGGTGTACAGCTTCTCGCGGTTGTACTCGGTGCAGTCGGCCAGGGCGCCGCCCAGGTTCTTCACCAGCTCATCGCGTTGCTCGGCGGTGAGGATGGTGCGGTAGGCGTCGCCCGCCTGCTTGAAGTCATTCGTGCGTTCGATCTTCTGGCGCAGGAGCTTGCCCGAGACCTGCGGGGTGTACTCCACACCGTTGCGGGTCGCTTCCTTCAAGCCGCCGAGTGAGCTGGGCTCGTAGTTCACATGCGGATTCTGGTTCGGCGCAACGTTCACATCAAACGCCATCTGACCGTCGCGCTGACCGGTAAAGACGGGGCAGCCGATAGGCTTGTTGATCGGCAGCTGCAGGTAGTTGGTGCCGACGCGGTAACGCTGCGTATCCGAGTAGGAGAACGTACGGCCAACGAGCAGCTTGTCGTCCGAGAAGTCCAGTCCGTCGACCAGAACACCGGTACCGAAGGCGACCTGCTCCGTTTCCGCGAAGAAGTTGGAAGGGTTGCGGTTGAGCACGATCTTGCCCACGGGCAGGAACGGGAACTGCTCCCGCGGCCAGATCTTGGTGGCGTCGAGCGGATCGAAGTCGAGCTCCGGATGTTCGTCGTCGCTCATGATCTGCACAAACATCTCCCACTCGGGATAGTCGCCCGACTCGATGGAGTCGTACAGGTCCTGGGTGGCGTGGTTGAAGTTGGTCGCCTGGATCTGGTTCGCCTCGTCCTGCGTCAGCCCCTTGACGCCGACCTTGGGCTCGAAGTGGTACTTCACGAGCACGGCGCGGCCGTCCTTGTTGACCCACTTGTAGGTGTTGACGCCCGAGCCCTCCATGAAGCGGTAGCTGGCCGGGATGCCGTACTGGCTGAACAGGTAGGTGACCATGTTCGTCGCTTCCGGCGTGTTCGCGATGAAGTCGAAGAAGCGGCCATTGTCCTGACGGTTGGTCAGCGGATCCGGTTTGAACGCGTGGACCATGTCCGGGAACTTGGTGGCGTCGCGGATGAAAAAGACCTTGAGGTTGTTGCCGACCAGGTCCCAGTTACCGTCCTCGGTGTAGAACTTGATGGCGAAGCCGCGCGGGTCACGCAGCGTTTCGGGCGAGTGCTGACCGTGGATCACAGTCGAGAAGCGGACAAAGATCGGGGTCTGCTTGCCGCTCTCCTGGAAGAGCTTGGCGCGGGTGAACTCCGAGACGGGCTCGTCGCCGCACTTGCCATACGCCTCGAAGTAGCCGTGAGCGCCAGCGCCGCGGGCGTGGACGACGCGCTCCGGAATGCGCTCGCGGTCAAAGTGCGTGATCTTCTCGAGAAAGTGATAGTTCTCGAGCACGGCGGGTCCGCGCTCGCCGACCGTGCGCAGGTTCTGGTTGTCGGGAACCGGGTGGCCCTGGCGGGTCGTCAGGGTCTGGGCGACATATTGCGTGCCGTTGGGCGCGCTCGCATGCGAGGCATTGCCGTTGCCGTTCGCAGCATTCGAGGCGCCATTGCCCGCGCCGTTGCCGTTCTTCATCTCTGCCATACGCGAATCTCTCCTATGGTGTGCTGTGGGCGGCCCTGAGAGCGGGTCCCGGCCGGTCGTCCGCGGCTCCACCCTCATTGTTACGCAGACGAGAACTGTTATCAAACACGGCGTGTGAAAATCCACGCCACCGCGGAGAACGGACCCGGTAGGCACGTTCTAGCGCTCGTTCCTAGCGCTCAGCGTTTGCAAGTCAGGTGGTCGGCTGTAACCCAGGGCTGATCGGCAGCGCGCTGCACTTGCCAGTCCACGGTGAACTGCCCGCTCTCATGCGCGGTATAGGTGAAGCGGTCCTGAGCGTATGGCGCTTTCGCATCGGTGTTCACGGCAGAGACAAGGGTCAGTGCGCCACCCTGCCAGCCCGTGGCGCTGCGGTACACGGCGGCGCTGAAGTTGTTTGCGTCGAACTCGACCAGCCCGTGCGCCTGAGCGTCATAGCCGATCAGGTACGTGGCGAGGTAGCCGGTTGCGGGCTCCACATCGCGTTCGCGAAGCTGCAGCCACTTGCCACCGATCGCGACGGAGCCATCGTATGCGGCGCGATGCGCCTTGCCGTTGCGAAATGTGCCTTCGCACGTCCACGCTCCATCGAAGCTGAAGCCTGCCGGCAAAGCGGCGATGGTGACGGGTGGAGGTGAAGTCTGTGCTGGCCCCGCGGTGGGAATCAGAGCAGCCAGTAGCAGGAGCGAAAGCGTGAGAGAGGAAAACATGTGTGGATTGCTGATCCCTCTTTATACCTCGGGGCTACGCCACGGTGCGTGCGAGTCGCGTCGATCGCATATGGACGAGCCGCTCGTCCGCTGGAAGCTGCCATGTCGGTTGGCGAGCTGGGCGCGGTGAAGGCGCGATAAGGACCGAACGTGACAGCACGAAAGAGCCCCGGCCGGAGCCGGGGCAAACAGTACAGAGGTGCGAGTCGGAACGGTATCAGGCAAACCGCCTGCGGTAGGCGGCCGCGGCACTCAGAGCGCCAGTGCCCAGCAGCAGCAGACTCGCGGGTTCCGGGGTGACCGCAGTACCCGAGTCATAGGAGACGGGAATGCTGATCGGCAAGGCAGCACCCGTACCGCCCCCATCCGAAACGGCAGACCCAAACGTCAGCGTCGCATCGCCGAAGCTGACCGGTCCAAGCGCATCGAAGGACAAGATATCCGCTGCGTCCGTGACAACGTCGGTCCCACTGAAGGTCAGCGTTTCCGTGATGCCGTTCACTGTGAAGTCGTCGTCGATGTTGAACAGGATCGACTGGTCTGCAATCGGGGAATACCCGACCGAAAACGTGCCGTCGACGGTGAATGAATCACCACTCGCAACGTCGTTGGCCCCGGCATTCAGCGTGACGGTATCGGACGAGGGCGCGATGGTGTAGGTACCCGCGCCGTTGGACAGGATGGGATCGGCATGGGCCACACAGCCCATGCAAAGGACAGCGGCAAACGCCGCAACTACTGTGAATCGCATCGTAACTCCTGAGAGACCTTTGGCAATGCAGCTTGCGAGACTGTTTGCTTCGCAAGCAAGAGAACTGCGGTGGCGGCACATCGTTGTGTGTCGCTCAATGACAACAATACGACGGCATTTTCCGCCGAAGTTGAAATGTAGTCTAAAAACTACAACTATCTTGAGCAGGAGTGCCGCTTTGGCTGTTTCCGCCGTCGTCGTCGATGATGAGCCGCTTGCGCGCCGCGAGCTTCACTACCTGCTCGGTCGAGTGGGCGATGTGAACGTAGTGGCCGAGGCGAGCAACGGCATCGAGGCGGTCGAGATCATCCGGAATGCAGCGCCAGACGTAGTGTTCCTGGATGTGCAGATGCCCGGGCTGGACGGATTCGCCGTGCTGAAAAAGCTGATGGGTGCGCAGGCGCTGCATCCCGGTGCGGACCACCCGTTGCCTGAGGTGGTGTTTGCGACGGCGTTCGACCAGTACGCGGTACGGGCTTTCGAAGTCAACGCAATCGATTACCTGCTGAAGCCGTTCGAAGAACGAAGGGTGCGGCAGGCGATCGAAAAGGTACGTGCGCGGCAACTTGCCAATGCACCTTCAAACGTTCAAACAAGTTTCGAAGCGGTGCCGCAAGCGAGCAGCGAGGAGCGCCTGGAGAGCCTGCTGAAGCTGCTGGAGTTGCAGGCCGGCGGAGCGCCGCAACAGCTTGCGCCTTCGCGGTCATCGTCGAAGATTCGCAGCGGCAAGGTGGTGGTGCGCAGCGGTCAGCGGCTCTTGCTGGTGGACCAGCGCGAGGTGTCGTTCGCGTCCATCGAGGAGGGTGCGATCTCCGTCGTAACGCCGCAGATGGAAGGCCTGGCGAACTGCCGCACGATCGAGGAATTGGCCGAGCAGGTGGATCAGGAGAGTTTCTGGCGGGCGCACCGCTCCTATCTGGTCAACATCGCGCACATCCGCGAGGTGGTGCCCTGGTTCAAGAGCACCTACCTCCTGCGCATGGACGACCGCAAGCAGACGGAGATTCCGGTGGCGCGGGCGCAGATCAAGCGCTTGCGCGAGTTGTTCAATCTATAGCGACAAGACGAAATCAGATGATTCAGCAGGGCGAACACCAGGCGAAAGTGGCATACTGAACGCGACACATCGCGCTCGGTATGCCTGACGACCTCTCCACGCCCGAAACGCTGCCGCGCAAGATCGTCCACGTCGACATGGACGCGTTCTACGCCTCGGTGGAGCAGCGCGACAACCCTGCCCTGCGCGGACGGCCAGTGGTCGTGGCATGGAAGGGTCTGCGGTCGGTCGTGTGCGCCGCGTCCTATGAGGCGCGCCGCTTCGGCATCCGCTCGGCGATGCCGGCCGTACGCGCGGAGCGGCTGTGTCCTGAGGCTGTCTTTGTGCCGCCAGACTTCTCCCGCTACAAGGCCGTGTCGATCGCCGTGCGTGAGATCTTTCAAAGGCACACCGATGCCATTGAGCCGTTGTCGCTCGACGAGGCGTACCTGGACGTGACGGAGAACAAGACGGGGCTGCCGACCGCGACCAGGGTCGCGATGTGCATCCGCGAACAGATTCGCGGCGAGCTGCACCTGACCGCATCGGCGGGTGTGGCGCCCAACAAATTTCTCGCGAAGATCGCGTCGGACTGGCGCAAGCCGGACGGCCTGTTTGTGATCCAGCCGCATCAGGTGCGCGGCTTCCTCAAAGACCTGCCGATCGGGCGCATTCCCGGCGTGGGCAAAGTAACGGAACAGCACCTGATCGCGCGCGGCGTGAAGACCGTCGGCGATGTGCAGGCGATGGACCTGGCGGAACTGGAAGCGCGCTTTGGCCGCTTCAGCACGCGGCTCTACGCGCTGGCGCGCGGCATCGACCACAGCCCCGTGGTGGCCAACCGCTTGCGCAAGCAGGTCAGTGCCGAGGACACGTTTCCAGACGACATTCCGCTGAGTGAGACGAAGCCGGCGATACGCAGGCTGGCGGAGAAGGTGTGGAAGGCCAGCAACGCCAATGCGCGCGGCGCACGCACGGTCGTGCTGAAGCTGAAGACGAAGGAGTTCGTGAGCCTGACCCGCAGCTTGACTTCAGCGGACATGCCGGCTTCCGCGGAAGCTCTGGCAGATGCGGCAGTCGCCATGTTGAACCGGGTGGAACTCCCGCCCGGCCAACTCTATCGCCTGGCTGGCGTTGGGCTTAGCAATTTCCAGTCGGATGAGGAGCCGCCGCTGTTCGTCGCAGGCGAGTAAGAGCGGCTCCGGTTGGCAATGGATGTGCCTGGAACGCGCAAGTAAGCAGGCGGCGGAGAAGCGTTCCGCCGCCGGGGGCAGGGTTCACGTCTATCGACCGCCAGTCTGCAGGAAGCGCTGATAGCCGTCTCGGAAGCCGCTGCGGTACTCGCCGAAGGCGGGCGGTGGCACGGGCGGGTTGCGGTAGCGCGGGTGCGCTTTATAGGACGGCGCGCGACCGTAGGAAACATCGCTGCGTGCAGCGTTATACCCGTCGTTGTAGCCGATCTGGCCGACGCTGACGCCCGGCGGAGGCGGCGGTGCCACGTAGTACGGCTTGTGGGAACAACCAGCGAGCAGGAGCGGCAGCGCAAGCACGGCGAGTAAAAGGCGTTTCATCGTGGACACCTCAAAGAAAGCGAAATCTGTGGCAACCGCCTGGTAGAGGCTTTGCCTGTCAGGAAGGAACACATCTTCGGCCCGCTTTGTTGCTGGAACCCGGGAGAAATCTGGGTAGGACGTTCTGGCCGTGCCCAGCCAAGCTCAGTCCTAACGATTTAGTTGACAGCCGCGCACAGGCCGGTCTAGTCTCCGAAATCATTAGGAGATCGCGTGCACACAGCCAGGAAAGACAGCTTGACCCCGCTGGAGCTCAAGCTGATGCAGGCGTTGTGGGCGCTGGGCAGCGGCACCGTGGCAGAGGTGCAGGAGCAGATGCAGCCGGTGCCGGCCTATACCACCGTGCAGACCATGCTGAACATCCTGGAGCGCAAGGGCAAGCTGTCGCGAACGCTCGAGGGCCGCGCTTACCGCTATCGCCCCACGCTGTCGGAATCCAAGGCGCACGGCCACGCGGTACGCGACCTGGTCGACCGCATGTTCGGCGGGTCGAGCGAGGACCTGGTGATGAGCCTGGTCAAGACACGGCAACTGGACGCGCGAAAGCTGGCCAGCATCGCACGCAAGCTGCAACAGCAAGAGGACGAGGCGTGAGCGCCATCACTCATTTCGCCTCGGAATACCTGCTGAACTCGCTGTGGCAGACACCCCTGCTGTGTGC
>CAXUEG010000098.1:0-544 GCA_964249935.1 uncultured Terriglobus sp.
GGACACCACAGCCGGTAAGCGGAACGCTGCGCGGACGCCGCGATAAGCGGAGCCGCCACCGCAGTAAGCTGAAGCTGTGGAACGTTTCCCACAACCCATGGTGCGCCTGATTGAGGAGTTGCGCAAGCTGCCCGGCGTCGGCGCCAAATCCGCGCAGCGCTTCGCTTTCCACATTCTGCGCTCGCCCGAGGCGGATGCGAAAGCGCTTTCGGACGCGATCCGCGCGCTCAAGGCACAGCTTCGCCTCTGCTCCATCTGCAACAACGTTACCGATGTCGATCCCTGCACCTACTGCGCTTCGCCGACCCGGTCTCAACGTACTGTGTGCATTATCGAAGAGCCGACCAACATCGCGGCCATCGAGAAGACGCGCGGCTACAACGGTGTTTATCACGTGCTGCACGGAACGCTTTCGCCGCTGAACGGCATTGGTCCCGAGCAGCTGCGCACGGCCAATCTTTTCAACCGATTGGATGGGATCGATGAAGCGATTCTTGCACTCTCACCGACCGTGGAAGGCGAGGCGACTTCGCACTGGCTCGCC
>CAXUEG010000098.1:594-9312 GCA_964249935.1 uncultured Terriglobus sp.
GTCTGCCGAACACCCGCTGCGTATTACGCGGATTGCAACCGGAGTTCCTGCCGGCAGCGACATCGAGTACGCCGACGAGGTCCCCATGAGCCGCGCCATGGAGCATCGGCGGGAGCTGTAATGGCCGCATCGCACTGGCACATGCCTGCGAACGCCGCGCTGCACGGCGTTGCGCTGGACCGGCAGATGGCGCTCAACCTGACAATCTTCGCGGCATTGTGCGTGCTTGCCCAGGGCGCGCTTCTGGCAGGCGTGCTGCTGCGCCGCGCCCCGCAGCCGCTGGCGCACCGCCGCTGGCGCCTCGAATACCTGCCGCTGGCCGGATTTACGGTACTCTTCTTCGCGCTCGCTTGGCACTCGCAGCAACTTTGGGCGGCCATGCGCTACAGCGGCGCCGATCCCGCGGCGATGCAGGTCGAGGCCATCGGCATGCAATTCGCCTGGTATTTCCGCTATCCCGGCAAGGACGCCGCGTTCGGCTCGACCGACTTGCGCCTTGGCGCACCGGGAGAAGGCAATCCTGCCGGGATCGACCCGCGTGACGAGCGCGGACGCGACGACTTCGTTCGCAGCGCCCTGGTGCTGCCCGCCGGCCGAGAGGTCGACCTCCGGTTGCGGGCGCTGGATGTGATTCACGGCTTCAACATTCCCGCTCTGCGCGTGAAGCAGAACGCGCTCCCTGGCCAAGTCTTCCACATCCACTTCACGCCGACAGTACCGGGCGAATACTCCGTTTTGTGCACCCAGGTGTGCGGCTTGGGCCACTACCGCATGCAGGCGGTTGTGCGCGTGCTGCCCGCAGCGGAGTTCGACGCATGGGCGCGGGATCAGCGGCCATGAGACGGGATACGAGGCCGGTTACGGCGGGCTCCGTGCAGTCCACGACTGCGAATGCAGGCGGCACTTCGGTCGTCGCTGTAAGGCCGCTCTGGCGTGAGCACCAGCGCATCGGTCTCGGTTACCTGGCGATCTCGTTGGTCGCCGTCACGATCGGGGCGGCGTTGTCACTGCTCATGCGGTTGCACCGCGTGCTGCCGTCAATGCCGCTGCCACTTCTCGGCGTCGCCAAACCAGAGGATTACCTGGCGTGGGTGACCGTGCACGGCACGCTGATGGTCTTCTTTGTTCTGACAGTCGCGCCCTTCAGTGGTTTTGCAAACCTGGTTTTGCCGGAGCAACTGGGTAGCCGCACGATGGCGTTGCCGCTCGTCAACAAGGTCGGAGTTTGGATCACGGCGCTTGCACTGCTCGTGCTCGTGGCTGCGTTCCTTGTGCCGGGCGGAGCGCCGATCGGTGGATGGTCCGCGTACCCGCCCTTGAGCGTGCTGCCGGACGCAGGTCCCGGGCAGGCGATGGGCATGGACATTTGGCTGTCGTCGCTTGCAATTTTTTGCATGGGCTCGACGCTGGGCGCGGTCAATACGATCGTTACAGTGATCCGCTGCCGCTGCACGGGAATGACCTACGAGCGCATGCCTTTGACCGCCTGGAGCTGGCTGGTAACGTCGCTGCTCACGGTGCTGGCATTCAGCGTTTTACTGGCTGCGCTGGTGATGCTCTTCTGTGATCGTCACCTCCACACAGCCTTCTTTGTGCCGTCGCTCGAGTGGGTGAGCGGCGTGGTACAGCAGCGACATGGCGACGGCTCGCCGCTGCTGTGGCTGCACCTGTTCTGGTTTTTCGGCCACCCTGAGGTTTACATCGCGATCCTGCCCGGCATGGGCCTGACGACCATGCTGCTGGGAACCTTTGCGCGGCGCCGGGTCATCGGCTACCGGCTGATGATTGGGACGACCTGGCTGATCGGCGTGCTGGGTCTGCTGGTCTGGGGTCACCACATGTTCGTTGCGGGGCTAAACCCGTTTGCAGGCACAGCGTTTGAAGTGTCGACGATGGCCATTGCCCTGCCCTCGACCGCGAAGGTGCTGAACTGGCTGGTGATCCTGTGGAGGTCGCGACCGCGGATGCGGACACCGATGTTGTGGGCGCTCGGGTTTGTCTCAATTTTCGTGACCGGTGGAGTAACCGGGCCCATCCTGGCGCAGCCGGCGCTGGATTCGTACCTGCACAATACGTTTTTCGTGGTCGGACACTTCCACCTGATTATGGCCATGGCGGCGCTCTTCGGCATCTTTGCGGGCGTGGCGTACTGGTTTCCGCTCGTCACGGGACGCATGCTCGGGGAGCGTCTCGGTCAGGTGCACTTCTGGTGGACACTGTTTTTTGCGTACAACACGTTTGTGCCGATGCTGCTGACCGGGTTGGCCGGGGAGCCAAGGCACTATGCTCAACTGGACGGCATCGCCGGCGCTGCGGGTGCGCTGGTGCGATCGACATTGCCGCTAGAGCGGCACATTACCGCGAGTGCGCTGTTGCTTGCGGCCGGCCAGTTCCTTTGGGTATGGAATGTGGCGCGCAGCTGGCACCGCGGCAAACAGGCCGGTCCGAATCCCTGGCTGTCGACGACTATGGAATGGGCGCCCGCGGGTGTCGCTGTCTGCTTCCGTGGTCCGTGCGAATACGGCTTGCCGCAAAAAGGTGGCGATAACCGGCTGCTTTTCCCGTTCGTAGACGAGACCGGAACGCCATTTTTACCGCAGTGGGCTGAGGAGCCGAACGCGGAGTAGTATCGCCGTAGTCCTTATGCCAGCGATCCTGCATCCCGGTGAGGTGGAGCAGCGCCCGACGCGTCGTTACGACGAGGGCGACTCCGGTGGAGGGCGACGTCCGCCCATCGATGAGAAACACACCGGCGGTGGTGGCGACAACGATAACTGGAGCAATCAACCGCAGGGCCGGCGCGGACCCCGCGAGCGGCTGCAGCGCTACCGGCTCGGCATCTTCTTTGCGCTCGGCGGCGATGCTCTGTTCTTTGTCTCGATCGTGAGCGCGTTTTTCGTGACCAAGCATTCCGGTCATGTGAACGCGAACTACCAGTGGGTGAATAGCTGGCTGCCAATTCAGATTCCGTCGATTCTCTGGATCAATACGGCGGTGCTGCTGCTGTCATCGGTGTCGGTGGAGATGGCGCGGCGCGCGATGTTCCGTGAGTCGGACCTGATGGAGGAGTGGCTGGGCTTGGGCACGCCGACACGCAGACGGGTGCTGCCCTGGCTGGGCGTTTCGGCGGTGCTGGGCGGTGTGTTCCTGTGGGGACAACTGACCGCGTGGAGTCAGTTAAGGCTGCAGCGGGCGACGTTTCGAGACAATCCGTCGACACACTTTTTTTACCTGATCACGGGTGTGCATGGCGTTCACCTGCTGGTGGGCATCGCGTTCCTGGCGGCGGCTCTGATCGGCATGCGCGCAGTACGGTCGCTGGAGTCGCGGCAGATCCTGGTGGACTGTTCGGCGTGGTACTGGCACAGCATGGGCGTGTTCTGGATGTTCCTGTTTGCGCTGCTGGTGTATGGGCAATAGTTTTCGCATTGCATTCTTTGCGTTGAGTGCCTTGTCATGGAGCATGCCTGCGCGGGCGCAAGGATGCAGCCAGTGCCGCGATACGGTGTCGCAGACGAACCCGGCGCAGCAGCGAAGTTATCGCGACGCGATCGGAATCATGCTTGCTGGTGTGATTAGCGTTGGCAGTGCGGGTGTCTTGGTGATGCGGCGGTTTGGGCGGTAGCGCTTTGCACTAATGCAAATCTGAACGCGGACCGATTCAACCAGGCTTTTCTGCTGCTTGAAAAGCAGGTCCTTCGCTCCGCTCAGGATGCCAATATGGCGAGAAGGCAAGACAAGCTTCGCGAGAGCAGCTAGCGCATCAGTGATGCGGCGAGCTCGGCGTACTTATCGACGGCTTCAAGCAGTTCGGTCTTCAAGACGCGTTCATGTTCGGTGTGTGCGACGTGGATCGTGCCCGGGCCAAGCAGCATTGGCTCGCCCCAGTTCGTAAGGGACGAGATGTCAGTCGCATATTTCGCGACCATGGTGGGCCAGCCTGGCATGCGCTTCATGCGGACCGTGGCAAGGTCGAGCGAATAGGTAACCTGGCAACGGCCGTTGACGATAGGCTCGATGACGCTTTTTACGCCTTGCGATGGACCGACGAGACGGATCAGCAGCTGCGCTTCCGCAGCGTCGGCGATCACGTTGGGAGCGCGGCCGCCGGAGATGAGGCCGATGTTGAGTGTGGACGGCCCAATCTCTTCGTCAACCGGCAGCGCGGCCTTTTGCAGGTCGTGCAAGACGGCGATGAGCTTGTCGATGGCGGATTCGCCGAGCTCGGGATAGGCCGAATGCGCCATTTTGCCGGTTGCGGTGAGCACGACGCGCAGCGCGCCTTTGGTGGCCAGGGCGAGCTGGTTTTCTGTCGGTTCGCCATTGATGAGGTATCTCGATCCGTGGCCATTTTCGTTCGCGACTTTGGCTCCGGCGGAGTCGCGCTCCTCACCGACAACGTAGAGCAGGCCGACGGGCGTACCGTTCGCGTGAAGCTTTTCCGCGGCGGCGACCTGTGAGGCGAGTATGCCTTTGGCGTCGCAGGAACCGCGGCCGTGTACGTATTCATCATCTTCAGACGAGGCGAAGTAGGGCGGCACCGTGTCGAAATGCGTGGAAAGCGTGAGCGCGGGCCTGGTGCCCGGCATGCACGCATACACGTTGAAGCGCGGCAGGCCTGAGTGAGACGCGCCCGGTACCGGAGCTGCCTGCGCGACCGGTTGCCGCTCGATCTGGTAGCCGAGGGCGGCGAGATACTCGGCGAGAAAAACGCCGCAGCGGCCTTCGTCATAGGTGGTCGATTCGATGTCGACGAGCTTCCGCGTCAGGGCGATCGGATCGATGGGCATGGTCCAAGCATAACCCGGCACAAGAAGCAGAATGACGAGCCTGCGGCAGGATGGGCGCAATACAATTGGAACGTCCGCAGCCCAGCCAGGTATGCGGGGTGAGGGGCGTGAGTGGCGACGAGCATCGACGTTGACGGGTTGACGCCGGCAGGGCTCGCGGCAATGCTGGACCACACGCTGCTAAAGCCGGAGGCGACGCATGCGCAGGTGAAGCGGCTGTGCGAGGAGGCCGCCACCTACCGGTTTGCGTGCGCGATGGTGAATGGTTGCTGGGTGCCGCTGGCAGCGGAACAGCTGCGCGGGACCGGTGTTCCCGTCGGTGTGGTGATCGGGTTTCCACTGGGTGCCTCGCTTGAGGCAAGCAAGCTTGACGAGGCGGCGCGCTTGCTGCGCGCGGGCGCACATGATGTGGACATGGTCTTGAACGTCGGATTTCTGAAGAGCGGCATGCGTGACGCGGTGCGGGAGGAGATAGCGGCGGTCGCAAAGACGGTGCATGGCGGCGGCGGCGTCTTGAAGGTGATTCTCGAGACCGCGCTGCTGAATGAGGAAGAGAAGATCACGGCGAGCGAGCTGTCCGTTGCGGCAGGTGCGGACTTCATCAAGACGAGTACCGGTTTTGCGAGCGGAGGAGCGACCGCTGCGGACATTCGGATGATGCGCGGGATTGCCGGTGATCGCTGCGGCGTGAAAGCATCGGGCGGCATCCGGACGCTTGCGGATGCGGTCACGATGCTGCGGGCAGGGGCGAATCGCATCGGGGCGAGTGCGTCAGTCGCGATCGTGAACGAGTTGCGCGGCGGCATGGCTGCGGCCCCGAGCGGCTACTAGGCAGACGGCGGAACAGACGGCGACATGGCAGACCAGACGAGCCGGCGCGTGGAGATCAGCACGGAGGCGCAGCCTTCGGCGGCGTCGGAGGTGCATGTGTCGCGGCCGGACTTTTTCGGACCGGAGATGGAAGGCGACTACCGCCCGAGCGATGCACAGCTCACCGCAACGGTCGAGCCGCCGCGGGTAAGCATTCCGCACGACAGCGCGGTGGTGCCGCATGTGGACTTCCTGCTGCGGCTGGCCGATGCACTGAACAATACGCTCGATCTGCAGACCTTGATGACGCGGTTGAGCGACCTGGTCCGTGCCGTAGTGCAATACCGCATCTTCGCGGTGTTGCTGTTGAACGAGCGGTCGCAGGAGCTGTGGATGCGCTTCCAGATCGGACATTCGCCCGCGGTGGAGCGTACGCGCGTGAAGATGGGGGCTGGCGTTGTGGGCCGCGCCGCGCAAACAAGGCGTGCGGTGCTGGTGAACGACGTGCGCGAAGACCCAAGCTACATCAATGCCCATGATGAGGTTCGGTCGGAGCTGGCCGTTCCGCTGATCAGTAAGAATCGCGTGATCGGTGTGATCGACGTCGAGTCGGAAGAAGTCGGTGCCTTCACGCAGGACCAGCAGCGGCTGCTGGAACTGGTGGCGAGCCGCGTGGCGGTGTCTATCGAGAATGCGCGGCTGTACACGCGCGTGTCGCGGCAGGCGCAGACGCTGGCGGTGCTGAACGACATCAGCAGCGAGATCACCAGCATCCTGGATCTGGACGATCTGCTGGAGCGCATCGGCTCGCTGCTTAAGCGTGTGGTGGATTTTCAGATGTTCACGATTCTGCTGTGGAGTGACCGCACGCAGCAATTCGAACATCGATTCTCGACCCGCTATGGCGAGCGTGTGAGGCGTGAGCGCGGCGCGGTGTATGGCGTTGGTTTGATCGGCAGCGCGGCACAACTGCGCGAGCCGGTCCTTGCGCCGGATGTGCGCAAGGATCCGCGGTACATTTCAGTCAACACGGAAGTGCGGTCAGAGCTGGCGGTGCCGCTGCTGTACAAGGGCCGCGTAATCGGCGTGCTGGATGTGGAACACACGCGGCTGAACTACTACAACGAGGAGCACCAGCGCACGCTGACTACGCTTGCGGGGCAGATCGCGATAGCGATCTCGAATGCACGGCTGTATGAGCGCATCTTTGAGGAAGAGCAGCGCATGGAGCGCGATCTGCTAATGGCGCGTGAGGTGCAGTTGCGACTGCTGCCGCCGGCGCCCGAGCCGATGCCCCATGCCGAGTTCGCGACTCGGTTTCTGCCGGCGCGTTCCATTGGCGGCGACGTGTACGACTTTATTCCGTATGGACCGGGGCGGGTTGCTATCGCCATTGGCGATGTGAGCGGAAAGGCGGCGCCGGCGGCGCTGTACGCGGCACTCGTTATGGGCGTTCTGCGACTGCTGGCGGCGCGGCATCTGCGGCCGGCGGAGATGCTGAAGGCACTGAACGAACAGCTGCAGGAGCGGCGGCTGGATTCGCAATACGTCACGATGCTGTTTGCCGTGTGGGACGACCCCACGCGAACGCTGCAGGTGGCGAACGCCGGTTCGGTGCAGCCCATGCTGCTGACGCGTACGGGTGCGGAGGCCGAAGTGCAGACGGTGAAGGCGGAAGGATTTCCCCTGGGGCTGTTTCCTCTTGCAGAGTATGAGGAGTTCTCCATCAGCACGCAGGCAGGGGACATGCTTGTGTTCTTCTCGGATGGGATGGCGGACGCGGAGAACCGGCAGGGTGAGATGTTCGGCACGGATCGCATCTGCGAATCGCTGCAGTGCGCCGCGCCGGAGTCGGCCGAGGGTGCAGTCGGCGCGGTCTTTGACGCGGTTACCGCATTTCAAGGCGGGACCGAACGCTTTGACGATGAGACACTGGTGATCCTGCGCGTGCTGTAGCGCGAGAATTGCGCGTTCTGCTGCGATACCCTGCTCTTGTATGCAAGAGAGCAGTACCACTGAAGTTATCTCACCTGTTCGCGCGTTCCGCGGCAGCGTTCGCCTGCCCGGTGACAAGAGCATTTCGCACCGGTACGCCATGCTGGCGGGATTGGCCAGGGGTACGTCGAAGCTGGCGAACTTCAGCACGGGCGCGGACCCGCACAGCTCGCTGCGGTGCATGGAACAGCTTGGTGCGACAGTGCGGGATGAGGCCGGCGTGATCCACGTAACGGGCGTCGGTGGTAGGTTCGTGCAGCCGGCGCGTGACCTGGACTGCGGTAACTCCGGGTCGACGATGCGCATGCTCGCGGGTCTGGTTGCGCCGCACGCGGGCACGTTTTCATTTGTGGGCGATGCATCGCTGACGAAGAGGCCGATGGAGCGGATTCGTAAGCCGCTGCAGCAGATGGGTGCGCGCATCGAATTAACGGACGGGCATGCGCCGATGACGGTCTACGGTAAACGGTTGCAGGCGATTGCGTTCGAAGCGCCAATCGCGTCGGCGCAGGTGAAGACGGCAGTGCTGTTTGCGGGTCTGCAGGCAGATGGGCTGACGGAGTTGAAGGAGACTGTGCGCACGCGCGATCATTCCGAGCATGCTCTGCGTGCATTCGGTGCGGAGCTGGAACGCGATGCGGACGGTGTGCGCATCCAGGGCGGTCAGTCGCTGCAGGCGATCGACGCGACAGTGCCGGGCGATCTGAGCTCTGCTGCCTTCTTTTTGTGCGCTGCCCTGCTCTTTCCGGATTCGCAGCTTGTACTGGACGACCTGGGCATGAACCCGTCACGCAGTGCCCTGCTGGACGTGCTGGTCAGCATGGGTTTGCGGCTGCAGGTTCTGAACCTGGAAGAAAAGCATGGTGAGCTGATCGGAACGGTGCAGGCGAATGGCTCCGCGGAGTTGAAGGGTGCGGATATCCGCGGTGCACTTTCCGCGCAGTTGATCGATGAACTGCCGGTGTTGGCGGCGATTGCGCCATATACCCGCACGGGCGTGACGATTCGCGATGCGCAGGAGCTGCGTGTGAAAGAGTCAGACCGCATCGCGCTGGTGGTGCGAAACTTGCGCAACATGGGCGCGGAGGTCACTGTCGTGGAGGCGGTGGACCGCATCCTGCCG
>CAXUEG010000099.1:0-9013 GCA_964249935.1 uncultured Terriglobus sp.
CAGACGCTTGCGTTCAACGGTGTAAGGCTGGCGGATGTGAATGCAAATCCTGGCGACGCGTTTCACATCTGGCATATGAAGTCGACGGACCTGAACGGAAATCTGGTCGGCAGCGGACAGTATGGCTGGGGCGAGAGCAACAACGGGACGCAGTGGGACCCAGAGACGAAGACGGAGACCTACCTCTTTCAGTGGGGGTCGATCCAGACGCAGTTTGTGCAAAGCGGCAACAAGCTGGACATGGTGGTGACGGAGACGAACAACGCGGGATCGGGCGTGATCTTCGATGGCGCCGAGGTGGATGCGGTGACGCTGCACTTTCCGCAGGATCCGGCGAAGTTTTCCGGCTACTCGCAGTACGCGATTACGACCTTGGCGCCGGGTGTGAGCGTGGCGGACTACGGTGTGGGCGTGGTGACGAGCGTGGTGCCCGACGAATCGGTGCCGATGTATGGCGGTTGGAAGAATGTGGGGAACGCGACGTACGGGCCGCTGATGAGTACGACGGCACCGGATGGTCTGGCGACGTTTTTGCCGCGCGTGGATCGGGGAGTGCAGCCAGGTCAGAAGTTTACCTACACGGTGTCTCTGCGTTTTACGCCGGAGGGGACGGCAGCCGATGCGAGTGACGCGTATGCGAGTTTTGCAAAGACGTATCCGAGCCAGATGACGTGGACCGACCACCGGATTCTGGGGACGGCGTACCTTGCGAGCTCGCCGCAGAACGCCTCGAACATCACGCAGCCGGGTGGGTTTCCGAAGAATCCGCGACGGTACTTCAATGACGCTTCAGTGGATGTGACGACGACGGCGGGGCTGCAAACGTTCCAGAACCGGATGCTGGCGGTGGCAGCCGCGAATGCGGCGAATGCGAAGGCGATGAACGGCCAGGGCGTGGTGACGTGGGACATTGAAGGCGAGCAGTATCCGATGAACACGAGCTATGTGTGTTCGCCGGACCAGATCGCCGCGGTGGCGCCCGAGATGGAAACGACGGTGCTCGATCGGAACTCGGCGTACTACGGGCAGAAGCTGGACGATGCTTATTTCAAGACGATGACTTCGGCTGGATTGCGCGTTGGCGTGTGTGTGCGGCCGCAGCAGTTTGTGCTGGCGGGGAACGGGACGGCGAGCCAGAACTTTCTGTCGGGGAACGCTGCGGTGGTTGCGAACCTGGAGAACAAGATTCGCTTTGCGAACACGCGCTGGGGCGTGACGGTGTTTTATGTCGATTCGAGCGTGGATGTGAACGGTGGGACGCTGGATCCGGCGATCTTTCAGCAGCTGATCACGGACATGCCAGGGTTCCTGTTCATTCCGGAGGAAAGTACGCCGCGGTATTACGCGTACACGGCGCCGTTTTATAGCTTTCTGTTTCACACCGACCTTGGGACGGCGGCTTCGGTGTACAGCTATTACCCGGATGCATTCGGGGCGAACCTGGTGAACGATGTGTCGGCGGGAACGCTGGCGCAGTACCAGGGGCAGCTGACATCGGCGGTAGGCAAGGGCGACATCCTGATGGGGATTGCGGACTTCTGGCAGGCGAACGATCCGACGCTGGTGCAGATGTATGCGGCGGCGGGCAAGGCGAATCTGCCGCCGCTGCAGGTGACGCCATCGGTACACTGGGGCACTCCGGCAGCCGTGACGTATGGGACGGCGCTGGGAGCCGCACAGCTGAACGCAGTGGCGAGCGCGGCTGGAACGTATGCGTACTCGCCGGCTGCGGGTACGGTGCTGAAGGCGGGGACGCAGCCGTTGATGGTGACGTTTACGCCGACGGATGCGCGGGATTACACGACGGCGACGGCGACGGTGAGTCTGACGGTGGCGCAGGCCGCGCCTGTGGTGACGTGGGCGACACCGGGATCGATGGTGCAGGGGACTGCGCTGGGCGCGGCGCAGTTGAATGCGACCGCGAATGTGGCTGGGACGTTTGCGTATTCGCCGGCGGCAGGAACTGTGCTGGCGGCGGGGAAATCGGCGGTGCAGGTGACGTTTACGCCGACGGACACGGCGGATTACAAGACGGTGACCGCGTCGGTGCAGCTAACGGTGACGCCGAAGACGCAGGTCGCACCCATGGTGACGTGGGCGGCGCCGGCGTCGATCGTGCAAGGGACCGGGCTGTTTTACGCAGCTGAAGCTGCGGCGGCAAAGAGAGGTGGGGCGTTCGCGTATTCGCCGGCTGCCGGTACGGTGCTGGCGGCGGGGACCTCGACGCTCGAGGTGACGTTTACGCCGACGGACACGGCGGATTACAAGGCGGCGACCGCGTCGGTGCAGCTGACCGTGACGCCGAAGACGCCCATCTCACCGACGGTGAGGTGGGCGGCACCGGCCGCGACTGTGCAGGGAACAGCGCTGAGTGCGACGCAGCTGAATGCGACCGCGAATGTGCCGGGCAGCTTTCACTACTCGCCACAGGCGGGGACGGTGCTCACGCCCGGATGGCACATCCTGGTCGTGACCTTTACCCCGAGTGACAGGACGGCGTACAAGGTCGATCAGGAAGCAGTTCTGCTGCAGGTGAAGTCCAACGCCACGAAGAACACGGTGCGCAGGTAGAGCTGCGCGCGTGAAAGGGCCGCCGGTGCGATGTGCCGACGGCCTTCGTACTTCGCAATACCGCAGACCTAACGCCTGCCGGTAAGTGCGCTTTGTAATGCGGACTGAGCGACCGAGCAAACGTCGCGTGGGTTTCCGATGGCGACGGAGGCCTCTACTGCCGCAGGATCGAGAGACCCCTGCCGGGATGACATAGATCGGGTTGTAATACGCAATGCCCCCGCGCTCTGTCACGATGACGAATCGGTCTGGTGTCTTCCAGGCGAATGCGAAGCGGTTGAAGTGAGCGCCATGCATGACCACGTCGGTCGCATCGAAGGCCTGGCTGGCGTCGACGATGTCTGGCGCTTGCTTGAGGAGTGTGTTGCGTACCGGGGCGGGGAGCGCCATGAGCGTAGCGACGGTCTGGACGCCGATGGGTGCACGGCATGCCGGCGGCGGATGCTGCGCCCGGATAGACAGGGCGGCGAAGGCGAGTATCGGCCAGGATCTCACGGTCTAAGTGACGCGCCAGGTTTGCGCAGGGTAAGCGGAAGATTGAGTTTCTTGCGGCGCTTGACTTCGGCGGGAGAGAACATGGTGCCGCGGCAGTTCGGGGCGCCGCAGAAGCAGGGCTGGTCGTCCTGGTCGGAGTCGTGGAGGTGGTACTCGTAGGTGAGCTCTTCGCCGGGTGCGATGTTGCGCAGGGCGAGGATGTAGATACGTTCATCGACCTCTTCGGTCTGGCAGTTGGGCGAGCAGCAATGGTTGATGAACATGGCCGCCCCGAAGCCGTCGATGACTTCGCCGTTGTCGCCCACGGAGAAGAGGTAGGTGATGTCGCGCTCGGCGTAGCGTTCGTCGGCGGCGGACTTGGAGAGGTGCGGTCCGTCGTACTCGAGGATGCGGGCGCCCTTGCGAATGGGCGTGAGGGTGTAGCAGCCGGCACCGTGGACGGCGGAGGAGCGGATGAGCAGTTCCGGGCGCTGGGTGGGAAGCGGCATGGAAGTATGAGAGCAGCAACTCAAGAAGTCAGCAAGTGATTGCGGCAGAGAAGGTCAGCGCGGAGACTGTTTGCGTTCAGCGGGTCAGCTGCCGCGTGGGTGAGCTGATAGCCCGCAGCGGACCGGGCTTGAGCGAGTGGCGCGATTGGAAGTGCGCGCGTCTAATTGGGTGTGTTGCGAGCCGCGACGTTTCACTGCAGCAGATGTGGGTTCCAGATGTGAGGTTCAAGATGCGTTACCTGGCTTGGGTGTTTGCGGCGGTCCTGGGGGGTGTGGGTGCGGTTGCACACGCTCAAGTGGCGCCGCCCACCATTCTGAAGGAAGACTGCAGTGCGCTGAAGGGCAAGTCGAAGAAGCAATGTGAAGCGCGGAATGCGGCCGGCGACGCACCCGCAGCTGCGGCGAAGCCTGCGGATGCGGGCGATATGCCGACGGGTGTGGATGCGGATGTGCCGGGTGAGCCGCCTTCGCCGCGTCCGGCGCCCGCTGCGAAATCCACGACAAAGCCGAATACGAGCGACATGCCGACGGGAAAGGATGCCGATCCGCCGGCCGATTCGATGGTCCCGCTGCTGCCAGACGGGAGGCCGGACCCGCGCGGGCCGTTGCCGCCCGCCTCCTCATCGGGCTCGCCGTCATCGTCGTCAAGCTCGTCGTCTTCCTCAGCTGCGGACGACGACGATGTGGCGCCGACGACCTCCGGCGGGGACACGCCGGTGAAGGCGGCGACGTTGAAAGATATTGGAAGCCATGCCGATTCGAGTGCGGCGCGGGTCAAGCTGGAAGAGAACCGAGTCAATGACGATGTGAAGGTGGGGCGCTTCTACCTGCGCGACGGCAACCTGAATGGGGCGGAAACGCGCTTCAAGGATGCGTTGCAGCATGATCCCGACGATCCGGAGGCGCACTTTGCGATGGCGGAGTTATTGCTGCGGCAAAAACGGAGTGACGAGGCGGCGGCGCAGTTGAGACGGTACCTGGAGCTGGCGCCGGACGACGAGCATACGAAGGATGCGAAAAAGATGCTGGCGAAGCTCGGCAAGTAGCGGCTTTGCTACCGGGGCTGAACCCTGAGGTGTGGCGGTCTTGTTTGCGGCTGCTGAAGACGCGTGCTCCTTCTAAAAGGACGCTTCGGCGGTCTGGTCCTGGATGCAGGCTAGTCGCGGACGAGGAGTTCGTCGTCGTAGTCGAGTGGATCGGCCAGTTCGGCTCGCATCGAGCGCAAAGCCGCGGCACTCTGAGTGCTCCGCGGGTCCGTGCTGTTTGTCTTCTCGCCAACGGCAGGCGCGCCGTGCTTCTGAGCGCTGGTTTGCGTGCCGTTCTCCAGTGCGGTGCCGCTCCGTGAGGTGTTGGCGCGCACCGTTTCAGGACTCTGGTCTTCGCCCATGGTCTCGGTAAGCAGAAGGTAGCGGCGAATGTAGCGTAGCGGCTCGTCCGCGGCGGCCATCTCGCGCAGGTGATAGCGCCAAACGTCTTCACGGTTGGACTGGCGGGTGTGGGCGCGGCGCTGGACGGATTGTACGGATCCATTGGGACCGACGCGCTGGTATGCGAGCGCGGGCTGAATGAAGCGGAGGCGTTCGCCCTGGCGGAAAAACGCGCGGGCAAAGCTGTGCGAGAAGAGGAGCATGTGGGCGCGGCTGCCCTGGGCAAGCCAGTCCACGGCCTCAGAGGCGCCTGTCCACGGGCGCGCGGTGTCCTGGCGGAACCACTTCCGAAATTCGAATCCGCTTTCGCGCGCCTGGGTGATCAGTCGCTGCAACAGTTCGGTGCGGGTCATCATACCTGCCGTGAGCCGGTCCACGTCGCTGCTGGCGATCGCGGCCGGCTCGGTAGTCTTTAGACTTCATACTTACCACGGCGCAGCTGGCTGTGCGGGGCGACTTGTACAAAGCGCAACATGAGCGCGTGACTTTACGTCATAGCTTCAGCAAAGAGGGAGGCCGGGTGAGGCGACGCGGGTTCGGAGTGTGGAAGTGTTTGCTGGCCTTGGGCGTGTTTGCGGCGTGCGAAGGCGCGCGGGCGCAGCACACGTATCCGCTGAACCTGGACCCGGCGGTGCGCGACGGCCTGGAGCACTTCTACAACCTGGACTATGACGGCGCGGCGCAACGCTTTGAGGCGGTACTGCAGGCACATCCGCAGGATCCGATGGCGAATGCGTATGTGCTGATGGTCGTGGAGTTCCGCGAGCTGTACCGGGAGGACCTGCTGGATACGACGTACTATGCGCGCGAGAACTTCCTGTCGAGCGGGCGCAAGGTGGCGATTGATCCGGCGGTGCGACAGCGCATTGAAGACCTGACCAATGGCGCGGTGAGCCTGGCGGATGCGCGCATCAAGGCGAATCCGCAGGATAAGGATGCGTGGTTTGCGCGGGGGTATGCGAAGGGGTTGCACGCGGCGTTTACCACGCTGGCGGACCACAGTTTTGCGGGTGCGGCGCGGCAGGGGTTGAGCAGCCGGAACGACAGCGAGCAGGTGCTGAAGCTGGATCCGGAGTACGTGGACGCAAAGATGTCGGTGGGCATTCAGCAGTTCGCGGTGGCAAGCCTGCCGCGCATGGTGCGCATGCTGGTGGGCATCGCGGGTATTGGCGGGAATAAGGAGCAGGGCCTGAACCTGCTGCGCGATTGCGCGGAGCACGGGACGGCGACCAAAGTGCAGTCGCAGACGGCGCTGAGCCTGTTTCTGCGACATGACCGTCGTTATACGGAGGCGTTCGACGTGGCGCACCGGCTGGCCGGGGAGTATCCGCGCGATTACCTGTACCGGCTGGAAGAGGCGAACCTGATGAAGGATGCGGGGCATGGGCCGGAAGCGATTGCGATCTATGAACGGGTGATCGCGGACGCTGGTAAGCCCGGTTACTTTGTGGAGCCCCGGTTACAGCTCGCGCTGTTTGGGCTGGCGGAAACGCAGCGCGGGCAGGGTGACGTGAGTGGCGCGGCGAAGAACTACGGCAAGGCGGCGCAACAACCGAACTGCAGCGACTGGATGCGCAAGCGGGCAGAGCTGAACGCGGGCGAGATGCTGGATCTCCTGCACCAACGGGATGCGGCCGTGCAGCAATACCAGCTGGCGAGTGCGGCGGGGGGCGATCAGTCTGAAATGGGTGAGGCGCGGAAGTATTTACGCGCGCCGTACAGCGGGCGCTAAGGCGAGCTGCCACTTTGTGGCAATGCTGTAGTGGAAACCACCCGACACTCGGGGAACTGTCGCAAGAGTGGGCGCTGCTGCGGAACTTCCGGGGTGTTCGTTGCGTTTCTGCTGGTGTGGCGTAAAGTGAAGGGCCACGGGGGTTGGGATGGCTGGCACGTTGATGCGTTCGCGGGTGGACCGGAAGATTGCCGGGGTGTGTGGCGGAATTGCGCGGAACCAGGGCTGGGACAGTAATGTGGTGCGGCTGATCTGGGTGGCGCTGGTGTTGTTTGCGGGAACGGGTGTGCTGGCGTACATCGTGCTATGGATTGTGCTGCCGGAGGAGCCGGTTGCGCTACCGCCGTACGCGGGATACGCGCCTCCGCCGCAGGGGTACCCGGGGTATCCGCCGCCACGGGGATATGCGCCGCCGCAGCAGCCGGGTCCGTACCCGAGCGGTCAAACGTACCCGGGACCAGGCGCGCCGCCGCAGGGGCCCGCTGCGGGTTCGCAGGGCTAGCGAGGGCGGCTCGTCCCGTGCTGCGGTAGCCTGAAACGGTGGAAGTGTCAGGTTTGCAAGGAAGCGGCCGGCCATTTGCGGTTGCTGGGGACGAGTTGTGCTGCGGCGGCGTGGGATTGCGGTCGCTGGCGCAGGAATTTGGGACGCCGCTGTATGTGTACTCGGGTGACCAGATTGCCGAGCGGGCGCGCCTGTTTCAGGAGGCATTTCGCGAGCGGCCGCATACGGTTTGCTATGCGGTGAAAGCGAACTCGGCGCTGGCGATTCTGCGGCTTCTGGGTGAGCAGGGTTGCGGCTTCGACATTGTGAGTGGAGGCGAGCTCCAGCGGGTGGTCGCTGCGGCTGGGCCGGAGCGGGCGCGCGAGTGGTGCGGGCGCGTTGTGTTTTCCGGAGTCGGGAAGACGGCCGAGGAGATGGATGCGGCGCTGTCCGCGGGCATTCTGCTCTTCAACGTGGAGAGTGAAGCTGAACTGAAGCTGTTGGCGGAACGGGCAGAGCTGCTCGGCCGCCAGGCGCGGTTTGCGCTGCGGGTGAATCCGGATGTCTTTGCAGACACGCACCCGTACATTTCAACTGGGCTGAGCGCGCACAAGTTTGGCATTGCCATGGAGCTGGCGCGGTCGGTGTATGCACGCTTTCGCGGCCACGCGTGGGTTGAGGCAGTCGGTGTGAGCGTGCACATTGGGTCGCAGATACGGCAAGTGGAGCCGTTTGCGGCGGCGCTGGAACGCGTGGTGGCGCTGGTACGCGAATTGCGAGCAGACGGGTTTGCGATCGAGTACGTGGATGCGGGTGGCGGGCTCGGCATCGAGTATGGCGCAGGGCCTTTCAGTGCCACTGGGCAGGTTGCCGGATATGCGGAGGCACTGGGCGCGGCACTTGGTTCGGTCGATGCGCATTTGTTGATTGAGCCGGGGCGGTTTCTGGTGGGGCAAGCCGGTGCCTTAGTGTCGCGGGTGCTGTACACGAAGCGGAATGGTGAGAAGAAGTTTGTGATTACCGATGCGGCGATGAATGACCTGATCCGTCCGGCACTGTACCAGGCGCACCACGAGATTGTTCCGGTGATGCAGGTTCTGGATGCGCCGGTAGAGACGGTGGACGTGGTGGGGCCGGTGTGTGAGAGTGGGGATTTCTTTGCGCGTGACCGAATGCTGCCGGAACTGGAGCAGGGCGACCTGCTGGCGCTGCTGGATGCCGGGGCGTATGGCTTGAGCCTGAGTTCGAACTACAACACGCGGCTACGGCCCGCGGAGGTGTTGGTGGTTGGAGATGTGGCGAAGCTTATCCGGCGGCGCGAAACGTATGAAGAGTTGTTTGCGCCGGAAGTGGCTTGACCTCCTCGCACACCTACGCAGCGCATTTCACCGCTATTTGTGCGCGTCAGGATACAGGTTCTCCAGGGATTTGTCGGGAGCTAGACCCATCGGCAGCGAGGGCCTGGGCAGCATCTGATCGCGCATCGCGGTGTTGTAGAGAAAGACCGCTTCGATCACAGCGGCTTGTCTCAGGTCGGGCTCGCTGAGGTGATCATAGGTGTCCAGGTTGGTGTGATGGGTGCGGCTGTCGTAGTCGCGCGGGTCCTGAATGAACTGGAAGCCGGGGAGTCCGGCAAGTTGGAAGGAAACGTGATCGGTGGACCCGGTGTTGCGTTCACTCACGGTGGTCATGCCGAGATCTGCGATGGGCCGCATCCACTGCGCGAAGATATCGGCGATGCCGCTGTTGCCTTCAGTGTAGATGCCCAGCAGCTTGCCGGTGCCGTTGTCGAGGTTGTAGTAGGCGTCGAGCTTCGCGG
>CAXUEG010000099.1:9023-9296 GCA_964249935.1 uncultured Terriglobus sp.
GGGCAATGCGAATCGTCCGGCGCGGCTGAACATGCAGGCTGTTCAGAACGCGCATGGCCTCCATCGCAACGATGGAGCCAGCTCCGTTGTCCGTGGCTCCGGTGCCAGCGATCCAGCTGTCGAGGTGGCCGCCCACAAGAACAACTTCTTCTTTGAGTTTGGGATCGACTCCGGGAATTTCGGCAATGGTGTTGTAACCCTGCGCGTGTTCATCGCCAAATTCGGTATTCACGTTCAGTTCGACTAGCACCGGCACCTTGTGCTCGAGAAGGC
>CAXUEG010000100.1:0-9231 GCA_964249935.1 uncultured Terriglobus sp.
CTTCTGCCCCCGCCACAGCGGTCCACCCACGGTTCCGCCAAACTGATGCCGGTTGTGGAAGCTCTTGGCTTCGCTGACCTGGTTCGACTGGTAGGTATTTGCCTCCAAGATCGAGTTCTCCCAAAAGTCGTACGCCGTGCCGTGTACCTTTGGCGTTCCGTTCTTAATGATCGTGTTGATGATCCCGCCGCCCGCGCGCCCATACTCCGCGTCAAAGGTGATCGTCTGTACCTTGACCTCCTGCACGGCAGCCACCGATGGCGCGCTCGTCCACGTGCCCGACGGGCCACCGCGTTGATTCGATATCGGAGCACCATTCAGGAGGAACTGGTTTGTGCTGCCCGGCTGCCCGTTGATCGAGTACGCGTTGTTCGTGTCCCACCCGCGATTGCCGGAAAATCCGCCCGCGCCGAACTGCGTCTGGGTAAACACGACCCCCGGCGTCAACTGGAGCAGCTGGTAGACCTGCCGTCCGTTCAGCGGCAGGTTCTGCACTTTTTCCGGATCGATCACCGTTCCGCCCGAAGCATCCGTCGTAGCCAGGTTGAACTGCTCGGTTGTTACGGTGACTTCGTTCGAGTTCCCGCTTACCTTCAGCTTGATTGGCAGGTCGATCGTGCCCGACAGCTGCAGGGTCAGGTTCGGAAACTGCGCTGTGGCGAACCCAGCCGCCGTTACGCTGACGGTATAGGTGTTTGGCTGCGCGTAGGGGATCACGAAACGGCCGGAGCCATCCGTCTTCACCTGGTACGTCTGCTCGCCGCTCTTGGCCGAAACATCAGCACCGGGAACCGCCGCGCCCGAAGGGTCGGTGACGGTGCCGGACAGCGTACCGCGATACTCCTGGCCCTGCGCGGGCATTACAAGTGCAGCCGCACTCAACGGAATCATCCAGACGAATCGACGCATGACTTCTCTCCAAAAGGTTGTTGCGCACTACCTTGTGTGTGGTTGTTAGGGGTCGTGTTTGGGTTCTGTACGGGGGAGCTAAGGCTGTTTCAGCGTTCGCCTTCGCAAAACAGGCAACCACGCGTTGCATGCCGCCTTCGCTCGGTCAAGACCGGGCCAGGCAGACACGGAGCGCTCAAAGAACTCAGCAAAGCCACAGCAGAGGTACCCTGGGCTGAAGCGCTACAAGGTGTACCACTGCCAGCGCTCACATGTCTCCCACCTGAGCTCGGTTAGTGACTGCAAAGTCAACGATCGGGTTTGCGCTGGTTACCGACGTGATATTCCCCTTGGGAGCATGTTGCTGACTGCCGTTGAGAGAACGAGGTTTCGGGCGCGCAGTTGATTGCACCGCAGCCACGGGCGCTACGCGGGCGTCCCTGCACCTCTACAGCCTCGCTGTGCATGCGCCGCTTCCGGTTACACTAACCCTCGACCCACTATGAGCTGGTTCAAGCGGCAAGACAGCCCCATCGCGCCTGAGTCCCACGCCCCCGACGAGCGTTCCGTACGCACGGAGGGCCTTTGGGTCAAGTGCCCCGACTGCGGCAAAGCGATCTTTCGCGCGCAACTCGAAGAAACGCAGCAAACCTGCCCCTACTGCGGCCACCACTTCAAGCTCGACGCCCGCTCCCGCATCGCCGCCCTGCTTGAACCGGGTTACGAACTCGTCGACCTCGACCTCCGCTCCACCGATCCGCTGGACTTTACCGACCTGAAACCCTACAAGCGGCGTCTGGCCGAAGCGCAAAAGAAGACCGGCCTGAACGACGCAATCGTCAACGCAGTCGGCAAGCTCGGCCCCCACAACATCGTCATCGCCGCGATGGAATACGCCTTTATCGGAGGTTCCATGGGCGCCGTGGTCGGCGAAACGATCGCCCGCGCCGTCGACCGCGCCCGTGAAGCGCGGCACCCGCTGCTCATCATCTCCGCATCCGGCGGCGCCCGCATGATGGAAGGCATCGCCTCCCTCATGCAGCTCGCCAAGGTTTCCGCCGCACTCGGCCGCCTGGCCGACGCCCGCGTACCCTACATCAGCCTCATGACCGATCCGACCACCGGCGGCGTCACCGCATCGTTCGCCATGCTGGGCGACCTCAACATCGCCGAGCCCGGCGCCCTTATCGGCTTCGCCGGTCCCCGGGTCATCGAGCAGACCATCCGGCAGAAACTCCCGGAAGGCTTTCAGCGCTCCGAGTTCCTGCTCCACCACGGCTTTCTCGACGCCGTTGTCCCCCGCCGCGATCTCAAGCCCTGGCTTATGCAGGCCCTTGACTGGCTCAACACGCCTCCAGGTCAGCGCAAAGCTTAAGCAAGCCAGCGTTGTTGCGTTCGCATCGGTCAAGGACCAACATTCCCATTGTGGAACGCCGAACCACGCCAGCCCGTAGGCGCACACCCGTCCGAACCAGTCCATTCGACGTACGCCTTTCGCACAGCTTTATGTTGCGTCATACCTCTTCCACATCACCGACAACCCGGACGCCGCGCGCAACCAAACCCGCAACGACGGGTCTAACTCCGCGTACGGTTCCCAGCAGTTTTGTATCTTTCAAGTTCCAGGACAGCGACACCCTATGAAGACGTATCTCCGTAGTGCCTCCACTCTCCTGCTGGCCATTGCAGGCTCCGCCGGCAACATGCTTCACGGCGCCGCGCTTCCCAACCGCCTCAGCCGCGACGCCGCTTCGACCGCGCCCCAGGCGTTGCCCCAGGGTGTTTCGCCGCGTGTGAAAAGCAGCACGGCGCTCGGCCATCTCGAGCCCAGCACCAAACTCGAGTCCATGTCGCTCGTCCTGTCGCCCTCGGCGACACAGTCCGCCGCGCTCGACCAATTACTCGCCGATCAGCAAAACCCGTCCTCGCCGCGTTACCACCAGTGGCTCACGCCCGCGCAATTCGGCGCACAATTCGGCATCTCCGACAGCGACCTGCAGGTGCTCCAGAACTGGCTCACCAACCAGGGATTCCAGGTCAATGAGGTCGCGCCCAGCCGCAACCGCATCACCTTCAGCGGCACCTCAGGTGCCGTTGAGGCCGCTTTCCATACTGAGCTGGACAACTTCAGCCGTGGCGGTCAGAAGTTCTTTGAGAACAGCACCGCTCCGCAGATCCCCTCGGCCCTGCAGAACGTGGTCGGCGGCATCACGGGCCTGTCCAGCTACCGGATGCGCCCGGCCCTGCACCGGGTGGTGAACGGCGGCGGCCTTGCAGGCCAGCGGCCCGACTCCACCACGGCTACCGGCAGCCACTCCGTCACGCCCTATGACTTCCGCCAGATCTATGACGCGAATGGCCTCTTCAACTCCGGGCAGACGGGCGCGGGCGTCAAGATCGCCGTACTCGGCCAGTCCGCCGTCGACCCCAACCAGATCACTTATTTTCAGCAGTTGACCGGACAAACGCCCAAGGCGCCCAACGTCATTCTGTACCCCAACTCCGGTGCCAGCACCGCCTATGATGGCGACGAAACGGAATCCGAAGCCGATCTGGAGTACTCAAGCGGTGTTGCGCCCGGTGCGACGATCTACTTCGTGTACACGGGCAGTGCGACCAACCTGGGCGTCAATGACGCCCTGAACTATGCGATCGTGAACAACATTGCGCCCATCCTCACCTACAGCTACGGTGGTTGTGAGACAGAGAACAGCATCAGCTCTCTAACCGGTCAGGAGGGCTACTACCGCGAGGCAAACGCGCAGGGACAGACGATCCTGGTCGCCGCCGGTGACACCGGCGCCGCAGGCTGCGAAGATCCTGGCGTGACGACGGCATACGACGGTCTGCAGGTGGGTTACCCGGCCAGCTCGCCCTATGTCACCGCCATTGGCGGAACGCAGTTCAACGACACCACCGGCAATTACTGGAACAGCACCAACAACAGCCAGTACGGCTCGGCAATTGGATACATTCCCGAGTCCGTGTGGAACGAGAACTCCAGCGATCCACTTTCGGCCGGTGCCGGCGGTCCCAGCCGGGTGTTCGGCAAACCTAACTGGCAGGTGGCCACCGGCGTACCCGCTGACGGCGCGCGCGACATTCCCGATATCAGTTTCACGGCTGCAGAGCACGACGGATATCTGATCTGCACTAGCGATCCCAGCTATACCAGCGCCAGCAACGGCGTGACCTCGACCGCGGCCTGCACCGCGACCGCGTTTGGCATTGGCAAAGTCGGCGGCACGTCTCTGCCCACGCCCTCATTCGCCGGCGCGCTCGCCATGGTGCTCAACGCCAATAACAATACCGCCGGCCTGGGCAACATCAATCCATTGCTTTACAGCCTTTACGGCACCAACGCTTCCCTGTTCCATGACGTGACCACGGGCAATAACAGCGATCCCTGCGCCGCGGGTACGTTGAACTGCGCCAACGGATCGGAAGGCTACAACGCGACAGCTGGCTATGACTTGGCGACTGGCCTCGGCTCGCTTGACATCGGCGGGTTCAGCGGCAATCTGACCTCGGCCGTCACCGCAAACAATAAGACCCCAACACTTGCCCTCACCGTCACTGGCGCCACCACCGCTGCTATTCAGGTACAAGTTCGCGTCAGCAGCAATACGGCATCCACATTGCCGACCGGCAATGTAACCGTCACCCTCGATGGGGGCGCGCCGCAGACCGTCGCGGTCGCCGCAGCTCTTAGCTTGAACAATCCCGACACGGGCGCCATCGCGACCGTGACCTTCAGCGGGACCTACTCCGCCGGCAGCCACACCATAGCTGCCACCTACGCGGGCGATGGCAACTTCAACGCCGCCACGGCGTCGACCGCAGTCAACGTGTCCACCACGAACGGCGGCATCACCCTGGCTGCCACGCCCACTACGGTCACCATCAACAGCAGTACCGCCCAAAGCGGCAGCTGGACACTGAACATTACCTCAACCAACGGCTATACCGGCATCGTCGGCCTTGACGATTCCACCTCGGCCAGCGGGGCCTCTTTCCCCGCGACAGGCTGCTTGCTGGGACAGGCGGATGCAGGTATTCCTGCAAACGGTACGGTTCCCATCACGGTCACCTATTCCTTCAACAACTCGGACTGCTCCGGTACCGGTGTGATCAAGGTGTTCGGAAATGCGAAGAAAGTCGCGAGCAACCGACAGGGCAATACTCCAGCAACCGGCACGGAGGTGCACCGTAATATGCCTCTGCTTGCCATCGGCTTTACGGGCCTGCTCGGCACTGCATTCTTCCGCCGCCGTCGGACCTGGATGACTGGCCTGCTCGCCCTGGCCGCCATCGCCGGCACCGCTGGGTTATCCGGATGCGGCTCCGGCTCCACGCCGCTGCCTGCGGGAACCACGGGTGGCGGTGGTGGCACCACCTCGATCGCGCCCAAAGGCACCTATACCTTTGCCTTTGTCGCTTCCGATTACGCGAACGGATCACCCAGCGCGTCGACGAACGTCACCCTCGTCATCCAGTAAGGTAGTTTCGTCAGCCGATCTGCAGCAAACGGAAAGGCCCCGCTACAGCGGGGCTTTTCCTTTGGGAGTGCTTTGGACCGCGCACCGCTGCGTTCCGGCTTGCCGTTCTCCTACGGTGCCGTCGTTCCGTCTGTTGCCTGGCCACGCCGCCCGCGCGTCTTCGTGGTCAACTTGCGCAGCACGAACTCCTGCAGAGTGTTGTTCACGCAGTCCCCGGCGATGCCCAGCAGACCGTTCTCCACCGTCAGCCCAGCGCCCTGCCGGTCTTCCTTGGCGGCATACAGATTGCTGATCGCGCCCGATCCCATGTCACCCAGCAGGCCGGAAAAGTTCACTTCGGTCTTGCCGTTATCGCCCCGCGTTATAAAGGCACGGCTCACCGCGTACCAGAGCCGCGACCCGTTGGAGCCGGTTCCGCGATAGAAGTAGCGAGGGTCCTGCCGGAACAGCGTCGGCAGGATCGCGCCTCCCAGAAACGTGCCCGTCACCTCATCGCCAAGGTTCGCACCAAACCGGCTGCCATACCCGGCCGCGCCCTGCCCATACCCGGGCAGGCTGTTGTTCGCCTGCTGAATGCCTGCAATCACTCCAGCCAGCACGAAGTTGGCCGGGTCGATCGCAGTGTGCCAGGCCAGCTCAAATTTCTGCTTCGAATGCAGCGGCACCGCCGACCATTGGTAGCTCACAAAGAAGTTTGGGAACGCCCCCAGCATGCGCTGGTGTTCCTGCAGATCAACCTGCGCCTGTGCGATTTCGCCCTGCGTCGCCACCACGTTCACCGACGCGTTGACTCCGGCGATCTTCAGCGTCACGTCCTGCTGCAGCACCTCGCCCGCGTCGCGCATCTCGCCACCGAGCGCCAGCGGCGAAAAGCCCGGCATCGTGACTGCCAGCACAAACTGCCCGCAAGGCACGTCGTCCATCAGGTAGTCGCCATCGTCGTCTGATTTGGCGGTGCGCTCGCGAACCTTGCCTTCGCCCAGCAGCGTCAGCGAAGCTCCGGGCACGATGCCACCATCCGAGCCGCGTACTTTGCCCTCCAGCGTGCATTGTCCCTGCTGAACCGCAGGCTCCAACGGCAGCGCCGCTCGATCGTGTGATGCAGACGGCCCGGAAGCCTGCGACTGCGCACAGGCACCCGCAGCGAGTCCACTCGCCGCGACGCATAGGCCCGCCACCACAGCAGAACGCTGCACCGGACCGCACTGGTGAAAAAAGCGCTTCATCAACCCGTGCTTTCTCCGACGATGGCCGTTGCAGAAAGTTTCGCCTCGCCAAACACTTCTGCCACAATACCAATGGTCGACGCCTGCGAATCGCCACCCCGCAGCTATCGTCCACTGCTGGCGTCTGGGCCGGAAAACGAGCGGCAACCTTCTACGAGCCATAAGGCCAACACCGACGACGATCTCCGGTCCGGATCAGGAAACTGCATATGATGTGCGATCTTGCAATCCGGCGTGTTGCTACAACCGGGGAAGCGCATCCCACCTACCTGCTTCGAATCGCGACAAAACGAGTGCTGGGCAGTGCCGGCGCTTCAGCTACGCGCGACATGAACTTCACGGGCAAGAACGAAGTCCTGACCTTTCTGCGACAGGAACTAACGATCGGTGCAGAAGGCGTCGATCTGGCTGCGCAAGCGATGGAAAGCAGCAAGCTGATTGCATCTCGCTTCATCGTGTTTGCCGAGGATCTCGACATTCCATTTGCGACGCTGGAATTGGCAGATGCCCTGCCTTTCGATTAGACCCGATCACGACCGCAATCACCGCAACCTCGCGCCCCCTTTGCGTAAGGAGGCTCCGGTCCGAACATACCGAAAGACAAGGCCGTGTTCGTCAGCGGCTTATTCGTGCTCGACTGGTCTGTTTGCTTGCAGAAATTCATAGCGTTCACGGGTGGTGTCGGGCGTTGCGGCTGGGGAGGGCTCAGCCAGATGCATCACCGGCCATTGCTGGTCTTGACGGAAAGCCGGCCAGACCGGGAGTCCGGGACCGTTCGGATCTCCTTTCTTGGCGAAGTTGATCCAGTAGTCTTGCAGGAGCTCAGAAAGCTTGTAGTCTGCCTCCGTCCACGGGGCTCCTGGGCGGGCCTGCAGGTTGCCGAAGACGTACTCAATTTCGCTGGAGTGGAAAGCCCCTGCGCTGGCAGGGTGGTAGCGCGCACCGGGCGACGGTTGCTCGAAGTGATAACGGTAGACGGGTGCGCCGCCCGTCTTCACCTGAGCTTCGATCCATTCCCAGGTTGATCCCGCAATAAAAGCATCCGCGGCGTAATCCGCCGTGCTGCGAAGCGCCTCGGCATCCGTGGTAGCCGGGTAGGCCTTCAGGAAGGCGTCCGCGTTCGGACCCCACGTCTGCTGAGCCTGGGCGCGATAGCTGGCCAGGGTAACGGGTTGCTTGGGAAATCCGCTCTCGTCGCGCACCCAACCGGCCAGCAGCGGCACGTGTGCCTGCTTCCCCTCGGCAAAGATGGCTGGAACGGGTTCGGGAAGGAACAGCCCGTCCACGTCGGGGCCGAAGCGAATGACCGGCGTCTTCTGGCCCTCGACGGCTTTGACCAGGTCCGCCGCAGGCATCGCACGCAGGTCCTCAAGTGTGGTTTTGCCCAGAGTTTCCCGCGCAAACTTCTCGCCTTTCGCCTCCGCTGCCGCGAGCGGCAGGTACGACAGGCCGTTGCGCGGGAAGGCCGCTCCGCTCTCACCGATGGCGTGCGCGAGCGTGTCCTTGGCAAGCGGCGAGGCCATTTGCGCGCTGACGGAGGCAGAGCCGGCAGACTGACCGAAGAGCGTGATGTTACCGGGATCGCCACCGAAGTTGGCGATGTTGCGGTGCACCCACTGCAGGGCAGCGGCCTGGTCCATCAGGCCGTAATTGCCGGCCGCGTGCTCTGGCGACTCCGCGGCGAGTGCCGGGTGGGCAAAGAAGCCGAAGATATTCAAGCGGTAGTTCATAGAGACGAGGATGACGCCCTTGCGCGCAAAGCTCTCACCGTCCTGCCGCGCTTCCGACGTACTGCCGGAGTAGAACCCGCCGCCGTAGATCCAGACCATCACCGGCAGTTTCTGGCCGGGCGCTGCGGGCTGCGGGACCCAGACATTGAGCGTGAGGCAGTCCTCGCTCTCACCCGGGTCGTGGAAAACCATGTCTTCAAACTTGTTCACCTGCACGCAGTGCGAGCCGTAGCTCTGTGCCAGCCGCGGTGACGACCAACTCGCTAAAGGCTGCGGTGGCTGCCAGCGAAGTGGACCCACCGGAGGCGCGGCATACGGGATACCCAGGAAGATGCGGACCTGTCCATCATCGGAAAGCTTGCCGATGATCTCGCCTTTATCGGTCTTCACCGGCTGGCCGGTCTGCGCGTACGCCGCTGGAAGAGCGAGCAGGAGGCAGAGGCAAGCGTTGCTTCGAATCGGAAACATAAAGTCCTCTTTGACTGTGCGTTGAAGCGTTCTAAGGAATGTACACAGTGCAACTTGCCTGTGAGTGCACAAACAAGTCTCCTACTATGAATAGATTACAGGCTAAGATCAGTTGATTGATCTTAGCAGCAGTTCGGAGCTATTCTGAGTGCATGCAGACGATTTCTGATGCTGACATCATAAGGCGGATCAGATTTGAGAACCCGTGGTGGGAAACGACGACAGGCATCCAGCAGCGCTTTCGAGAGTGGGAGCCCAGAGCGTATTTGAAAGTTTTTCTACCCTTAGTCACTGACTCCACAGTCCGGCGAGCCGTTGTGCTCCTTGGACCGAGGCGAGTCGGGAAGACGGTTATGATCTACCACACGATTCAGTCTTTGCTAGAGCGAGGTATCGATCCCAAGCGCATCTGTTACATAT
>CAXUEG010000101.1:0-9182 GCA_964249935.1 uncultured Terriglobus sp.
TTACCGGCCGCGTCCAGAGTTTCGGCCAGTCCCGCTCCCAGCAGACTGCCTTCCGTCAGAACATCTTCTCTGGCTACGCCCAGGACACCTGGCACCTACGGGACAAGCTGACCCTCACCTACGGCCTGCGCTACGAACCCATGCTCTTCGGGGCGGACTACTTCGGCCGCGGCAGCACCTTCGAATACAACGCCTTTGTCAACAACACGCACTCCACGCGCTTTCCCAACGCTCCCGCCGGCTCGCTGTACCCGGGCGACACCGGCATTACGAAGTCGATGGTCAACAACCGCCTCAACAATTTTTCCCCGCGCGTCGGCATCGCCTACCAGGCGCATCCCACCACGGTCTTCCGCTTCGGTGGCGCCATGATGTATGACACACCGCCGCTCTATCTAAGCCAGCGCCAGACCACCAATGCGCCGTATACCAATGAGATCGACCTCACGGGCAACATCCCGTTCGCGAACCCATGGTCCGTCTACCAGAACGGCACCGATCCGTTTCCCGGCATCTTTCCGCCCAACGCAAGCGCCGTCTTTCCGACCACCGGCCAGTACGTGGTCATGAAGCCCGCCTCACGTACGCCGGTCATTTACCAGTGGACCGCTTCGCTGCAGCAGGAACTGGGCCGCGGCTGGAACTTCTCCGCTAACTATCTCGGCAATCGCAACGTACACCAGTACATCGGCACCTATCCCTATCACGCCACCTACATCCCCGGCGTGTCCACGGGCGTTGCCGGATCCTGCGGCTTTCTTACCGGCTCCAATCTACCTGCCGCGGGCGCAGCCTGCTCCAATACCGGTACCGCAAACACCAACGCCCGTACCGCGCTGTCGGCCATCAACCCTTCGCAGGGCTTGCTCTATAGCCCAACCTTCACCATCATCGACGACCACGGCTTCTCGAACTACAACGGCGGCATCTTTACCATCCAGCACCGCTCGGGTAACTTCAACTTCCTCGCCAACTACACCTGGTCCAAGTGCCTCGACCTGGTCGACAACCAGGGCGATATCGCCGGCTCCTCGCTCCAGAACAGCTCTAACCCCCGCGCCGACTACGGCGCCTGCGGTTACGACGTCCGCCACATTGCCAACGTCACCTTTGTCACGGAAAGCCGGGTCAACCGCCTCCACGGCTATGCCGGCGGTCTCGTCAACGGATGGCAGATCGCTCCCATCGTCCGCCTCACCAGCGGCGTACCCTACAACGTCACCTCCGGCTCTGATATCTCGCTCACCGGTCAGGTCAACGATCGCCCCAATCTCGTTCCCGGCGTACCCCTGCTGAACGGTCAGCCGGTCCGCAGCCGTTCCGCGAACGGCAGCAACCGCTTCTACTTCAACAAGGCCGCATTTGCCCTGCCGGCGCTCGGCACGTATGGCACCCTGCCGAAGAACTTTCTGCGCGGCCCCAACTACTACGACGTAGACGCCTCCGTCAGCCGCAACTTCAACACCTTTGAGCGCGTGCGCCTCCAGCTGCGCCTGGAAAGCTTCAACGTCCTCAATCACCCCAACCTGAACGCCTTCACCACCGGCACTCCAACTTCGTCCACCTTCGGCTACGCCACCGGCGCCAACGACCCACGCATCTTCCAGGCAGCCGCCCGCTTCACTTTCTAACGCTAACCTCCGCCACGACCCTGTCATTTCGACCGGAGCGGGACAGCCTCATCGTCCCGCGTAGTGGAGAAACCCGTTTCTGGACCGGCAAGAACTGTGCGCCCCCCGATCTTTCGCCTGCTCTCTGCGCGACAGATTGAGTCTGCGGCTTCCACTCGCTTCGTCTCTTTCACCTGAACTGGAGCCCTCCACAATGAGCGACACCACCCGCCGCACCTTTCTGAAACAAGCCGGCCTCGCGACCGCCGCCGCTTCCGCGTGGACCGCACGCTCCTACGCCGCCATTCCGGGCGCGAACGACCGCGTCCGCACCGCCATCGTCGGCTGCGGCGACCGCATGCGCGGCGCGCTGGTTCCCGCCTTCCTGCAAAACAACAAAGACACCAACTTCGAGTTCGTCGCCGTTTGCGACATCTGGAACAAGCGCCGCGACGACGGTGCTGCTTTTGTCTCAAAGAAAATAGGCGGCGGCCACATCGATTCCGTCCGCAACACCGACGAGCTCTACGCCCGCAAGGACGTCGACGCCGTCCTCGTCGCCACCGCCGATTTTCAACACGCGCACCACGGCACCGAAGCCGTCCAGCACGGCCGCGACGCCTACGTCGAAAAGCCCACCGCGCACACCATGGCCGACGCCCGCGTGTTCCGCGACGCCGTCCACAAGAGCAGCCAGATCGTCCAGGTCGGCACCCAGCGCCGCTCCACGCCCTCCTACCAGCGCGCCTACGAATACATCCGCTCCGGCGAGTTCGGCGACATCGTCGGCGTCGAGATGACCTGGAACGTCAACCAGCCCGGCCGCTGGCGCCGCCCCGACGTCGTTCCGCTCCTCCACGAAGAGGACACCGACTGGAAGCGCTACCTCATCAACCAGCCCTTTGAGCCCTTCGACGCCCGCAAGTACCTCGAGTTCCGCCTCTTCTGGCCCTACTCGTCCGGCATCCCCGACCAGTGGCTCGTCCACCAGATCGACACCGTCCACTGGTTTACCGGCTACCCGCACCCGCGCTCCGTTGTCGCCAACGGCGGCATCTACGCCTGGCACGACGGCCGCCGCAACTGGGACACCCTCACCGCCGTCTTCGACTACGGCCCGGCCGACGACCTCACCAAGGGCTTCCAGGTCATCTACTCCTCGCGCCAGACCAACGAGGCGGGCGGCGTCAAGGAAATCTACCGCTCCACCGGTGGCTCACTCGACATGGACAAGCAGCTCGTCAGCTCCGACGGCGGCCTCACCGCCAGGTACGCCAGCGAAATGCACATGCAGCCCCGCCTGCTCAAAGACTTCTCGCTCGGCAACCCCGAAAAAGTCTCCAACGACGCCAATACCGGCGCCGACCCGCAGACCTCCGCGAACATGCGCAACTGGATGGACTGCGTCCGCTCCCGCAAAACTCCCAACGCCTCCATCGACGCCGGCTATTCTCACTCCGTCGCCCTCTGCATGTGCATCGCCGCCATGCAGACCGGCGCCAAAGTGACCTTCGACGACAAGACGCAACAGGTTGTCGCCGGGGGCAAGCATGTCGCCTGAACCTTTGAAGCGACACGCACCCGCAACGCATAAAAAAGCCCCGGCCAGAGCCGGGGCTTTCACTCCATCTGCCAGACTACGCCGCGAAACGCCGGCGAGCCGCGCCGATCACTCCCAACACGCCCGTGCCCAGCAGCGCCAGGCTCGATGGCTCTGGAGTAACCGCCGTCGTGCTTCCCAGCGTCGCTGTGAAGGTGGAGTTTGCACCCGCGGAGTCGATTACGAAAGTACCCAGATTTGTTGCAAAGCCGAGGCCGGCGTTATAAAACACCGCGCCTGTGACCGGTCCCAGCGCAGTCGTCCCGGTGTACGTTGCGAACAGATTCGAGAAGGTGTCAAGGACGGACCCGCCGGCCGAGCCGTTCCCGGCAGCCGGTGGTGTGAATGTTTGATTCACGAAAAAGTCCACATCCCCGGTAAAGGTGGCCGTCGTGGCCGTAGCGCCTGTACCGATCTTCACCGTCTCCGTTCCAACGCTGTTCTCGTAAAAGCCACCACCCTCATTCACAACATTCTTGGTGTCGCCGGTGAATGTCACCGTAATGGTCTTGTTGCTGTAAATGGTTCGTCCAATGGTTCCGGATGCCGTGTCCGTAACGGTGTAGGTGATGGGGGTAGCGTGAGCGGCAACTCCGGCCACCATCAACAAGGCAGCAGCAAACAAACGTACGCGCATAAAACTCCTGGGGAAAGGTAATTTCTACTGACTTCAGGGCTACTCATCTCTGATACCAGTGGGCTGCACACCCATGTGTCGGTTTTCGACAGCACCAGCGCGCAATGTAGTCAGCCGCCGATGAGGCGGTCCTGAACCCACACCACAGATCCGGTCTCACCGTTCCAGACACGAAGGACGCTATGCGATTCGCTCTTCTCCTCGCCGCCGCCGCTGTTGCCGTCACCGCTCAGGCCCAGATCGACGTACACCTGAACGAAGCCAATCGCCGCATCGACGTCACCGCCGACGGCAAACCCTTCACCAGCTACGTCTGGCCGAACACCCTCGAAAAGCCCGTTCTATACCCGCTGGTCGCGCCTGACGGCACCACCGTCACCCGCGGCTTTCCGCTCGATCCGCGCCCCGGCGAGCGCGTCGACCACCCCCACCACGCCGGCCTCTGGTTCAACTACGGCAACGTCAACGGCTTCGATTTCTGGAACAACTCCGGCGCCATCCCCGCCGCGCAAAAGCCAAAGATGGGCTCCATCCACCAGGGCGCAGTCCTCTCTACAAAGTCAGGCAGGGAAGGCGAAATCGTCACTGAAACCACATGGAGCGCCAAATCCGGCGACTCGGGCGCCCCCGACAGCAAATCCACCGATCTCCTTGAGGAAACGACCACCTACATCTTCCGTGCCCAGGGCGGAGACAAGAACGGCATCCGCACCATCGACCGCATCTCCACCCTCACCGCGCTCAAGGCCGTCACCTTTCACGACGATAAAGAGGGCCTGCTCGGCATCCGCGTCGCACACTTTCTCGAGAGCCCCACCGAAAAGGGCGGCACCTACAACGACGCCTCGGGCCGCCCCACCCAGGTCGCCAATGCCGACATCACCGGAGCCACCGGCGTCTACCGCACCTCTGCCGGCATCACCGGCGACAAGGTCTGGTCCACCCGAGGCGCCTGGTGCGAACTCACCGGCACCACCCCCGACGGCAAAACCGAAACCATCGCCATCCTCGACCACCCCGCCAATCCCGGCTTCCCAACCTACTGGCACGCCCGCGGCTACGGCCTCTTCGCCGCCAATCCGCTCGGCGACCACATCTTCGATCCCAAGGCGCCGCAGCACGACTTCACCCTCCCGCAGGGCGGCACCGCCACCTTCCGCTACCGCATCCTCATCACCTCATCCGCACCCACCCCCGAACAACTCAACGCCGCCGAAGCCGACTTTAGCAACGTGAGGTAACGCGACGCGAACCTCCGCAGCACTGTCATCCTGAGCACAGCGAAGGATCTGCTTTCGGATCGGCAAGACATTCGGCGTACCCCACCTTTTCGCGCGCTCTCTGCGCGAAGGGTGGGGTCCAGGAGCGCGAAGCGCTTCTCTTAGGCCGCAGGCGAACCTTGCCTTTCCATCTCCAACAGCTTCCGTTTCCGCTCCAACCCCCATCGGTACCCGCCAAGCGCTCCGGTCCCGCGCACCACCCGGTGGCATGGAATTGCCAGCGCCACCACATTGGAGGCACACGCCCGCGCCACCGCCCGCGCCGCTGTCGGTCGTCCCAGCGCTTCGGCCACCGCGCCATAGCTCTGCGGGGCTCCCGCCGGCATGCGCTGCAGGTACTCCCAAACCATCTGTTGGAACGCGGTCGCCCGCACATGCACCGGCAGCCGCAGGTCCGGCGCACGCCCGTCCAGGTACCCGTTCAAGGCCGCGATCCAAGCCGCGAATTCCGGCGGAGCAGGATCGGGCATCGGTCCAACCGCCGCTGCCGGATACTGCGTCCGCAACGCAGCCAACAGCGCTTCCACCTCATCCCCGAACTGCAGAAAGCACAAGCCGCGGTCCGTCGCGCCGAGCATCGCAAGCCCCAGCGCCGTCTCAAACGTTGCATAGGTAATCGTCACGTCCGTCCCTCCGTTCCGGTACTCCATCGGTGTCATTCCCAGCCGCGTATCCACCCGCTCATACACCCGGCTGATCGACCCATACCCCGCGTCAAAAATCGACGCGGTCACGTCACCCTCGCCCTGCCGCAGCGACCGCTTGAACCGCTCCATCCGCAGACTGTCCGCATACTGTTTCGGGCTCACCCCAACGACGGCCTTGAACGTCCGCTGCAGGTGCGCCGGACTCAACCGCGCGCGCGTCGCCAGGTCGTCCAGCTTCAACGGCTCGTCCAGATGCGCCTCCATGTAGCGGCACAGCCTCCGGATCGTCCCGTCCACGGCCCGCGCATCGCGCCCGTCCGGCAGGCATCGCTTGCAGGCGCGCAGGCCGTCCGCCCGAGCCTCGGCTGCCGTTTCGTACAAGCGCACATTCTCCCGCTTCGGCAGCCGCGACGCGCACCCCGGCCGGCAGTACACACCGGTCGTCAACACACCATATACAAAGCTGCCATCCTGCGAACGGTCGCGCGCCACCACCGCCGCCCACCGCTCGTCCTGCTGCTGCTGTGCCGTCGCGCTCATGCCGCCGCTCCCGTCTCGGCTGGTGTCGCCGCTGCCGTTTGGGCCGGTGCCGCAGCGCCAGCTACCTTCAGATTCTTCACAAAGTTCGACTCCGCCAGCGTCGACGGGTGCACCTCTCCGCCCATCCCGAAGAATCGGCAAAAGCTCATCAGCAGCGGCCGCCACCGCACCGGGTCGATGTGCCGTTCGCTGCCCGCCTCCAGGAGGCTCTCGTCTACGTGCAGCTTCTCAATGTGGACTTCAAACGCATACGCCGCCACCTTCTTGCCGAAGGCATGGTACGCGTGCACCGTGCCCTCCATCTGCACCGGGCACTCGGCCACGCGCGGCGCGCCCACGTGGACGGAGGGCATCTCGGTTAATCCTGCCCGCGCGAACTTGCCCGGCTCATACCGGTAGCCCCAGCCCTGCTTCTTCTCAGGCACCGGGTTCTTGCCGGTGGTCATTGCCAGCCGGTCCACAGCGCCCGCCATCGTCGCGCCCGGCAGGTTGATCACGCATTCGCGCGTGCGAATCAGGTTGTCGGCGGTCTGGCTCATCTGTCCTAGCCCGAGCATGCAGGTCCAGCCCAGCCACCACGCCGAAGACATGGGCGCCAGGTTTGCTGAGCCGTCCTCGTTGCGCGTGCTGATCAGGGCCACCGGCGTGCCGAAGTAAAGAATGGTTGGATCGATCGTCGTGTGCATGTCCTCACACTAGGAGCGGCACAACGGACGCGACATCCGGATCCTGCGGTTCAATTCATTTCGAGCTCTGGGAGACCCGCGAGCCCGCTTCGTGCTTCGCCAGGCAACAGCAAGGCAGCCGCTAAGCCGCCGCCGCTGCTGTGTACACGGCCGGAGCACCTGTCGTGGCACGCACCACCAGCTCCGGTTCCACAACCACTTCCACTGCGGTGGTGTGGGTTTCCGGCGCGGTCAGCTCATGCAGCACCGCATTGGCGGCCAGCACACCCATCTGATGCAGGGGCTGGCGCATGGTGGTCAGCAGAGGCCGGTGCACGCGGGCAAACGCGACATCGTCAACGCCATGACCAACTCGTCCTCCGGCACAGCCAGCCCCGCATCCTGCAGCGCTCCGATCGCTCCAATCGCTGACACGTCGTTGAACGCGAACACCGCCGAAAAATCGCGGCTCTGCTGCAAGAGCTTTCGTGCCGCTCGATAGCCCGGCTCGTTGGTCTGCACTTCCTCATCCATCTGCACCACTCGCTCGGGCGGCAGCGCCATCCCAAGCGCCGCCATCGCCCGCTCGATCGAGCGCCACCGCCGCTCCGTGTCCGAGCTGACCGGGTGGCCCTTGATCACCGCGATCTTGCGATGCCCCAGACCATGCAGATGCCGCAACGCCAGCTCTGCCGCGTGGTCGTGGTTCAAGACGATATTGGTCACATGCGGATGCGGGTCCGGGCACGACACCGTTACCGTCGGCGTGGTTCCATACAGCTGCAGCGTCGTTCCCACCAGGATCACGGCATCCACTGCGCGCTCGGCAAAGATGCGCTCCGACTTGGCCAGCACCTCCTCGCGATGATGGTGCGTAATCATCACCAGCACGTACCCGGCCGCCGACAGCGTCTCTTCGATCCCGGCCAGCACGTGCGCCGAGTAGCCCTCTGAGATGTCTGGAATCAGCACGCCCACGCTGGTCGACTGCCCGCGCCGCAGCGACCGTGCCAGCAGATTCGGCCGGAAATTCAGCTAACGCGCCGCGGCAAAGATGCGCTCCTGCGTTGCCGGCGGGATCGATCGTGCGGCCGGCGATCCGCTCAGCACACGCGAAATCGCCGCCATCGATAAATTCAAATGCGCCGACAGCGTGCGCAGTGACACCGCACCGCCGCCTTGCCTGGAGGACTTCCCGGATGTGTCTTGCGGAGAAGGCATAAGCTGTAACCGGTTTCATTAGACCAGAAACCAAAGCTCTGCCCAGTATAATTTTCGCGAAAACGACGGATGTAATCGTTTGCAAGCCACCAGGAACTCGTATGCCGCCGGGGCAGTCACGCGTCTGCCATTCGCCCGGCATCACCTGATTTGTTAGCGCCCCTCGCCCGTCACGCGCCGGATCAGTACCGCTCCCAGGTACAATCCGGTCGCAAACAGCATCAGCACACCCACCGGCAGGCCCACGAACTTGTACGCAATGCTGTAGTCCAGCATCCGGTGCCGCGCAATGCTCACCGCCGACACACCCAGTATCCCAAGAAAGGTCGCCGCGAAAAAGCTCGCAACTCCGATTCCCAGCGTCCCCAGCACTGTTTGAAACAGGCTCAAGTCGCCGACCGGCGCACCGAACAGGCGCGGTCCCGTGTAGTCGGTATATCCCGGAGCGTACGTGCGGTTTGGCTGTGGCATCTCTCCATTTAGAATACGCCCTGGTGGCCAACGTCCTCGAATCAGAGCTGCTCTCCGCCGAAGCCGCCTCCGGGCAGCTGCGGCGGCACACCGCCCCCAACGGCCTGCGCTACGCCATGCTCGGGGACGGCATCGGATCCGGCCACCCCGGTCCTGCCCACACCACCGAAGATGCTCTCCAGCGCCTAGTCAACGCCGTGCCCGCATCCCTCGCCGCCTCGCTGCAGCGGACCACGTACGCCTTCGTCCCGCTCGCGCTCTCCGGTGCACGCCTCCGCGGCAACAACGCCGCCGATGCCGCTTTTCAAAGCAACGACCCCACCCTCATCGCGCTCCACGCCACACCCGACCTCACCGAGCGCGCCATCTGCCACCGCAACGCCGAGGTCCGCGGGGAGGATTACGTCTTCCTCTCCGCCCTGCTCCACACCGACAGCTTCGCGCTCGCCTTCGAGTTCTTCATCAACGTCGCCCACGACCTCGTTGATATCGCCACGATGCCCGCCTCGTT
>CAXUEG010000102.1:0-3069 GCA_964249935.1 uncultured Terriglobus sp.
GTGCAATGCGGCCGCCAGTGTGCTCGAGCCATGAAAAATGATGACGAGGCGAATCGCAACACCGCGAACGCCGTCGAGTACGGCGATGCGGCCCGCTAGCATTTTGGGCGGCGGCGACGTTGACCTGGTCGCGCAGTTCTTTCGAAGGCTTGAAGTAGTGGACGCGCTTGGCAGGAACCTCAACGCGCTGGCCGGTCCTTGGATTGCGGCCAGTACGGGGTTTGCGCTGGCGGGAGCGGAAGGAGCCAAAGCCGCGTATCTCAATCTTGTCGTCGGCGCGCAGAGCTTCGATCATGCCGTTGAAGATGGTCTCAACGATCACGTCGGCGTCGCGGCGGGTCAGGTCGCCCAGCGCTGCCACTTCGTCTACCAGGTCCGCTTTGGTCACCGCCGCGTCCATCTGGACGTTCCGGGAGTGTGTCTGTGAGTGTATCGAATCTTGTGACCAAGCTACGGGGTTTCAAGACGTTGCTAGAGCGAAGACATCGAGAGTGGCCCTGAGCACTTCCGCGTTGAACCGCTCCGAAATACGATTGGGCGCTTACTTCCAAAGGAAATAGAAGCCGGGCGATTGAGTGAGCGACGCGGTGGCGAGCGGCGCGCCGGCGGAAGCGCCGATCGCCGAGAGGATGCGGAGCATGCCTGCCTCCGGTGTGCGGCTCAGGTCGTCGGAGTCGGTACCGTTCAGGGCCGCGAGCAACCCGGCTTTTTTCTTCGGCGGGCGCTTTACGTTGGGCTCGCCGGTAATGCCGACGGAACGTGCGGTGTCGACGAGTGCAACGCGGAAGCCGCCTTCTTTATCGATCAGGCCGAGATTCTTGGCTTGCTGACCGGTCCAAACCTGGCCCGTGGCGAGCGGCTTGATACGGTCGTCGGCGACGTTGCGGCCGTGTGCGACGTCATGGATGAACTGGCCGTACATGTTGTCGATCAGGCCCTGGAAGTACTCCTGCTCGCGCGGCGTGAGGTCGCGTGTTGGGTCGCCCGCATCCTTCAGATCGCCAGCATGCAGGACTACGGGCTTGAGCTTGGCCCAGCGGAGCAGGTCGCCATAGTTCGTCCACTCCATGATCACACCGATGGAGCCGACGACGGAGGCGTCGTTGGCGTAGATCTTGTCGCAGGCGGAAGCAATATAGTAGGCGCCGCTGGCACCGACGGTTTCGATGGAAGCAACGATCTTCTTGTGCTTTTCCTGGCGGATACGGAGGACCTCGTTGTAGAGCTCCTGCGAGACGGCCGCGCCGCCGCCGGGTGAGTTGATGTGGAGAATGATCGCCTTTACGTCGTCATCATCGCCGAACTTGCGGAGTTGTGTGCTGAGCTGGTCGACGTTGAGCAGGACGCCGCTGACCTCGATGACACCGATCTGCTTGCCGGAGGACAGGGCCGAAGAGGAGTCACTGTCGTTGCCAACTGCTTTGACCGCGAGCCACGTGAGCAGGCCGAGTACCGCGATGACGGCAAGCAGAGAGCCACCGATGACCATTGCCCAGAAGGCGCCGGAGCGACGACGACGCGGCTCCGGCGGCGGCGGCGGATAGCTGTAGCCTCCGAAGCTGGGCTGTGGTGGTGTGACTGGCGGCTGGTTCGGGTATACAGGGTCCGGCATCGGCCTGAGTGTAGCACCGGGCCTGAGAGCGAGCCTGCGCCGGTAAGCGGCTTGTTGGCAGGATGGCCGGGATTGTTTGGTTTTCAGCAGCGACGCGAAAGAGGCGCGCCGACAGGCGCGCGCAGACGCGACGTGAAAGCGTTTACTGCCGTCTTATACATCGGGTATCATCGCGGATTAGTGTCCGCTGCTCCTGCGCAACCCGCCCGAGGCCGAACGATGGCGTCACCACACATCAGTATTGTGATTCCCGCCTACAACGAGGCGGCGCGCATCGAGCGGACTCTGGAGCGCGTGCTGCAATGTGTGCGGGAACGGCGCTGGGATGCCGAGGTGCTGGTGGTAGACGATGGCTCGTCGGACGAGACGGCCGCAATCGTTCGCCGTTACATGCAGAATTCGCCGGAGCTGTACCTGATCCAAAACCCAGGGAACCGCGGAAAGGGATATTCCGTGCGGAATGGGCTTTTGCAGGCTGCGGGCGAAGTTGTGATGTTTACCGACGCGGACCTGTCGGCGCCGATGGAGGAAGCCGAACGTCTGTTTGCGGCGGTCCAGGACGGAGCGGACGTGGCGATCGGTTCACGCTGGCTGGACCGGAGCCGGCAGACGCTGCACCAGCCGCTATACCGGCGTTTCTTTGGCCGCTGCTTCAATGGGCTGACGCGGGCGGTGATGGGTTTGCCCTATGCGGACACACAGTGCGGGTTCAAAGCCTTTCGGCGCAAGGCCGCACAGGTCATTTTTCGGCTGCAGCGTGTGGAGCGGTGGGGCTTCGACCCGGAGATCCTGTTTATTGCGCGCAAGCTTGGCTTTGCGATTGCGGAGGTGCCGGTATCGTGGGGGCACGATGAGCGATCGAAGATCAGCTACCTGCGGGACGGATCGCGCATGCTGCAGGATATGGCGACGATCCGGTCGAACAGCATGCTTGGCCGGTATGACGCTGCAATTGCGGCCATGGCGGACACCAGTCAGATGACGACACCGGTGACCTCGGGCGTATCTACGGCCGTAACGCCAGCTGTATCGCTACGGGATATTGCGAGCTAGATGAGCTGCTAGCGAGCACCGAGACTCTGAGCCAAGGCATTCAAGTCCAAGGTGTTGATGAAGGCGGCGATCTGCTGCCGGGCTTCTGTCTGAACTTGCGGTGTTTCCTGGCCGCCCGGGGTGGACTGAACACGGAAGAGCAGGGGCAGGCGGCGGCTCATGCGGAGGTCGATCGGGTTGCGGGCGAAGATCCAGCCTGTCTGCCGAAAGCCGGATTCCTGTATGCCGCAGTGGCTGGGAAGACACACGGTTTCCGCGAAGAAGGTGGGGATGGGCGGCGAGTTATCGATGAGGTCGTCCTGCAACGTGAACGTGGAAAGCTCGATGCGCAGGGACGCAGCGTCGCGGGCTTGAAGAGATTGTCGTACCAGAGGTTTGCTGCCGTTCATGATGCGGCTCTGGAT
>CAXUEG010000102.1:3079-8963 GCA_964249935.1 uncultured Terriglobus sp.
TAGTGGCGCTTGGGCGAAAGCCAGATCGCCATGGCGATGCTGGTACCGTCGTCGCGGTGATAGGCAGTCCAGAACCAGACGGCGTGGCCGTGATAGTCCTCCTGCCAGTGCTCGCCCATGTGCCAGCGTCCTGCCTGAGCAGGCAGCGCCGCGACTGCGGCGTCGGGAGCGATAAAGTCGCTGGGTGTAACGAGGAGAGCCCAGGCGGAGGGTACGGCGGTGAGCGCAGCGGCGGCGAGCAGCAGGCCGGCGATGGACCAACGCAGATTCCGGAAGACCTGAGGCCATGAAATGCGGGCAGGCAAGGCACGAGGCCTTGCAGGCGTGGCGGAGGCGGATTGAGAGAGCGGACGGAAGATCAAGAATCCGGCTGCAAAGCTTACGAGCAGGAAGAGTGCGCCGCCGATGCAGTAATCGATCAGTTCGCCATCGCCGCGCAGGTGAGGGAAGTGCACGCCGATCCAGTAGTAGACCACCAGGGTGCACAGGCGGGTCAGATTGAGAACGTAGCCGGTCGCAAGCCCGGCGAGCATGAGCAGCGCGGTGCGGAGCGCACCCATGCGGCGTATATACCCGATGAACAAAGCGAGGTAGACCATGGTCGCAGAGCCCCGAATGCCATCGCACCCGGGCACGATTACCATGCCGAAGCGGGGCGCGAACATCATCTGGAGCTGTTCGCCAGTAGGCTGCAACCCAAGAATCCGGGCGAAGCCGCGCGCTGTGTTTGCGGAAATGGTTTGAAGTGGAAAGTCCAGCCGTTCAAAAAAATGCGGAACGGGGTTGACGCACAGCAAAAGGCAGAGCGGCAGCAGCGCAGCTCGCCAGAGCCGGATGCCGCCCAGCAGAAGGGCGACGCCAGAGCCATAGGCGAAGCAGAGCAGACCCGGCTGGACAGGGGAAAGCTCGAAATTTTGAAAACGGTACGCGATCAGAACGGAGCCGAAAGTGCGGGCGAGGACAATAGCGGCTGCGAGCGGCAAGATTCCCCAGAGGGTGCCCTGGCGTGTCCAGCCCTGGTTGCGCCATACTCGCAACACAAGAGCGAAGCTGACAAAGGGAAGCAGCGCACCAAAGCTGCGAAGCGGATCGTTACGCCACAGCTGCGCCAGGTCGCCAACGACAGGCAGCATCGCGAGCGCGCCCAAAGCTAAAAGCAGCAGAAGGATGGCTCCTGCTGCTGCTTCGTTTGTGAAGTCATACCTCGGCGGCAGGCGCTGGCGGGACGGAGGTGCAGTTAATTCCGCTGCTGTTGGCAAAGCCGGGTGCTGGATTACGCCGCAGTGGGAAGCGTCAGGGTATTCCGGTCGCGCATGCGGCCATAGAAGGCGCGGCCAAGAAAAAGTCCGGTGATGCCAAGCACCGCGAGCATGGCGGTCGGGTTTTCAGGCGAAGAAGGGCACGGCGCTGGACTACCGGGGTCGCCTTGGAATGACGCAAGAACCGTCGTCGTCGCCGATCCAATGCCGAGTGTCCGATTAACGCTGCCAACGGTCGCGCTCAGGTTGATGCTGGCGGCGGAAGCGGCAGGTGGAAGAGCAAGGGACAACAGGGCGAGGAAAAGAAGTTTTCTCATGTGCACGGCTCCGGAGTCGTTTCGCGACGATTGCACGTGAAATCGGTATAACACGCACAACTCGGACTGACCTTTGCGAATATGTTACCACAAGCGTGTTCCGCTTTTGCCCCGCGTTCTGTGAAAAGGTGGATCCCGCTTACACTGCTTTCTGATCATGATGCGTTCCCTTTTCATCTCGCTGTCGCGAAACGCAATTTTGCGCAAAGTCCTGGAGCAGACCCGCCCTGGGCGGAAATTGTCGGGGCGCTTTGTCGCCGGGACCACGCTGGACGACGCGGTACGGGTTACAGAGACATTGAACGCTGAGGGATTCAGCGTTTCATTGGACTCGCTCGGGGAAAGTGTTGCCACTGAGAGCGGAGCGCGGGCAGCTGCTGAGATCTATCACCTGCTACTTGACAGGATTGCAGCTAAGTCGCTCAATGCAAATGTTTCCGTGAAGTTGACCGGAGTTGGGCTGGATGTCTCGCCGGGTCTTGGGGAACAGGTAGCGGGCGAAATTGTGGAGCACGCGGCTCGGCTCCGGAATTTCGTCCGGATCGATATGGAGGGTACGCCATACACCGAGGTGACGCTGAAGCTGACGGAAGATTTGCACGGGCGATTCCCGGGCTCTGTGGGCACTGTGCTGCAGTCGTATCTCTACCGGACGAACGAGGACGCGGAGCGGCTGCTGGCTCAGGGTATTCGCATCCGGCTGTGCAAAGGCGCCTACAAAGAGAGCCCGGAGCACGCGTTTCCCGAGAAGGCAGACGTGGACCGCAACTACATTGCATTGGCTGAGCGAATGGTGCGCTCCGACGTGTACTGCGGCATAGCGACGCACGACGAAAAGATGATTGCGGCGGTGGAGCAGTTTGTGGAGGGACGCGGGATTGGGCGTGACCGGTTCGAGTTCCAGATGCTCTATGGCGTGCGGCGCGACCTGCAGCGTGAATTGTTGGGACGTGGATACCGGGTGCGGGTGTATCTGCCGTTTGGTACGGATTGGTACCCATATTTCATGCGGCGGTTGGCGGAGCGGCCGGCGAACGTCATCTTTATTCTGAAGAACCTGTTCAAACGTTGAGCCTCTGATCGGCTCGGGCGGGCGACAATCCTTCCCTATGTTGCCGGCTCGAGCAGAAGGCAGGTCCTTCGCTTCGCTCAGGAGCACAAGGTTCTTGAACCAAGCGGAAGGTCGGAAGGTTAGCTGAGCGATTTACTTGGGCTGGAGTGATGTCCGCATCAGCGAAGTGCCGCTGCTCGTTTGTGCCTGATGCTGTACGTCTACGGTTCGTGTAATCGATGACGGTTCCGATGGCGCGACCTTTCTCCGGGTGAAGCGTGGCGTGGTGGCGACGGGAACGGTGAAAAGCGCGCAGCCAACCGGAGAAGAAAGGGGACATGGTGTCCCTCTCGCCTGAAAGCAGTTGAGCCGGGGCTGCCACTACTGCTGCGGGAGCATGGGGCTGACGGTGAGCAGATTGTTGAGCGTGCTGCGTTCTCCATCGCTGAATTGTTGGCGATACTCGGGCGAGTTGAGAAGCTGGTTGCGCTGTTCTGGCGAAAGGGGTCGAAGCTCGCGGAAGGTGTGTGCGACGGCGCGGCGACGATCCTGTGGAAGGGCGCCGAGCTCGCCCATGGCGCTGCGCACCTGGCCGCGCTGACCGGGTGTTAGCCGTTCCATCTGCTCGCTACGCTGCAGGGTGCGCTCGCGCTGTTCGGCCGGCATGGTGTTAAGCCGCTGCAGACGATCGAGCATGCGCTGCTGCGTTTGCTGTGGAAGCTGGTTGAAGCCGGCCTCGCGCTGCAACGCACGCTGCTGGTCCTGGGTGGTCAGGTTGTTGTGGTGCTCCATCCACTGTTGCAGGTGCTCGCCGCGCGTTGCGTTCGGGCCCACGCCATCCTGCTGCTGCCAGAAGCGTTGTTGCGGGTTCTGCCGCAGGGGCTGTTGGTTTGTGCCGGTGTAGTTGGCGTTGCGATTGGGAACGAATGGAGCGGTATTTTGTGCCTGGCCGTAGCCGCCATTCTGTGGAAGGCGGTTGTTCTGCCCATACGTACCAGCTTGCGGCCCCCTGTTCTGGGGCTGAGGATAGCCGTTCCCCTGTGCCTGCGCATAGCTGTTTGCCTGGGGCTGTGTGTAGCGGGCCTGGCCACTAACATTCGCGTTGTTGGGTCGGCCGCTGGGATAGCCAGCACCCGCATAAGGGTGTGACACCATTGGTTGTGGCCGTGGCTGGGCGTAACCGCCGCCCGGATACCCACCATTCGCATAGGCGTGCGGCACCTGCGGACGTGGCTGTGCGTAGCTACCGGCTGCTTGTGGGGGCGGCTGTCGACTCGGCTGCGCTTGGGCTTGCACCGCGCTTGCCGCGAGCACACTCACCAAGGCCGCGGATGCAAGCAGCATTGCGGCCGGTGTTGGGAGCGAACGCGTTGGCAAAGTCAATTTCATGTGCGGCAGTGGGAGTGACCGGCGAAGCCGGAAAAGTGCAATGTGGCCGGAGCGCTAACGGTAGCGAGCTTACAGGGCGCTACCGTTACTCGCGCTACTGTCATCTTGGCTGTCCAGCAACTGATCCATCTGCTGAATCGCCTGATCATTGTTGTCGAGCACCTGCAGGTCCTGCAGCGTGCGGCTGGTGCTGCCGGGTTCCGGCTGCTGCGTGCGGGTGAGGCTGAAATAGCTGCCGCCGCCGGCGAGCAACACCAACGCCATGGCGCCAGCAAGCACGGGCCGATACCCGACCGGATTGCCGAACTGAAACCGGTCGCGTAGACGCGCGAACCAGCCCTCGGATGCGCGTTCCTGCTCTTCGCGGAAGCGTGCCATCATGCGGCCGTCGAACCAGCGCGAGGGCTCAGGCGCCTGCCACTCGTCCAGCAACGCCATGACGTCAAGCATCGCCTGCTCGTCAGAAACGGCCCCATTCCTTTCGTTTGTGCTTTGTAAGGTACTCACTGCATCACCCTCTTCCAACTGTATCGAAACTGTCGAGACCGCGGCAGAAATGCGGCCTGTTGAAGTGCTTTGCCTAGACAAACTCTTTCAGCTTCTCGCGCAGGGTCTGGTACGCGCGAAAAAGCAGCGACTTGGTTGCGGACTCGCTCAGCTTCAGAACGGCGCCGATCTGCTTGTAGTCCATCTCCTGGTATTTGTGCATCAGCACAGCCATGCGCTGCCGCTCGGGCAGTTCCAGCACGTGCCGCTTGATGGCGCGCATGCGCTCAGCGCGCAGGAGGTCTGCCTCTACGGTGGGCGTGCTGTCGGCCACGTCGGGCGTGGTTCCGCTCTCCTCGTCGGGGGCGTCCAGCTGGAGCTTGGCCGCCATGCGCTCGTTCTTGGTGTCGCGCGCATGATTCACGGCCAGGTTGGTTGCGATGCGATAGAGCCAGGTGGAAAACTTTGCCTCGGCGCGGTAGCTCTCGCGGGCACGGTACACGCGCAGAAAGACTTCCTGCGCCATCTCCTCTGCCACCGCTTGGTTGCGGACCATGCGGAACATGAAGTGAACCATGGCACGACGGTATTTGTTCATCAGCACTTCGAAGCAGTCCAGATCGCCGGCTTTGAGCCGGAGCATCAGTTCGGCATCGCCGCCGTCGGCCACCCGATCGGACTGCGGCGCAGCGACCGGCAGGGCTGCGTGAACCATCGTCCCAGGATTGATCGCCAGTGTTGCCACGTCTTCCTTACCCTCTGCGGTGTGGACACCCTTTTCCTCGAAAGGTTGCGACGACGGGCCGGGATGCTGCACGGGTTCTGGTGCATTCGCGGATTGTGCCGCACGACCTGGTCGTTCTGTCATAGCTACTCTGCGATTGGATGGTATCGCGCGGAAAAGGTGCACTCGGGCAGCAGCGCCGGCGAGTACGGCAACGCAACAGTAGAGAACTACTTGGGTTCGCCGCAGGTGATCTAGATCGGCGAAGGGTTGGCGGACGCGACGTGGTGCGGTTCAGGGCCACCCCGGTGCTATCATTTCATCAGTGGCGGGCGGAAGCCAGCCGCGTCTGCTGCCATTCCAAGCGCAGATGGGCGCATAACTCAGCGGTAGAGTGCCACCTTCACACGGTGGAAGTCGTAGGTTCGAATCCTGCTGTGCCCACCATCAAATCAACAACTTACAGACACAGGCCGCAAAAAGTTTGTGGCATTTTGTGGCAAATCCGCAGATGACTGTTTTCCGCATCGTCTTGCGGCTGTGATTATTCCCCTCCTTTCGTGAGCATCAGGTACACCGATCCAACCATCTGCTGAACGCTTGCAGGTAAGGCCTGCATGTACTCGTTCGCGGTGGTGTCCGGGCGGGCGTGCCGCAG
>CAXUEG010000103.1:0-5238 GCA_964249935.1 uncultured Terriglobus sp.
AGAGGCCGTCGATCGAGTCGACGTCGGGCCGCTCCATCTGATCGAGGAACTGGCGAGCGTAGGCGGAGAGGGTTTCGACATAGCGGCGCTGGCCCTCGGCGTAGATGGTGTCAAAGGCGAGCGAGCTTTTGCCCGATCCGGACAAGCCGGTGACCACCGTAAGCGAGTTCCGCGGGATGGAGACGTCGATATTCTTGAGGTTGTGGTGGCGAGCGCCACGAACCGTGATGTGCGACACACTCATGCGATTGGGGGTGCGCCGGTGCGTGGAATGGTGCACGAGGCCGCAATGATTAGGATACGGCATGCCAGGCCGGAGCTTGACCGGCTTGTTGCACAGGGCTGGATTCGCCCGATTTGCCGCGTGTAGCGGCTAAGGCGTGGGCACGTACGAATACGTGCCCTGAAAAGAGGGAAAACGTACCCAGAGTGTCACTTACGTGTCAGGCGGTGGCCGGGCACACTGCAGATGAGCTTCGGCAGGACGTACGACCGAGGCCCGCTGCGCGCCGCGCGGCTGGTGTTGCTAAATGGACAGGAGCAGCTTGTGACAACCTTGGTACTTCTCTGCGTAGTGTTCTCAGCCCTTGCGGGTGGGGTTTTGCTTGCTTACGGCCTGTGCCTGGGCATGTTCAAGCTGTTCCGCATTCACTCGATGCAGGTGGCGCAGCAGCGGGCTGTGGGGCAACAGGCTGCGCAGCCTGTTGTGGCGCGCGCCTGACCGCTGGGTCCGCTATTGTTTCTGCGCCGCTGCATTGGCGCGCAGCCTTTGGAGCTGCTCAAAGATCTCTTGCGGCGTCTTGACACCGTTCGGTGACGCGGGATTCGTGCTGGTGTCGGTGGGCTGGGTTGTGGCCGCTGATGAGGGCGCGCCGCCGATCCCTGGGCCGGGCGCGGTGGCAACAGGGCTGGGAGGCTGCTGAGGCGCTGCGGGTGGTTCGGGCGCAGGTGGCGGCTGCTGCGCGAACTGTTGCGGCGCGGATGGGCTGGGCGGTGTGGCGGCACCGTTGCGAGGGGTGAATGCGAGTTCGGCGGGTTTGTTGCCGGAGCGGTCGACAAAGAGCATGTTGATGGAAAGGCCGCTGACCAGATCCGACAGGACATCCACGAGCGGTGCCGGTCCGTAGGTGCCGTAGATGCGGTCTTCGGGCGGAGTGCCGGTCATGTGCATGCCGGTGCGCGATGCGATCTGGCTGAGAACTTGGCTGAGGGTCTCGCCGTTTCCTGTGATTCCGAGAAGGTGACCGTCCCACCGGATGGGAATCGACCCGTGAGGGAGAGGCGGGTTTGTGGACGGTAGCTGCGAGGGCGTGACCGCGGTCGGCGCCGTGGCCGGCAGCGATGCCTGCCCAGGCAGCGATGTGGGTGTCATGATCGATACGCACAGGAGGCTCGACGAGATTGCAGCGATGTGCCAGGCCGGATGGATCATTGCCGCCTCTTGCCACAGGAGTTGCGTCTTATTCAGCATAGACGCGAGGAGCGGAATGAGGTCGCGGGATGAATTTCGATTCTCCAGTTACAGGCGGCAGCGGAGGCGGTATGAGGAAGTGGAGTGAGTTCGCGGCGGCTTGCCTGCTGGTGGGTAGCGCGGCGGCCTGGGCGCAGCAGTGCACAACGCAATCGAAGATGGAACCGACGGAGCGGGTGGCGCTGGTGCGGTCGGCGCTGTCGATTGCGTCGTCGGTGCAGGCAAACAACAGCAGTGCAGTTCGCGAGCAGACGGTGCCGGACGTGGCGCAGAACTTCGGCGGAATCGCAAATGCCATCGCGACTACAGCGCCCCACCTGACGGGTGCGAGCTTTGTGCCGAACACGCTTTGGATTCTGGATGCACGCGGGGGTGGAGCGGCTGGAAAACCGGTGGACACACAGTTCTTCTGCAACTTGAACGGTGGATCGCAGTCCACGGTGTTTTCATTGCAGGCTTTGCCGCCGGGGCGGTATGGGCTGGTGATCCTGGACGCGTCGCAGGCGCAGCCAGCGTACCAGCTGGCGCTCTTGCTGCGGGAAGAGGGTGCGGGTACCTGGAAGCTGGGCGGCTTCTTTCCGCGGGCGACCACGGCTGCGGGACACGACGGTGTGTGGTACTGGAAGACAGCGCGCGCGGACGCGGCGAAGCGGCAGAACTGGAATGCGTGGCTGAACTATGCCGAGGCGGAACGGTTGCTGCGTCCGGCGGGGTTTGTGAGCAGTTCACACCTGGAGCAGTTGCAGGAAGAACAGGGGAGGGCTGCGCCAGCGGCGCTTTCGGGCGGCGTGGGGCAGAGCACGCCGCTGATCGTGAAAGCAAAGGATGGGACGGAATTTCGTGTGACTGGGTTGGGGCCGGATGACTCGCTGGGCGGCGATCGCATCGACATCGCGATGCACTTTGCCGCGGAACCGATTGCGGATCCGGTAGCGGCGCGGGCGCGGAATCAGCGTGCTGCCGCGGCGCTGCTGGGTGCGTATCCTGAGCTGCGCGACGATGTACACGGCGTGTGGGTGTATGCCGAAGCGGAAACTGGAGCTCCGTTTGCGAGTGAGGAGCCGGTGAGCGCCCTGCGCCAGCAGTAGGATCACTCGGCAAGCGGAGTCGTCAATCGGCGGAGAGTGTTCGTAGAATAGAGCGGTATGCGTGAAACGAAAACGCTTGAGCGGGCGATTCGGGAGCGTCGCTCGACGCCGTCGTTTGACGGCGCGCCGATGCCGGCGGATGACCTGCTTCGGATTCTTGAGGCGGGCATGGCTGCTCCGTCCGGCTACAACGTGCAGCCCTGGCGATTCGTGGTGGTGCAGTCGCCGGAGCAGAAGCGGAGGCTGCGCGCAGCCTGTTTCAACCAGGCGAAGGTCGAGGAAGCGTCGGTGGTGATTGCCTGTTGCGGCGACGCGGATAGCTGGCGCCGGGATGGAGACGAGATTATCCGCATGGGACTGAGCGGCGGGATGCCAGAGAGTTATTCCGCGCAGCTGAAGAGCTATGTCGAAAGCTATCTGTCGTCACTGACGCTGGACCAGATGCACGGCTGGCTCAACAAGCAGGTGGCACTGGCAGCGTCGTTCATGATGCTGACGGCAGAGACGATGGGCTACGATACGGCGCCCATGGAGGGCTTTGAGCAGGAGCGCGTGCATGAGGTGCTTCGCCTGCCGCTCAGCTACTGGGTGGTATCACTGCTGGCAATCGGTACGCTGCAGGGTCCGGACAAATATGACGGCGGCCGCTTCGGCTTGACACACGCCGTGTTCTCCGAAGAGTTCGGGAAGCCGCTGCGGTGAGGCGATCAACCCGGCGCAGGCTCCTGACCGTCGGGCTGGTCTTTCTGCTCTCGTTCCTGCTGGGCGGTGCTTTGCTGGTCTACTTCGCCCCGTTCTGGCTCATCGAGCGCGTGACGGATGCGTACCTGTTCAAGAACGGGGTGCATCAGCGTGAGGTGCTGGTGGATGGGCACCGCATTCATTACCTGGAGGCCGCGCCGCCCCAAAACGGCGCAGCAGAAAAGCCCGTGGTGCTGGTGCACGGCCTGGGTGCGCGCGCAAGCGATTGGGCGGCGTTGATTCCGGCGCTGGCGCGCCATGGTTATCACGTGTATGCGCTGGATCTGCTGGGATACGGCCGGTCAGACAAACCATTTCATGGGGATGCTTCGTTACCGGCGGAGGAGCGAATCGTCTCAGGCTTTATCGACGTGCTCAAGCTGCAAAAGCCTGACCTGGCTGGCTGGTCGATGGGTGGCTGGATCGCGGCGAAGCTGGCCCTGGACGAGCCGGCAAAGGTGCGGCGGCTGCTCTTGTTCGACACAGCGGGCGTGTACATGACCATCGATTTTCCGATCGGCCTGTTCAGTCCTTCCAACCGGGAGGAGTTCGATCTGCTGGTGGACCGGATCGAGCCGAATCACCACTATGTGCGTGTGCCTGCGATCACGATTCCGGGCCTTTTGCGTAATTTTCAACGAGGCAAATGGTTCGTGGACAGCTCGCTGAGCAGCATGCTGGATGGGCGCGAGATCCTGGATTTTCGGCTGCACCGGCTGAAGATGCCGGTGCTGATTGTGTGGGGGACCGAGGACAAGCTGACGCCGGTTGCTTGCTGGGAGCGTATGCACGCGGCGGTGCCGCAGTCGGTGCTGCTGGAGCTGCAGGGGTGCGGGCACCTGGCAATTGTGGAGTGCTCGTCAAAGGCGATTCCACCGGTGATGCGCTTTCTTGATGCCGAGCCGCCACTGCCGGCCAGCGTGACCGTGATGCCGCCGCCGAAGCGCTAAGCGCTATTCGCTGGATCTTCGGATTTCCAGTGGTATGCCTTCTGCTGATCAAAGCCAAGGTGAGCCAGCACGCGGCAGCAGAACTGGGTTGCCATGTCGTGCACGGACTCAGGCCGGTTATAGAAGGTTGGGATGACGGGAAAGATGGTCGCGCCTGCCTCGGTTACCGCAGCCATGTTGCGCAGGTGAATGAGGTGAAAGGGTGTTTCGCGCACGCAGAGGATCAGTGGACGGCGCTCTTTGAGCGTGACGTCGGCGGCGCGTTCGATGAGGCGATTGGCGAGACCATGGCTGATCGAGGCGAGCGTTCCCATGGAGCAGGGCAGGACGATCATGCCGTCTGAGGGATAGCTGCCGCTGGCGATGCCGGCGCCGACGTCGGCGTTGTCGAGCAGGTCGAATTTGCGGTGATTGACGACGGGTGCGGGGGCGAGCTCCTGGAGTGCCTGGAAGATGCTGCCGCGGCCGCCGGGAAGGCGGTGCTCTTCCGCGAGCACACGCATGGCGTGGTCGGAGACGAGCAGGCTGACGCGGCGAATGCGGTCGTCGGCACCCAGGAGATGGAGCATGGAGGCGGCGAAGATGGAGCCGCTGGCGCCTGTGACAGCGAGGGTAAGATGGCCGTTCCGCGGCTGGAATTCGAACTTCATGATGTCGGCATCCAGTATCGCGCACGGCGGTGTGACGCGGGCGAGCGCTTTGCGCTCGCCGCAAAAAACAGGTCCTTCGCTGCGCTCAGGATGACGATGTCTTCCTGATGACGATGTTTCGCTCGCAGATCTTTTGCTTGCTCAGGATGACGATGCTACGTTCGCAACTGCCTTGAGAGCGAACGGGATGATGGTGGTCCAGCTGCCAAGTGGGGTGGTGAGGCTCAGTTCCAGGTTTGGATCGGGTAGATGCATCTCGGCGGCTTCGATCTCAGACTGAGAGGCTTTCCGGAAGCAGAGTTCGCAGATGCCGAGGCCGTCCTGGGATCGTACGGGTG
>CAXUEG010000103.1:5248-6046 GCA_964249935.1 uncultured Terriglobus sp.
ATGGGGCGATGCGCGTAGAGATCGCAGGTGCCGGTTGCCGGGTCGAGCACGGGGCAGGGTTCGTCGTTGGCAAAGTCCTCGAAGCGTTCCTGCGAGGCTTCGTCGGTGCTGAGGTGGCCGGTGGCGGGGTTGCCGGGGAAGCCGGGTGAGAGCCTGGCGACGGCAACGGAGGTGCGCTGGCGAATGCGGTCTGCACGGGACGGATCGCTAGTTTCGAGTGCGGAAAGGCCGTGCTGAAGGCGTGCTGCGTCGAGGCTGCTAATGGCGAAAACGCCGTGGCAGCAGGGTGTGCAGCCCGGGTGGCAGAAGAGGTGGGCGCCGCTGCGGCGGGCTGCGTCGACGAGTGCGGCGTCGACGATTTGGATCAGGTCTTTGTCCGCTGGAGGCAGCATCATTCCGTGTCGTTTCGTTAGCTCGGATGGGCGAGCCGTGCTGAACGCTTCAGGGCTTTGTGCCGCTCCCGAGGAAAGCAGGTCCTTCGCTTCGCTCAGGATGACAATTCCACTTTCTATGCTCAGGTTGAATTGAGCTTGGTCGGTTCTTACGCTCAGTCGCCTTTGGCTGAGCTTGTGAAAGGCTCGCCGAGGACGCGTTCGAAGATAGCGGGGATGTTGCTGAGGCGGCGTTGGACATTGAAGGCGCGATCGATGCGGTCCGGGTGGAGAACGCTGGTGATCTGCGGGTCCTGGCGGACGAGATCGCGGAAGATCAGGTCTTCGGTCCATGCCCGCATCGCGAGGTTTTGTACGATGCGGTAAGCGTCTTCGCGGAGCATGCCGGCTTCGGCGAGTTCGAGGA
>CAXUEG010000103.1:6056-8870 GCA_964249935.1 uncultured Terriglobus sp.
AATCGGTAGTTTTCGCCAGGGTGTAGTCGGCGAGGGTGGTCTGATCGGGCAGGATGACGCGCTCGGCGGAGCTGTGCGAGATGTCGCGCTCGTGCCAGAGGGCGACGTCTTCAAGTGCTACTTGAGCATTGGCGCGCATCACGCGGGCGAGACCGCAGATGTTCTCTGCCGTGATCGGGTTGCGCTTGTGCGGCATGGCGCTGGACCCTTTCTGCTTTGGGTTGAAGAACTCCTCGGCTTCGCGGACTTCAGTGCGCTGGAGATGGCGGATCTCGGTGGCGATTTTGTCAAGGGAGGAGGCGATCACGGCGATTGTGCTGATGTAGGCGGCGTGACGGTCGCGCTGGAGCGTTTGCGTGCTGACGGGCGCGGCGGCAAGGCCGAGGCGACGGCAGATCTCTTCTTCGAGCGCGGGCGTGACGGTGCCGAAGCTGCCGACGGCGCCGGAAAGCTTGCCGACCCGCATGTCTTCGGAGGCGGCGGTGAAGCGGCGGATGTTGCGCTGGCACTCCTCGTACCAGAGCAAGAGCTTGAGACCGAAGGTGGTGGGTTCCGCATGAACGCCGTGGGTGCGGCCGATGGTGGGGGTGTGGGCGAACTCGATGGCGCGGCGGCGGAGGACGGCGGCGAGAGCGCTGAGATCTTTGAATATGAGGCTTGAAGCTTCGCGAAGTTGCAGTGCCTGGGCCGTGTCGACGACGTCGGTTGAGGTGAGGCCGAAATGGAGCCAGCGCGATTCGGGACCGATGTTTTCCGCGACCGCGGTGGTGAAGGCGATGACGTCGTGGCGGGTCTCTTTTTCGATTTCGCGGATGCGTTCGACGGTGAATGCACCGCGTTCGCGGATGGCGCGGGCGGCCTGCTGCGGGACGATGCCGGCGTCGGCGAGGACCTCGCTCGCGGTGGCTTCGACTTCGAGCCAGCAGCGGAAGCGGTTCTCGTCGGACCAGAGGGCGCGGAAGGCTGGCCGCGTGTAGCGATCGATCATGGCTGGAGGCGGGGCTAGTCTTGGACGCCGAGGAGGGCGCTCATCTCGTCGTAGAGAAAACCCTGGCCGGGCTTGTAGGGCTGCACCCACTTGCCGTCAATGACGAACTGTGGGATGGCGCGCTTGCCGACGTTGGCAAGCACCGCATCCGCGGCACCGGGAACGCGCTCGATGTCGATCTCTTTAAAGGGAATGTTGTGCTTATCGAGGAAGCGCTTGGCTTCGCGGCAGTCGCGGCACCATACGGCGGTGTAGACGGTCAAATCCATAACGCTTCCATTCTATCGTTGCGCGCTGCGTCTACTGCTCGTGGTAGTTGCGGATGAGGCCGCCGTCGACAAAGAAGGTGGAACCGGTGATGTAGGCGGCGTCGTCGCTGGCGAGGAACGTAGCGAGGTTGGCGACGTCGTCTACGGTGCCGAGGCGACCGAGCGGGATGTTGGCGAGCAGGGCGTTGAGCTTGGGCTTGTCGTTGAGCAGGCCGGTGTTGATGGGCGTGATGATGGCGCCCGGTGCGATGTTGTTGACGGTGATGTTTTTGGGGCCGAGCTCGACGGCGAGGTCGCGCATGAGCATGCGGAGGCCGCCTTTGGAGGCGCAATAGCTGGGGAAGTGGGGGAAGACCATGTCTTCGTGCACGGAAGACATGTTGAGGACGCGGCCGGGCAGGTTGGCGGCGAGCAGGCGCTTAACAAAGGCTTGCGTGGTGAAGAAGGGACCCTTCAGGTTGACGTTGAGGACCATGTCATAGTCGGCCTCGGAGACGTCGACGAATTCGGAGCCTTTCTCGACGCCGGCGTTGTTGACGAGAATGTCGGCTTTGCCGAAGGCGTTCCAGGCGGCGTCAACAAGCGCCTGGCATTCGGCGACTTTGGAGACGTCGGCCTGGACAGCGATGGCTTTGCCGCCGTTCCCCTCGATCTTGCCTTTCATCTGATTCGCAGTGTCGGCGTTGCCCCTGTAGTTGATGACAACGCTCGCGCCTTCGGCTGCGTAGTGATCCACGATGCCGGTCCCAATGCCTGAGGAACCGCCAGTAACGATTGCGACCTTGCCTGCAAGTCTTTGCGTTGTGGAGCCGTTCATGCGCGGTTGGATGCGGCTTTTCTTCTCGGCGTTCGAAGGACTCCGAGCTTAACGACGCGCGCGGAAAAACGCGCTCAGCATGGTGCTGCAATCGGCGGCGAGCAGGCCTGCGGTGACCTGGACCTGGTGGTTCAGCTGCGGGTGGTTGAGGACCGAGAGGACGGAGCCACAGGCGCCCGCTTTGGGGTCAGGTGCGGCGTAGATGAGGCGGGCGATGCGGGCGTGGAGGATGGCGCCGGCGCACATGGCGCAGGGCTCGAGTGTGACGTAGAGGTCGCAGCCGGTGAGGCGGTAGTTGCGGAGGTGCTGTGCGGCTTGGCGCATGGCGACGACTTCGCTGTGGGCGGTGGGGTCGGCGTCGCGAATGACGCGGTTCTGGCCGCGTCCGATGATCTCGCCGTTGTGGACGACGATAGCGCCCACGGGGACTTCGCCGTCGGCTGCGGCCTGCTGAGCTTCGCCAATCGCTTCGCGAAGGAACCGCTCGTCTGTGGCGGCAGTGGGGACGGCGGAAGCTTCAGGCATCACGCGGGCTCTTGTTGCGTCATGCAGTGTAGCGCGCCGAGGCCCCAGATGAAGTCGCCGCAGTGGATACCGACCGTGCGACGGGTGGGGAAGTGGTCGGCGATAAGGTTGAGGGCGATGCGGTCGTTTGCGTCGTTGAAGGTAGGGACGAGGACGAGGTCGTTGCTGATGTAGAAGTTGGCGTAGGAGGCGGGGAGGCGCTCGCCGTCAAAGAC
>CAXUEG010000104.1:0-3709 GCA_964249935.1 uncultured Terriglobus sp.
TGCCTGAACCTTCGCTTGAGACGGCATTTGAGACGAACCTAAGGCTGAATCTGTCACTGCTGCTGGACCGGCATTACCGCGAAGGCGAGCCGACGACCGTGCCGGGCGTTCCAGGGTTGATTGCACCGCGGCGCGACGCGGTATTGCTGGCTTCAGCGGTGGTACGCGCGCTGCCGCTGGATGAGCAGACGCCCCATGCTCACGCGGACCTGTTCGATCGTCTCCAGCTGCGGCACGCGCTGGCAGAAACCTTCACCGCTCTCGGCATTGACGGTGAATACGCGTGGCGTGCGGCGGTGCTGGTGCGGATCGCGACCGCGCACAATATCGGTTCGCTGAACACGGAGGCATTCTGGAACGACGGCGATGTGCGCTGGCTGCTGGACGTGCATGTGTCGGAGGGCACGGAGTACTTCAATCGCGAACTGTTCGCGGCGCTGCTTCCATGGCTGGAACTGGAGCCCGAAACCACGCCGCTGACCCTTGACGAGAAGACGCTGGATCGGCAACTGCTCGAACGCGCGGAGCGGGCGAGCTATCAGGTGCGTCAGTTCCTGCACGAGCCGGGCTTTGTGGAGCGGTCGCACGGCCTGGTGAGTGCGGGAGAGCTGACGGCGAAATAACAAGCCGCGGCTGCCACTGCTTGTGAAAAGGGCGAGGCTCGCGTGAGCCTCGCCCTTTCTGTTTTGCGACCTTCGCAAGCTGTGAGGCTACAACCCTCGACTACACGCCGCGCTTGGCGCTGGCCAGGGGTGGTGCGTAGGGCGACCTGTGCTTCTTCGGCTTCACCGGGACATCTGTGACGACGACGGGATGTTCGGCGCGGCGCTGTTCGACCGCATCCGCGATGGCGTATTTCAGGGGCTCGAGGCCGTCGCCGCTCACGGCACTGATGGCAAAGAAGGGCAGCTTGCGGCGCTTTATGTAGGTCTGCAGCTTCTTGAGCTTGTCGGGGTTGACGGCGTCAATCTTGGTGGCGACGACGATCACCGGCTTGTCTCCAAGGCCGTGGCCGAAGTCGGCGAGCTCGGCGCTGATGGTCTTGAAGTCGGCGACAGGATCTTCGCGGCCGCTGCCGTCGGAGACATCAACCAGGTGCACCAGGACGCCGGTGCGCTCGATGTGTCGCAGAAACTGGATGCCGAGGCCGGCACCCTGGCTCGCACCTTCGATAAGCCCGGGCATGTCGGCGATGACGAAGGAGCGCTCATGCGGGAAGTCGCCGATCTTGACAACACCCAGGTTGGGCTCGAGCGTGGTAAAGGCGTAGTCCGCGATCTTGGGCCGGGCGGCGCTCAGCCGTGAGATCAACGTGGATTTGCCGACGTTGGGATAGCCGACCAGGCCGACATCGGCGAGCAGCTTCAACTCGAGGCGGAAGTGGCGCTCCTCGCCGGGGCGGCCCAGCTCGTGCTCGCGCGGCGCCTGGTGGGTGCTGGTGGCGAAGTGCTGGTTGCCGCGGCCGCCGCGGCCTCCGCGGGCAATCACAACCTCCTCGTCTGGCTGCTCGAAGTCGTGCACCAGCTCGCCGGTATCTTCGTCGTACACCACGGTGCCCACGGGCACACTCAGCGTCATGTGTTCGCCCGCGGCGCCGCTCATGTTGCTGCCCATGCCATGCGTTCCGCGGTCGGATTTGTACTCGGGGTTGAAGCGGAAATGAACAAGCGTATTGTGCCGCTCGGACGACCGCATCAGGATGTCGCCGCCATGGCCGCCATCGCCACCGGACGGACCGCCCCGCGGGACAAATTTTTCGCGGCGAAAGGCCATGCAGCCATTGCCGCCGTCGCCAGCCTTGACCCGAATTCTTGCCTCGTCGATAAACATTTGTGCTGTTTCAAGTTTACGCGGCGAACTGGTTATCCGCAGTGGCGGCATGTTTTCCACGAATGGGCGGTAGCCCGGCGCTTGAGCGGACCACGTCAACCTGCGAAACTATACGCATCCGCACACCATCTGCAGCCACCTTTACCTCAGGTTCACACGGCTGTGTGACCGTGGAGCTACGCCGCCACTCCAGACCCGCACCACCTGTGCGACGAAGTCTCCAGGCCGCGTCGATGTGCAAAGTTCACCGGCGGAGCGCGGCAACACAGACCGCAGCACGCCCGGCAGTGGGATGGTTTTAGGAGAAGCAATGACGCAGAACAAAAGCATGCGCAATCTCGCCCTTGCGGCGGTAGTGGCTGTTGCGACCGGCGCCGCCGCGCTGGCGCAGAACACCACCCAGGGCGCGATCGCCGGAACCGTGTTCGATGCGACGGGCGCCGCCGTTCCGAACGCGACGATCCGCATTCACGACGAGGGGACGAACGCCGACCTGAGCCTTACGGCAGGGAGCAGTGGCGAATTCAAAGCGCCGCTGCTGAACCCAGGCACCTACACGGTCACGATCAGCGCTCCCGGGTTCGAGGAGGAGCGGACGAACGGTGTGGTGGTAGAGGTGCAGCAGGTAACAGAGCTGAACCCGCACCTGGTCACCGGCTCGTCCAGCAGCACAGTCGAGGTAACAGCGGATATCCCGGCGATCAACTTCGAGTCACCCGACTTCGGCGGCCACCTGAGCAACCGCGAAATCGAGAACATCCCGATCAACAACCGCCGATGGTCCACGCTGGCGCTCACCACGCCGGGCGTTACGATCGATTCGAACGGCTACGGTCTGCTGCAGTTCCGCGCGATCGCTCCCACGCTGAACAACGTGCAGATCGACGGCGCCGACGACAACCAGGCATTCTTCGCCGAAGAACGCGGCCGTACGCGTGCCGGCTACTCCACCTCACAGGCCATGGTGCGCGAGTTCCAGGTGAACACCGGCGTGTACTCGGCGGAGTTCGGCCGCGCTGTCGGTGGCGTTGTGAATTCGGTCACCAAGACCGGCACCAACCAGCTTCATGGCGAGGCTTACTTCTATAACCGCAACGACGAGCTGAGCGCCTATAACGCCTACACCACGCTGTCCGTTCCCAATCCCAACGGCGTCGGCGTGGTCGTGGTTCCGTTCAAGCCCAAGGACAAGCGCAACCAGTACGGCTTTGAGCTCGGCGGCCCGCTCGTCAAGGACAAGCTCTTCTTTACGTATGCCTTTGACGTGTTCGACCGGCAGTTCCCGGGCGTTGCGCGCGCGAACAATCCGGTGCAGTTTTCTGACAACGCCGATGCGGCACTGCCGACGGGAGCGACCTGCAGCCTGACCACCGGTGCGACCACTGGTCTGCCCAGCGGGACCGGCTTGAACGGGCAGGGCGTCACGACTACCTTCCAGTCGTCTACCGACACCTCGGCCTGCCTGCTGGCGGCGCGGCTCAACTCGCGTGCGGCGGGCAACACCTACGCTTCTGCAGCCGCGGCCTACAACGCGCAGATCGCAGCCCTCAACTCCGATCTCGGCTCCGTGCCGCGCTACGGCCATCAGAACATCAACACGCCCAAGCTCAACTGGCAGATCACGCCCAAGCACAACCTGAGCGTGCTGTACCACCGCCTGCGCTGGGACTCGCCGGGTGGCGTGCAGACGACGTCCTCCGTCACCGATGCGGTCGACTACTTCGGCACCGACTTCGTCAAGCTCGACTACGGCCTGGCGAAGCTCGATTCGGTGATCACCAACAACGTCCTCAACGAGGTCCGCTACCAGTACGGTCGCGAGCTGAACGACGAAGGCCAGCAGCCGCTGTCGAACTACAGCAAGAATTTCCTGCAGAAC
>CAXUEG010000104.1:3719-7396 GCA_964249935.1 uncultured Terriglobus sp.
AGTACAGCCTGTACCCCACGCTCGGCTTCTCACTTGGCTCGCCGTACTACTCCTACCGCAAGGCGTACCCGGACGAGCGCAAGTGGCAGATCGGTGACACCGTCTCCTTCAACTTCGGTAAGCACAACATCCGCGTCGGCGAGGATATCGTCCACAACTACGACCTGGAGAATTCGCCCAACCAGATCAACGGCGCCTTTAGCTACAGCACCAGCATTATCAACTACGTTTCGGATGCGCTGTCACCCGGTCACGCCGGCACCTGCAACAGCGGCCTTACCGGCATCGGCACGCTGCCTTGCTACAACAGCTACCTGCAGAGCTTTGGACCGTATGCATTCGATTTCTCAACTGTCGATTACGGCTTCTTCGTGCAGGACGACTGGAAGATCGCGCCGCGCCTGACGCTGAACCTGGGTGCGCGCTATGACTTCGAGTCAATCCCGTCACCCTTTGCCAGCTTGAACAACACCGCGAGCGCGCCTCAAACCGCTGGCCATCCGGATGACAAGAACAACATCTCGCCACGCATCGGCTTTGCGTGGGATCCTTATGGTTCCGGCAAGACGGTTCTGCGCGGCGGCATGGGCTTCTATTACGGTCGCATCGCCAACGTGGTGCTGCTCAGCGCGCTCACACAGTCGGGTTCCGCGAACGGCGCATACAACATCACCTATAGCAACCAGACTGCGAACGCTCCGCTATTCCAGGGGCAGGTAGCGTCTGCCACGCCGACGGGCGGCGGCAACATCGACTATCTGGATAACCATTTTCAGAACCCGGTCACCTACCAGGGCGACCTGACCGTGCAGCAGGACCTGGGCCGCAGAAACGTTCTCAGTCTCACCTACCTGGGCTCGCTCGGCCGCGAGCTGCCTAACTTCGTCAACGTCAACCAGAATCCCAATGCCTTCTACACCGAAACCTACACGGTGCAGCCCAGCGCGAACGGAACCTGCCAGATCGTCTCCTGCGGCACGCAGTTCCAGACCCGCGTGTACGCCGGCCGCCAGTACGCCGCAACCGGTACCGCGCCCGCCCTTAGCTCCACCGGTCTCAACCCGGTCTATGGCGCCGTCACGCAGGTCAGCAGCAACATCAACTCCAGTTATCACGCGCTGTCGTTTGACATCACCAACCGGCAGCTACGCTGGGCGACCTTTGATGCGAATTACACCTGGTCCCACGCTCTGGACTTTTCGCAGGGTACGTTCACGGGAACGTCCGTCAACAACTGGCTCGACCCATTTGGCAATCAGCGGCTGAACTATGGTACGTCGAGCTTTGACGTGCATCAGCGCGTCGTCGGCTGGGCCATCTTCAACCTGCCCGGCATTAAGAAGGACCACAGTCCGCTGGCTTACCTGACCAATGGCTGGTCACTCAAGCCGCTGATTCAGGCGCAAAGCGGTCTGCCTTACTCCGCTACAGTGAGCGGTACTACGCCCAACTATTGCACCAACAACACCGCCACGAACCGCGCCACACCCTACTGCGACGGCACAGAAGCTCCCACCACTTCCACCAACAGCGGTCTGCTCGGAACCAGCGTCACTTACATCCCACAAATTGGCCGTAATACCTTCCGCTATCCACGCGTCGTCAACGTCGATGCTCGGCTGCAGAAGGACTTCCGGATCGCCGAGGGCAAAGCGCTTTCGCTTTACATCGAGAGCTTCAACCTGGCCAACCACCAGAACGTCACAGGCGTGAACGGCGGAGCGTTCACCATCAGCTCGCCGGCAGCCACCGCGGCCGCGCCGAACGGCACAGCCAACCTGACCAGCACCACGAACTTCGGCACGGTCAGCAACACCAACAGCAACTACGCGTTTGCCCCGCGCCAGTTCCAGATCGCAGGCCGCTTTACCTTTTAGCGCACTTCGCGATCGACAGGGCGGCGGCTTCGGCTGCCGCCTTTCTTCTTGGTTGGTGGCCTTGCATGAGATTGAAGCAGGGTTGGGAATCGAGCAAGACCAAGTTGAGGGTAAAGGCGATACACTCGTGGCACAGCCCACCCCAAGGATCGTCCGCGCTGACACGATTGCAGCGGAACCCGGGCTAGTTGTTTCTCCTCCTGTGCCACGATGCCCCGCTGCGTTGCGGGTTGTCCCAGCATGCATCCGTTGTCTCGGTTCCCCCTTCGATCTTCGTCGCGTTCTGCCTTCCCGCTGATCGCTGCTGCTTGCGCCGTGCTGTGTGCGCCGGCGTGCGGGTGGTCGCAGTCGATCACAACGGGAGCCGTGGGCGGCGTGTTGCGTGATGCCCACGGCGCCGTGGTCCCGGGTGCGATGGTCACGCTACAGTCGGGCCGCCTCCCGCCGCGCACCGTGCAGACCGACGCTCTGGGTGAGTTTCGGATGGACGACCTCGCGCCCGGCGAATATGCACTCAGATGTGAACGAGACGGCTTCGCTCCACTGCGTGTGCCGCTGGTGCAGGTGGCCGCGGGGGAGACGCTGCGAGTTGCGCTCATGTTGTCTCCGGCGGGCACGACGCAGACGGTAACGGTGCGTGCGGCCGAGGCGGAGCGGCCGTCGCTGGTCGATTCGCCACTGAATGGCAGATTGTCGCCGCAGCAGCTGCTGGCGCTGCCGATCGATGGCCGCCGCTTTCAAGACTTTGCGCTGCTCACACCGTTGACGAACCTGGCGAACGATAGTGGAACCTTTGACGGCAGCGATGCCGATGCGGCAGAGAGCGGCGCTGCCACAACGGATGGAGCGAACGCGGAGGCCACCGGCGATACAGTGCAGAGTTCGACCCGTGCGATGGATCCATCCCAGAGCAGCGTTACGCAGGACGGCTTTACCGCGAACCGCAGCTATGACGGTGCGCCGCGCGGCAGCGCCGCCGTGCCGTTCAACGTGCCTCTGGAGGCCGTGCGCGAGTTCCAGGTGCGCGCCATCGGCGAGGGTTCACCGCTGGGCCGCGATGCCGGAGGCTCCGTCAATGCCGTGACGCGCCGGGCCGGGGAAGCGCTGCACGGCACCGCGTTCTTTTTGCTGCGACACAGCGCCGCAGATGCCGCCGATCCCTTTGCGATCGCCACCAGCTACAACAACGGCGCGCCCAGCAGCACGTACGTAAAGCCTCGCGACCAGCGCGAACAGTTCGGCGGTTCCCTTGGCCGGCGGCTGCCCCACACCGGCAATCGCGTGTATGCCTTTGGCGCCGCGGAGGCACAGTTGCGAAGCTTTCCGGGCATCAGTTCGCCGAGCAACCCGGCCTTCTATACGCTGACATCGATCCAGAGCGCGCTGCTCGGCAATCGTGGCGTCACCGCGGCGGAGACCGCCCGGTGTCTCAGCTTTCTGGATTCGCTGACGGGCGAGGTGCCGCGCCACAGCACCACGTTAGCAGTGACCCCGCGGCTGGATGTGGTGACCACGCCGAAAAGCTCGCTGCTGTTGACCTACACCGGAACGCGGCACGATGCGCCCTCGGGTGCGCGCGGCGGAGCGGTGGTGGCGCAGTCCCGCGACAACTTCTCCTCGCTGCACATCGCCGCCGACACGCTGGAGGTGTCGGAAAGCGTCGGCGTGGGCAGGCGCTGGGTGCTCGAGGCCGGTGCGGCCGTTTCGCAGGACGGGGTAACCGTAACCGAGGCGCCCACGCTTGCGCCGGAGCCGCATACCGGTCCGCAGGGAGTGGTGCCGCAGGTGAGCATCGATCTG
>CAXUEG010000104.1:7406-8860 GCA_964249935.1 uncultured Terriglobus sp.
CTGGAACTGCCCGCAGCACATCACCCCGCGCTTCACCGAGGCGGAGGTCGCCCGCGACGTGGAGGCGCTTTTCGGCGGCGCGTTCCGCTTCGGCACGCCGGTGGCCGCCGAAAAGCGCAGGCTGCCGGACGAGGCCCGTGCCGAGATGGAGGCGAGCGCCACCTTCTCAGGGCGGGCCCACACCGTCACGTTTGAGGCGGCGGGCAGCCTGCTCGATACCACCGTGGACACGGCGGCGGCGACGGGCGGCGCCTACCAGTACGGCAGCCGCAGCACCGGCGGTCGCGCGGGCGGGCTGGTCGACTTCCTCACCGACTTCACCTACAGCGCAACCAGCTACCCCAACGGTGGCTGCCCGTCCATCTACGCGACGGTACATCTGTTCTGCTTCCAGAGCTTCACCCAGAGCTTTGGCGCGGGCACCACGGTTCGCTTCCACACCGGCGAGGCGAGCGCGGCGGTGCATGATGTGTGGCGCCTGACGCCGCGGCTCCATGTGACGGTGGGCGCGCGCTACGAGTACTTCCGCATGCCGTTGCCGCAGCACACCAACCCGGCGCTGGACACCGTGTTCGGCAACCTGGGGCAGACGGGCTTCCTGCCGGGTGACCCGGGCAATCTGGCGCCCAGGCTGGGCATCGCGTACGGGCTCCGCGACCGCACGGTGGTGCGCATCGGGTATGGCATTCACTTTGGGCGCGTTACCGGGCGCGTGCTGGAGCAGGTGCTCACGAACACTGCGGAGCCTGCGTCGGCATATAACCTGCGGATCACGCCGGGTACGGAGATCGACCCTGCGTGCAGCTCGGCGGGCACGAACTTCGGCTATCCCGCCACGTACACCTGCGGCAGCACCGGGCTGCCGGCAAAGACTTCCGCCGCGACAATCCTGTCGCGCCGGTTCCAACTGCCCACGGTGCAGGACGGCGAACTGACCGTCGAGCGCCAGTTGCCGCACGGCTTGATATTGAGCCTCAGCTACGCCGCGGCGCTTTCGCGCGAGCTGCCGAACTCGACGGACGTGAACATTGCGCCGTCACTGAGCGAGGGAACGTTTGCGATCCAGCGCACCGATGATGTCAGCACACCCGGCCTGCGCGACGGCGCCACGTTTTCCGTGCCGCTGTACACCTCGCGGATCTCGCCGGACTTCGGCCCGGTGTCGCTGGTGCTGTCGAACGGCAATGCCGTGTACCAGGCGGGCGTGGTTCAGGTCTCACGCGTCGCGGCGCGCGGGTTGACGCTGCACGCCGCGTATACCTTCAGCAAGTCGCTCGACACGCTTCGGGTCAACGGCTCGGCGGTGAATACCGATGCGCAGTTCGACCCGTTCGATCCCCGGTACGATCGCGCGCTGTCGAACCTGGACCGGCGGCACAAGGTGACTGCGACGGCAGTGTGGGCGCCGGAGGTGGAGCATGCCTCGCGGACGGTGCGGCGGCTTGCGAACGGCT
>CAXUEG010000105.1:0-1188 GCA_964249935.1 uncultured Terriglobus sp.
GTGCTGTAAAGCCTGTGCCGCGCCGCTGCTGCTCCAGCTCGATCGTGAGGCTGCCGCCGGTGATGACGCGATCTCCCTCAGTGTGCAGTGCGGTATGCCGCAACGCCACGGTCAGGTCGGCACTGGCGCGTGCGCACGGGTGCTGCGACAGCACGACCAGGCTGCCGCGCGAACGTTCGCAACCCGCGCGAAAGCGGAACCACGTGGCCAGCGGGATGCGCCAAACCTTGTCAGCCGGCACAGAACTCAGGTCGAGCACGAGCAGGCTGAAGCCGCCTGCCTGCAGCAAGAGGTCGACGCTGCGCAGCGCCTGGTCGAGCGGTGCCCATAGGTTCTCTTCACTGCTTGTGCTGGATGCCACAGCAGGCGCGTCGAGCCCGCGCAAAGCGGCTCGCGGCTGCTCTTTTGGAGCGTTCTGCGGGCGACGCGCAGGCTGCCGGTCGGTCGGCACCTGCTCTTCGCGGTAGGGTGAGGCATTCGGGAACGGCATCGGCGGACGCTGCGGAGAAGCGGCTTGCAAGGGCAGCCGGTTGAGTTCTTGCTGCCCGCCGTCCGTCAGCGGCAGGCGGTTGGAGCCGCAGCTCACCTTGCGCTCCACCTGCCGGCCGAAGAGGCTGCCGTGCGTGGGCACGATCTCTTCCGGCGGAACGATGTTGCTCGCTGTTGTTTTCGGAGAAAGCCCGTTGGGAAATTGCGCGGCCTTGCCCAGCACCATCGCGACGTGGTGGCTCACGCTTTTCGGCGGTGTGACCAGTTGCGTGACCGGTTTCGTCACGAGTGCAACGTCGCGGTTCGGCATGCCGGGCGTGCCGATCTTCTTTTTTGCGCGCCGGTCCGGAATCGCGGCGGAGCGCGGCTGCTGTTGCAGCAGGGTGTTGATTGCCTCGGCCATGCCGCGGCCTTCACCGCGCGGGTGCGGGCTGCCGCAGCCACCGTTGCCGACAGGCCGGGGCGTGTGGTTTGCGGCGACCAGATTAGGTTCTACCTTGGCGCCAGCACCCGGCTCCGCAAAAGCCGAAGCTGCAGTCCGGACAGGAGTCACCGTACCTTGAGTGTTGGCCATCTGAGGCGTTGCAGAAGCTTTTGCAGCTTGTACTGCAGGCTGACCGCAGCGAACCCAGAGCAGCCGCTCCAAGTCCACGCCGCACAGCGCTGCCGTCTCGGGGTCCAGATCGTCGCTCACGTCCA
>CAXUEG010000105.1:1198-8858 GCA_964249935.1 uncultured Terriglobus sp.
GCCGCAGCCAGCGACAGCGCGACTGAGGTGCGGCCGGAGCAGGCCTCCCCGTGAATTTCTGTGATCGCACCGGCCGGTACGCCGCCGCCCAGCAGCTCGGTCAGCCGCGGGTCGTGGAGCGGCTGGCGCTCGGCCTCCTGCCGCGCCAGTGGCGAAAGCGCGGCGGGAATACGGTGGGCGAGCTGGGCTTCGATCTGGAGCTTGAGTAAAGCAGCGCTGAGTGCGGGCATTAAGTTCGCCTTTTCTTCGCCTTTCGGAGTTACATGCTAGCGCACCTCATCCCCTCTGTCACCTTGCACCGTGCACGGTGCAACCGTGCAAAACGCTCCATCCTCACACTGTGGAGGACATCCAAATTCCTCAAATCCCAAACGAAAACCCCACCTCAAGCGAGCCATCACGCGCAGAGGTGGGGTACACAGAAAGGTTCTGCGGCTTACGCCTTGGCGGCGTTTCGACGGAACAGCACCACAGTCAGCAACAGTGCAACCACGGTGAAGCAGGCGAGCCAGACCACGTGCTGCCAAGGCTGCCATTTCGATCCATAGCCCAGCGCCCAGAGCGCCAGCTGGCCCATGTGCCATGTGGGTAGCGCCGGGGCAATGCTGCTGATCCAGCTCGGCAGGCCATCCAGCGGAATCCACAGACCGGAGAGGAAGCTCATCGGCAGATAGATCAGGTTCACCACGCCCGCGGCAGCGCTGGGCGGCACCACCATGCTGAGCAGCAAACCCAGCGACGCAAAGGGCAGCGTTCCGGCGAGTACCACCTCGACCAAGTGACGCAACTGGTTCGCCGGTACTTCTGCATGCCCGAACTGGATACCGATCGTGGTCAGGATCGCAAGAATAATTGCGCCGAATGCGGCTGCGGTCAGCAGTTTGGCCAGCAGGTATGCGGATGCGGGCATGGGGCTGGCCTGCTTCAGCTCCAGCCAGCCTAGCGCGCGCTCGTTGGCCAGCGTCACGCAGATGCTGAACAGGCAGCAGCCCACCAGACCAAAGATGCAGTACGTACCCAGCAGGTACTTGGCGCGCCAGTGGCCTTCCGGTGTGCTATTGCCGACCACCACGCCGAACAGCAGATAAAACATGACCGGGAAACCAATGGTCGCCACGGAGAAGGCGCGGGCGCGCAAAAGGCGCAGGAACTCGTACCTGGTTTCTTTCAAGTAGAGCGGCAGCTGCGGTGCGCGTGCGGGAAGAGTCGCGGTGCTCATGGTCGTTGCTCCTGTGCTTCATTCGTGGTTCTTGGCTGGTTCGAATGCTTTGGTGTTGAGCTACTTGTCCTGCGTGAGTGCAAGGAAAGCATCTTCCAGGTTCGGGCTGGTGACCTCGAGCGAGTGCAATGACGCATCCATCGGCAGCAGAGCGCGCAGCACGGGTTCAGCCTGCTTCACCGTGAGCGTCACCGCCGAGCCGATGTACTCCACCTCGACCACGCCGGGCAGTGCACGCAACTGCTGTTCCGGAACACTGGTCACGCAACGTATCTTGCGGCCGCTTACCTCTGCCTTGATCTCAACCGGTGTGCCTTCCGCGATCACGCGGCCGCGCGCGATCACCGCGATGCGGTGGGCCAGCGTGTCGGCCTCCTCAAGGTAGTGCGTGGTCAGCAGCACGGATTTTCCACGCTCACTCAAGGCGCGCACCTGTGCCCACAAGGCGTGGCGGGTTTCGATGTCCATACCGAGGGTAGGCTCGTCCAGAAAGACCAGGTCGGGATCGCCGCAGATGGCCAGGGCGAACAGCAGCCGCTGTTTTTGGCCGCCGCTCAACTCTTTGAACTGCTTCTTTGCGATCTCCTGCAGACCGGCGATGCGGATGACCTCGGCCTGCGCGAGGGGATGAGGGTAGTAGCTGCGGAACAGGTCCAGGTACTCCTGCACGGCCAGCGTTTCCGGAACGCGGCTCACCTGCAGCATGGCACCAATGCGCTCACGCGTGCGTACCTGAAGCGGGCTGCCGCCAAACACGGTCGCGGTGCCCTCCGTTGGCCGCAAGAGGCCCAGCAGCAGTTTGATTGCCGTGGTTTTGCCGGCGCCATTGGGACCAAGCAGAGCCAATACCTCGCCGGGCTGCACGGTCAGCGAAAAGTGATCAAGCGCCGTGTGCGCCGTTGCGCCCGAGCCGTAGCGGTGCGTGACATCGATTAACTGCGCGGGGGCCGTACTGTGGACTGAGGTGGCGCGGGTGGTTTCGGTAGCGGGCATGGAAAGCGTGCTGGTCGACATGGGATCCTTCTCCGGTCGGTTCGCGTCGAAAGGCAACGGTCATCCAACACAGTCAGAGTAAGCGCCATGTCACCGGGCGCACAGGACATGTTTCATCGCTGCGGTGTGACACTTGTCACCCGGTGTGTTCGATCGCAAGCAGTGCGGCGTTGAAGTGATCCGGCGTGGCGAAGAGACCACGATGGCGCATGTGCATCTATACCTGTGTGAGTTCAGCCCGGCACATTGTGGCGAGCAGTCTGCTCGACAGCCAGATGCAAACGTTGAACAGCGCCATGCTCGTCGCGCAGACCAGCGCAGACAAGAGCCCCGTGCACCGGCTGCGCACCAGCACGCGCCGCATGGAAGCGCAGCTGGTGCTCGTCAGCCTGTTGCCTGGCATGCCCGAGCACACAGAGCAGGCGGCTGAGGTGCAACGGCTTTTGCGCCGCGTGCGCCGTGCTGCCGCCATTGTGCGCGACATGGATGTGCAGATTGACATGGTCGAGGCGGACATGCCGGACAGCGCCGCCGTCCATAACGGCTCGCCCGGCGATGAGGTGCGCAAGGAAGCACATAAGCTGCTCAAAAAGCTCCACAAGAAGCGCAGCCGCGAAACCGCAGAGCTGACCGGAACGCTGAAGGCGGAAAGCGAAGAGTTGGCCGTAGCCATGCACGCGCTGCAGGGCGTCATTACGGGCCCGCGCGGCGGACGCCCGCAAACCTTCAGCGCTCTGGAATTGAGCGAGCAGATCCAGAACTGGTTCGCGGCACGCGCCCGCGTCGTGCTGCATGTGGACCAGCATCCCGACCGCGCGCATGCCTTGCAACGGCTGCAGCATCTGGATGAGAAAACCCTGCACGATCTGCGTAAAATCGCCAAGCAGTGCCGCTATATGGCCGAAAGTTTGCCTGAAAAGTCACCGGAGGCGAAGAAGCTTGCGCAGCGGTTCGAGTATCTCCAGGAGTCCGGCGGCGCCTGGCACGACTGGCTCACGCTGGAATCCGCAGCCGCGCGCGTGCTCGGCAAGAAGTCGCCGCTGACGGAGCGCTACCGCCATCATCGCAACGCCGCACTGGCCGAGTTTCACCTGCAACTGGCGCTTGAGTTCACCACAGGTAAACACGGCCTGCGTACTGCGAAACACCCGTACCGCGGCTAGCTCTGCATCGAAGCAAACGGATCGTACTCGCCTACGGACCAGATGTGGCCCTCAGGGTCGCGCACGGCAAACGCCTTGCCGCCGTAGTCCATCGTGCGCAGGTCCATCAGCATTTCGGCACCGGTATGTTTTGAGGCGGCGTACACCGGATCGCAGTCATCCACAATCAGGTATGCGCTGGACGTAACGGCACCAAGCTCGTTCGGTTGTCGGTAGTGCGTGGCCATTTCTGATTCGTTCCGAGTGCTGCCGAGCATGACCATGCCGATGCCGCCGTCACGGCGGCGATGCAGGAGTTCCGCGTGCACCACATGGCCTTCCTTCGGATCGCGGTACACGGCATGTTGCGTGAACCCGAGCGCCTCTTCGAGCCAGCGAATCGCGGCGTCGGCGTCGTGATAGCGAAGCGTGTGAATTACGGTGGTGCGTTCCGGCATGGTTTCACCTCGGCGCGCCGCAAGGCTGTGGCATGCGCGCGGACACAGGGTAGCGCAGCGTGCCAGGCTACGCCTCGGAAAGCGTCATGCTTAGTGTCTTGCGCGTCGCACGGTACCGCGTCGCCGCCGTCGCAAGGGCCCATGCGGCGCTGCACCAAAGCGTTGTGCCGGCGCAGAGCGTCACCGAGCCGACCATGGTGTCGCCGCGGAACAGCAGCGGGCAGAGCAAGGCGCTGGCGGTCATGACCGTGCCAGTGACCAGCGTGCTGCGGTGCCGCATGGATCGAGGCAGCACAAAGAAGTGAAGGCCGACGATGAACGCGACTGCCGGAAAGCTCGCGTCCGGGTGGTGCAGGTTGTTTGCGATCTGGATGGCAACGAAGATCGCAACGCCCTGCCCGGCGTTTACCCAGCCGAACCGGCGCCCATCCCGTGCCTGCTGCGGATCGTGGCTCTGATACTTCGGCACGGCGCGTAACAGCCTGGCCGCGACGCTGAGCAAGGCGAGTGTCATTGTTGCAAGAGCGACTTTGACCGCGCCTGTCAGGTGACCGAAGGCGTAAGCGCTAAGCGCAAGCCACAGTGCGCCGAAGGTGGCGAAAATCATGCCGCCGATGCTGCGGCCCCGAACGCGAGTCAGGCTGTACATCCTCTCCTGCTTTCCACTGAAGTTTGTCATCGCTCCCTCTGTACCTCCGATTCGTGATGAGCATAGAATCCGCCGCGGTGAACGTGCCCTGCGATGTATCAGCGGCGTCGGATGATGTTTGTCATACTGTCGGAACGCCGGCAGGCCAGTGTCTGTCCAGTGGGACCAGCCACGTTCACCGCAGCCTGGTGTGCGAGCTGCGGTAGGCTGTGAGCACCATGGCGGAGAACGGTGACAACGGGAAAGAAGAACAGGCGCGAACGCAGGCCGAGCATGGCAGCGTGCGGCGCTCTTCTTTCGGACGCGTGCTGGTCGCCTTTGCGGTGTTCGCGCCCGCGCTGGCAATCCTTGGCGCGTTCTTGCTCTCGCGGGGCCGCATTGAGAGCCATCGCTTTTCCGGGTCGCGTTGGCCGTGGGTTGTCGCGGATGTGGCTCTGCTGCTTGCCGGCATGCGCATGATGAAAGGGGAGGATCTGTGAGCAAGAAATCTGCCGGAGCGAGCGGTCCGGCGAACGGCCTGAGTCATTACGACGCCGCGGGCGAAGCGCACATGGTGGACGTGAGCGGGAAGTCCGCAACGCGCCGCGAGGCGGTCGCCGAAGCCTTCGTCGAATTGAGCGCAGACGTGCTCGCCGCATTGCCGCAGAACCCGAAAGGCAATCCGCTGGAGGTCGCGCGCTTTGCCGGCATCATGGCTGCGAAGAAGACGGCGGAGCTGATCCCCATGTGCCACCCGCTGCCGCTCAGCTTTATCGACGTGGAGGCCACGATCGTGCATCCGGCCGCGCTGCTCGGCACCGGCGGTGGCGTCCGCATCCGCGCCACCGCGGCGACCGTGGCCGGCACCGGTGTGGAGATGGAGGCGATGACCGCGGCCAGCGTCGCGGCGCTGACCGTCTACGACATGACCAAGGCACTGGACAAAGGCATCCGCATTCGCGAGATCGTGCTGCTCAGCAAGAGTGGCGGCAAAAGCGGGGAGTACCTCCGCGATCGCGGCTGAAGAGGCTGCCATCCAGCGTTTCCGTTACACGAACATCCACGCCCGAACTGGCCTGCTGGCGGTTCGTGCGATGCAGCCAGAGGCCGCGAGAACGAGTCCAACGACTATGAACGCCATTCGCTCCGCCCTGCTCACCTGCGCCGTGCTTTTGCCGATCAGCGGTTGCCATGCCGCGCCGGTCGCGGGTGCAACGTCCTCTTCGGCTGTCGTTCGCAAGTTCCCTTTGCCACAGCACGATTCCAGGCTTGAGAAAGGCCCACTCCAGACCGCCGTGTTTGCGGGCGGCTGCTTTTGGGGCACGCAGTCAGTGTTCGAACGAGTCAAGGGTGTGACGAACACGGTTGTCGGCTACGCGGGTGGCTCGGCAGGGACTGCGACCTATGACCAGGTCACGACGGAGACCACCGGCCACGCGGAGTCCGTGCAGGTCACCTTTGACCCCTCGATCATCACCTACGGCGGGCTGCTGCGCATCTTCTTCTCGGTCGCGCACGACCCCACTGAGCTGAACCGGCAGGGACCGGACGAGGGCACCAGCTATCGGTCGGCGATTTTCTTCTCTACCCCGGCGCAGCAGCAGCTGGCGCAGAGTTACATTGCGCAGCTGAATGCCGCGCATTTCTTCGGAAAGCCGATCGTCACAGAAGTAGCGCCGCTCAAGGGGTTCTATCGCGCGGAGGATTACCACCAGGATTATGCTTTGCACAACCCGGACAATCCGTACATCCAGGTCTGCGACGTCCCGAAGATCAAGGCGATCAAGGCGACCTACCCTGACCTGTTCGTCGACTACAAGGGGCAATGACTCATGTATCAGAGTGAGAAAAAGAAAGGCGAGCCGAACTCCGGCTCGCCTTTTACTTTCCGAACCTAGAGGAACTTACGCGTGTGCGAGTTCCTTGCCGGCTTCCGCGGCCTGCTGGTTGATCTTGCTTTCCGCAAGCTCCGTAAACTTCTTGTCACCCTGCTTGCTGTCCTCCAGCGACTGCTGCACATCACCGATCGCGTCGGTCTTACCAATCACCTTGGCATAGCTTTCCAGCGACCCGTACGAGGCCACACGGAAAAGCTGCTGCTGGTTCGCTGCGACAATCAGGGCCGCATCGCGGATGGGGCCAGCATCGGTGTTCTGGATCATGCCTTCGGCTTCGTGAAGCATCGCCTCAACCACGTGGTTCTGGTTGCGCTGCACCTGTTGGCCAAGCTTGCCAAAGGTTTGCTCCACGCGGCTGGCGTATTCCTTGCTCTTCGTCGACGTCTTGCTGAATAGCTCCTTCAGCTCGGGATTTGTCGCTGCGTCGGCCCACTTGGGCGCGGCTTGTGCAAACTTCTCTTCCATGTCCAGCACATAGGTCATCGCGGTCGTCAACAGCTGCTGTACGCTTTCAATCTTTTCCATCGCATCATCTCCATGCCGCTGTGTTCCCTCGCGGCATACGAATCATGTGATGGCGGTGGGCTCCGCGTAAAAACAATGCGGTCGCGTCAACATCCGACATGACGCGGAACGGCTACTTGTTCCGCGGCTCGTCCGAAGGTTTGTCCTGATCAGAGTGCTGATTCCCCGCATCAGGCAACTTAGAAGTATCGATATCAGCGGGCGCGAAGGGATGCGGCGCACTCGGACCTTCGCCCAGCGACTCACCCGCGGCGTTCATGGTTTGACCCGTCAACGCGGACGACACGGCCGAATCCATCATCAATTCCGCGAACCGCCGTGTGTGCTTGTCCAGCGTGTCGATGCCGCGGCGAATGATCTTGTAGTCGCCGCCCTTCACGCTCGCTTCCAGCTCCAGCACCGCTGACTTGATCTGCTCGATCTCGTTGGAGCTGAGCTGCTGCCACGCCGGGTGCTTCTCGCCCTTCTCGACCGCTTCCAGAATTGTTTGCGCTTCGTTCTTCGCCTCAATCACCTGCCGCTCACTCAGGTCGGCTTCTGCGTTGTCGAAGCTGTCCAGGATCATCGTCTCGACCTGTTCGTCCGTCAGGCCGTAGCTGGGCTTGACCTCCACCTGCGACGCGGTGCCGCTGCGCTGCTCGCGTGCGCTCACCTGCAGAATGCCATTGGCGTCGATGAGGAACCGAACCTCGATACGCGGCATGCCGGCCGTCATGGGCGGAATACCTTTCAGGTCGAATCGCGCCAGCGAGCGGCAGTCCTTCGCCAGTTCGCGTTCGCCCTGCACCACGTGGATC
>CAXUEG010000106.1:0-8790 GCA_964249935.1 uncultured Terriglobus sp.
GGAGAGCTCGATGCGCTGACATCTGCCGTACCGAAGCGAAACCAATAGATGCTCTTGCGTTTGTGCGTGTTCGCCTATGTTTCCGACAGTTCTGTTCATAAATCAGTCGTATCGTGCAGCTGGACGATACACCTGCCGGGCGATCGTAGCAGTCACCTGCGGCCGGCAGGGATGAGGCGCATTGGATTCAGACGCACGCTGATGCCGCAGCTGACTCCATACGGACGAAGTGGGCCGTAGGGGAAATCAGGCCAGCGTTGATACTCGAAGTCGATGACGCGGACCTTAACTGTCTTGCTCAGGGAATAGTCGATACCTCCTCCAGGCGCGTAGGCGAGAAACCCACCCTGCGCATAATGGAAGGGCAGCGAGATGCGACCGGCGCCTACCAGCAGCTTTACGTAAGGCTCAAAGGCGCGGTCGTGCGGGCTGACGATGATCCGCGGACCCACCATGTAAGAGGACTCCGTAACGTCCTCTGATTGGTTCAGGCGGAGCCAGCGCGCTTCCGCCTCGGCGCCGTACCGCCAGTATGGATGGATGTCCGTGTAGAAGGACACGCCCCCGAGATACTGCCTGCCGTAATCCTCCTGGTAGAGGGCGAACCCACCGCCAAGCGTGATGTTGGCTCCAGGTCCGGTTGCCGTGGGGAAAGCCTGCGAGCACAGGCGATGCCCGCTGATCAGGTATATCAGCCAGAGCACCACCGGAAGCCGCGCGTGAAACCAGGGCTTCCGGGGAGCTGGTGTAGTTCGCCGCAACCCACACGTTCCGTGAGACACCCGCGCCTTCATTGCCCCACCGCCAGCGTCACGGTGACGGCCTGCTGTGCGCCCGTTCCCTGGCCGATGGCGGTGACCTGGAACGTGTAATTACCCGTCGGCGTGCCGTTGATGTGCAGACCGCCGCAGCCGACGCCTGCAAGTGCCGCACCTGTGGCGACCAGCACAAGCACTGCTCTGAGTCCGCGCTTGCCGCGCCTGCCACACAGCAGCAAACCACCCACCGGAAGGCAGCAGAGCATTGCCTGCCACCTGCTTACACCTTCAGGCCGGGCGTTTGCAGCGTTGGAACCGGCGCCCAGCGGGTCTCCTGTGTCGATTACCAGGTCGATGCTGGCGCTGCCGCCGGCGGCGAGCTGCATGCCTGGTTTGCTGAAGGTGCAGGTTGCTGCGTAGGGAAGTCCAACACAACCGAAGCGCAGGTTATCGTTGAAGCCTTCGATCGATGCCACGGTCACGGTAACGGTCTGCCGTTGTCCGCTCTGGAGTTGGATGGCGGTGTTGCTCACGCTGAGCACGAACTGTGTCGCCGGACCCGGCGAGGCGGTGGAAGGCTCCGAGGTGGACGTAGCGTAGTTTGCGTCGCCACTGTACGCAGCCGTCAGCGTTGCCGAGGTGTTGACCTGCAGCTCCAACGTGACATTGGCGACGCCGTTCGCATCCACGGGTGCAGTGGTGACCAGTGAGGTGCCGCGATAGAACGAGACAGTGCCCGTCGGCCCGGCGACCTGTGAGAGTGCTGGCGACTCAACGAACGCCACATACGTGATCTGCTGCAAATCTTTGCTGTTGGAGGCGATCGAGCTCAGCTTTGTGAAGGTCGAACGAGTGGTTACGAGCTGGGCCAGGGGTGAGGCGTCCGCGCCGTAATCGCCGTCGTCACCACTGTAGGTTGCCGTGATGCTATGCGTTCCGACCGGGAGCGCTGGAATCGTCAGCGTTGCCACACCGCTGCCATCGACTGATGCTTTGCCGAAAATCGCGCCGGCTTCTGCGAAGGTGACAGATCCCGCGGCCGAGAACGTGTGGTTATACCCCAGCGTGGCACGCAGCACGATGCCGTCCAGCGACAGCGCCGGGTTGTTGTCAGAGGAGAGCGCCAGTGTCGTACGCTGCTTGACCAGGAACGCGAGGGACGAGGAGGCCGATGCGCTGGCACGGCCGTCTCCTGCATACTGGGCGACCACGGTGTGCGGCCCGGGTGCTAGAGTTGCGGTGCGGAACGAAGCATTGCCGTTGCTGTCCAGCATCCCTGTGCCGATCACCGTACCGGCTTCCGTGAACCGGACCGTTCCGGTCGCCGCGCCACCCGTGCTGGTGACGGCCGCCGACAAGGTCAGGGTAGAGCCGTAAGTGGCCGGGTTCGCATCGACCCGCACCGTGGTCTGCGTCAAGGAACTCTGAATGACCAGGTTGGTACCGGTGTTGCCTGCTGAGTAATGAGCGTCGCCAGTGTAGGAGGCAACGATTGCGTGCGAGCCAACGCTTAGCGTCGAAACGTGAAATGTCGCCGTTCCGCCCGCATCCAGCACCGCCCTACCGAGAGTAGTGGCTCCATCCTGAAAGGTGACAGTTCCGGTGGGCACCAGACCGTCGATTGCGGCGACGGTCGCGGTCAGCACCGCATCCTGGCCGGTGTACGCAGGGTTGGGTGCAGCGGTCCCGCCGAGGCGCGCCTGGTAAATGATGGATTGGCGGACGGCTTGCGAGGTCGCCGAAGCGTGGTTCGCGTCCACCACGTAAACCGCCGAAAGCGGGTGCATGCCGAAGGACAGGCTGCTTTGGCTGAGAGTCGCGACTCCGTTGTTCAACGGGACGGAGCTGAGCACCTGTGTGCCATCCAGGAACTGCACACTCCCGGTCAGGCTGCCCGTTACGCTGGTCACGCTCGCGGTCAGGGTGAGCGGTGCTCCCAGGATCGCCGGATTCGCGCTTGAGACAAGGTTGGTGGTGCTAGGCGCCTGTTGTACCGCCGTGTTCACCGCGGCTGAAGTGGTGGCTGCCGTGTTGGCATCACCGCCGTAGGCGATCGTGATACTGTGCTGGCCCACGCTGAGCGCACTGCTGCTCAAGATAAAGTTGCCGGCATTGCCGACCTGTTGCGTCGCAATCGCCGTGGGGCCGTCATACAGCGTGAGCGTGCCCGTGGGCGGAACGCCCGGCGTCGACAGGTTTGCAGTGAAGGTGGCCAGCGTGGTTACATTCACCGGATTGGAAGGGCCAGCGAGTGTAAGCTGCGGGTTCGCCTTGTTGATCTGTTGCGAGAAGGGCGCGGAGGTCGACGGGTTGTAGTTTGCGTCGCCCTGATAGGCAACAGTAAGGTTATGCGTGCCCGCAAGCAGGCGGGTGGTGGTGTAGCTGGCACGTCCTTGTGCGTCGAGCGGCGCGGTTCCGAGAGCGACCGTCCCGTCCTGAAAGGATATGGTGCCCGTTGGAATGCCGGTACTGCTGGTCACTGTGGCAGAGAGCGTTACTGGAGTGCCAGCAAGCGCGACCGGAGTTTGCGATGCGCCCGCGACACTGGTATCGGTATGCTGAACCGCTTCGGTGACCGTGCCACTGCTCTGCGCGTAATTGCTGTTGCCGTGGTACGAGGCGACCAGGGCGTGTGTTCCCACCGGAAGCGCGTTCAAGTCGAGCGAGGCGGATGCATTTGCATCCAGCGGAACCGTTGCCAGTGCCGCACCACCCTCGGTAAAGGTGATGCTGCCGGAGACAGGACCATTTGGAGTGAGGCCGGGATCGATCACGACCTGTGCAGTCAGGTGCAGCACCGCACCGGCGTTCAACGGGTTCGCCGAAGCCGTAAGAGTAGTGAGCGTCCCGATCAGATTGATAGTTTCGGTAAGGGATGCGCTGGTGCTGGCATCGCTCTCGGTGTCGCCGCTGTAGACCGCGCGGATCTGATGCGCGCCGCTCGCAAGCGATGTTGTGCTGAACACAGCCTGATTCGAACTGTTCAGGGGGACACTGCTTGCGAGCATGGTCTGGCCGTCCTGAAAGGCAACCGTTCCAGACAGTGGTGTGGTGATCGTGGGCGAGACGGTTGCCGTGAGCATGACAGTCCCGCCGGAAAGTACGGCGGCGCTGTTGCTGCCGAGGACCGTGGAAGTGGAAGCTTTCTGGATTGTCTCCGTGCTGCCTGCTTGATAAGGCATGTAGGTGTTATCGCCTGCGTAACTGGCGGAGAGGACATGCGACCCTACGGCGAGGGAAGCAGTGGAGTAAGTCGCGATGCCGCCGGACAGAGGAACCGCCCCCAGCACAGTCGCGCCGTCGCCGAAACTGACGGTGCCAGTAGGTGTCGCGCCCCCGCTCGGAGCAACGGCGTGGAACGTGAGCGTCACCTGTTCTGTGACGGTTTGCGGGCTGGGCGAGGCGATGAGCCCGGAACTTGGATCGAGCGAAAGCTTGATGATTTCATCGAGCGGGACGGACTGCGAATCTGCATCCTGCGCGTCGCCGGAGTACTCCGCCACGACCGTGTGGTGACCGATGCTGGTGAAGGTGATGTCGCATGGAGCGGTCACGCCGGCGAGCGATACGGACGAACAGACAACGGCACTGTCGGCCGTGAAGGTGACCGAGCCGGTGAAGGCACCCGCGTTGTTGTTGCTCACCGTGGCGATGAAATGGATGGGTGCGTTGGCGACGCCGGGATTGCTCGCGGGTGTCAGCGTGACAGTCGTCGGGTTCACATCCAGCACCTGCGCCTGCACGTTGATCACAGGCGGGGTTTGCACAGGGGTGGTGCTTGCGACGTTGAACTGCACGCTGCCGGTGCCGTTGTACGGAAAGGGTCCAGGGACGTCAGGCGTGTAGTCCAGTGCGATGGGCAAGCTGTCCAGCGAGGCAAGCGTGGTCACCGCGGCGGCCGGAAAGGCACAGGCCGGAGGCGCGGCGTCCAGCTTCGTCTGACTGCAGGTAGGCGTTGTGAGCCTGAGCGGCGCGTTGCCCAGGTTGCGCAGCGTGACAGTCTGCGGCGGAGAAGTCTTCAGGTTGCGGATAGTGGCATACCGCGCGAGCACGTTGTTGCCGCTGAACCGGCGTACCCGGTTATGGAACGGATCGCTGAGATACAGTTCGCCCAGCGGTGAAAACTGAACGCTCCAGGGACCGTTGAAGCTGGCGCCGGTCTGGGGTCCGCACAGGTTTGGTGGCGCGCTCGCGTCGGCGGAACAGTCCCCGGCAAAGCTTTCGCTGCCGGTGCCGGCTACGGTGGAGATCTTCTGAGATGCGGCATCGACCACGCGAAGGCGGTTGTTGCCCTGGTCCGCAATGTAGATGTTGCCAGCCGGATCGACAGCGATACCGACCGGCTGGTTTAGCTGGGCCGCGGTTGCAGCGCCGCCGTCGCCGTTGTCACCGCGGACTCCCGATCCCGCCAGCACGGACAGCGAACCGCTCCGGAACGCGAGGACCTGGTTGCTCCCGGTATTGGAGATGAGCAGCGTTCCATCTCCCTGCACCGCCATCTGACTTGGCAGGTCGAGTGCGCCGGTCGCAAGGGTAGAGATGGTGGGCGTCACCGCACCAAGCGAAACGACCCGGATACGGTTGTTGTGTGTGTCCGCGATGAGCAGGTTGCCCGCGAGATCGAAGGCGACACCTTCCGGGTGGTCCAGCGTAGCCGCGATCGCCGGACCGCCGTCGCCGGTGTACCCCGCGGTGCGCGACTGGCCCGCCACCGTGGTGATCACGCCGGCGGTGTCGATCTTGCGGATCACGTCGTTGTTGGTGTCCGCGAAGTACAGGTTGCCGGCCCCGTCCAGCGCCAGGCCGGTTGGCGATGCAATGCTGGCCTGGTTCGCGGGGCCGCCGTCGCCTGAGAAGCCAGGATTTCCGTTACCGGCAACCGTCGAGATGAGGGAGTTGCCGTCGAGGGTACCTGCAGCATTTGCTGTTACCTTGCGGATGCGGTAGTTCAGGTAGTCCGCAATGTAGAGATTTCCGGACGCGTCGATCGCGATACCTTTAGGCAGCTGAACCGGTGCTGAGACGGCGGGGATGCCGTCACTGACACTGGGGCTCTGGTAGAGAAAGTCTTCCTGACCGGCAACGGTCGAGGTGAGCCCCGGGTACAACACGGGCAGAGCTCCGATGGCGAGCGCACTGATCTGCGCGGTGCCGAGCACCTCTGTGGTGCTGGCGTCGCGCAGTACGACCGCACCTCGCCGAAGACCGGGGAAATGCGGAGAGAAGACGACGTCCACCTGGCATTGAGCGCCCTGCGCGTACGCGGCTTCTTTGCAGTATCCGGGGCCGCTGTTCGGCGAAAGCGTAAACTCCAGGCCGGCCACACCACCCGTAAGCACCGCGGGCTGCTCCGCGGTACCTGCCTGTGCAAGCGTGACCGTCACCGTGAATGGCGCTCGCGTCGCTCCGACAGATGTCGTGCCGGGAATCATCTGGCTCCGGGCGGACGAGAACGCGAAGAGAGCGAGACCGGTTAACAGGACAAAGCAGTCGCGGAGCTTTCGTGCGGAACAGCGCGAGGCAATCTCGGTCACGCCATCTCGGAAGTGTCCAGTACTTGTGGAGCGAGGCATAGCATCGGACCTCCTTCGGGCCCATCCAAAACCAAGTTCGTGAACGAGGAAACAGCCCGCAAGGACGGGCAAGCTCCGGGGACGTAAACAGGCTGAAGCATTCATCGGCCGCTTCCGGCAGACCGATAGAGCTGATCTCGCGCGGCGCTCAGAGTGGCAGCCGCCAATTGGTGATGCTCTGCTCAGAATGGTTCGGTATCCCGGCATGCGGATGGCAAGCCGCGGCGACGGTATGAAACGCCTGCAGGTCAACACCCGCTGATTCCTCGGATATTTATGACAGGCCCGCACAGAAGCGTGGTGCCGCCTTCTGATGATCTTGCCTGTAACCCAACATCAGGACTACTACGGACTACTTACTCTTTTCTTTACGTCACATATGTCCGGAGATAAGTCACTTGCATCGCACGAAGAAGTTAAAAGGCCTGGGCTGAAAGAGGAATTTATTCTGCACAGCGTAGCGCATAACTTCAGGTCAACAAGCGGCACCCGTCCACGGTCAGGAGGGGTGCAATGCGCCGAAATCATCTTCTGACCTATGAGGCTGTGATGTTACCGATGAAAACTGTCTGCCGTACGCTTCTCTTCGCTTCCGCAACTTTGTCCCTTGCTGCCTCCGCGATCGCAGCGGGCCCTCACCCCAAGTTTGCCAGGGACCTCGATACGGCACGCAGCACTGCCGGAAAAATCGCGGTCATCGTTCAATACATTGCCACGCCCGATGCCGGTGCTGAGGGCCGGCTTGCCAGTATCGGGGCTGAAGTTCGAGGCAGGATTCACCAGCTGGGTATCGCCGCGACGGTTCCGTCCTCATCGCTGGACACACTGGAAAGCGATCCGCGCGTTGCACATATCTCTGTCGATCACCCGATCGGTGCGCGGTTCGACAAACCTGCGGCGAAGACCGCCGCAACGCCGGGGGTTCCGCCGGCACCGGCTCCGGCCGCCGATCCTGGAGTGGGCGCACCGATCGGCACCAGCGCGGAGTACACCCTGGAGCCGATTAACGCGTTGCAGGTCTGGTCGCAGGGGATTTATGGCTCTGGCGTTGGCGTCGCTGTGATCGACAGCGGCATCAATCCCAGCCCGGACTTTGGCAATCGCATCGTGTACAACCAGAGCTTTGTGCCCGGCGAGACAAACATCGTCACGGATGCGTACGGTCATGGCACACACGTTGCGGGCTTGATCGCGGGCAGTGGTGCGAATTCACTCTCGAACAACGACTACCGCGCCTTCCTTGGTGTTGCGCCAAATGCGCAGCTGATCAATCTGCGTGTGCTCGATGAGAATGGCGCTGGCAGTGACTCCTCCGTAATTACCGCGATCGAGAAAGCTATCTCGCTGAAATCCACTTACAACATTCGCGTGATCAATCTTTCACTCGGGCGGCCTATCTTCGAGTCCTACACAGAAGACCCTGTCTGCCTTGAGGTGGAGAAGGCGTGGAAGGCAGGCATCGTTGTCGTGGTGGCTGCGGGCAACAACGGCCGGAACCTTGCGTTGAACACCGAGGGTTACGGAACGGTCGAAGCGCCAGGCAATGATCCGTTCGTGCTTACTGTAGGTGCAGTACGCACCATGGGTACGGCGACCAACGCGGATGACGCCATGGCGAGCTACAGCTCAAAGGGACCGTCGTTCATGGACTGGGTCGCAAAGCCTGACGTGGTTGCGCCGGGAAACCTGGTCACCAGCGTCATGGCCGGTTCACCGAACCTGCAGACCAGCAACCCGCAGTTCTACACGCCGATGTCGTTCTACCAGGTCAATGGATCGGCGACTAAGTCAAAGAACTACATGCCCTTGAGCGGAACCAGCATGGCTACTGGCGTGGTCAGCGGCGCAGTCGCTCTGCTGCTGAACGCGTCCTCTTCCATGACACCCGACCAGGTGAAGGCATTCGTGATGGCGAGTGCCAATCACAGTATCCTGCCCCAAACCAGCACGGTGACGGACGCCATCTCCGGCGTCACGTATACCGCACACAACGACGTCTTTACCCAAGGTGCAGGTTACCTGGACATTCAGGCCGCGGTTGCCGCGGTAAAAAGCTTTAGCGGTCGGCTGCCAAGCGGGACCGCGATGTCGCCGGTCGCAAACGTGAGTGCGAGCGATGGCAGTATCTCGCTGGTGACGGACCAGACCGCGTTGTGGGGTTCCACCGCGTTGTGGGGGTCCGCCAATGTCTACGGCGCAAACGCTTTCGACACGCCTACGGGCAGCACGGCGCTGTGGGGTTCCACGGCCTTGTGGGGATCGGCCGACCCGGCCGGCTTTACCGCGCTCTGGGGTTCCACTGCGCTGTGGGGGTCCACGGCCCTGTGGGGTTCAAGCAGTCCTGACGCCGCAACGGCACTCTGGGGCTGCAACGTGGACGCAACCGGCACAACAGCGCTCTGGGGTTCGACGACCCTAACTGGAACACGAACGCTGTGGGCCACCAGCATCCCCTACGA
>CAXUEG010000107.1:0-8761 GCA_964249935.1 uncultured Terriglobus sp.
GGACGATGTGGACGGGCATCCGGAGTTGCTGGCCAAGGCGATCACGTCACTGGGCGGGCTGGATGTGGCGTACCTGGCGGTGGGCATTCTGGGCGAGCAGCCGGCGGCTGAGCAGGATGTCAACCACGCCCTGCACATCCTGCACACGAACTTCACCGTACCGGTAAGCCTGCTGACATGGCTGGCGAATTTCTGCGTGAAGCAGGGTCGCGGCACGCTGGCGGTGCTCAGCAGCGTGGCGGGTGAGCGCGGGCGCAAGTCGAACTATGTGTATGGGTCTTCGAAGGCCGGCTTGACCGCGTTCCTGGCGGGCTTGCGCAACCGGATTGACCGCGAGGGTGTGACGGTGCTGACCGTCAAGCCGGGGCCGGTGAAGACCAGCATGACCGTCGGTATGAAGGGCAGTGAGAAGTTCGCCGATCCAAACAAAGTCGCCGAGCAGATCACGGCGGCGGTGGAGAAGCGGAAAGACGTGCTGTACACGCCGGGCATCTGGGCACCAATCATGTTTGTGATCCGTCGCATACCGGAGCGTGTATTCAAAGGGCTGAACCTGTAGGAAAGCCCAGCTCCAGTCAGGGCGGCGCATAGCGCCGCCTTCCCTTTTTCACCTAACACCAGCGAAACCCGGTTTACTGCTGGGCCTGTTGCATCTGCTGCATGTACTTGGCGAGGCTTGCCGCCGCTGGTGGTGGTGCGGGCGGCAGCTGTGCTTTTTCGACGAGCTTGGACCAGTCTTCGGGCACAGGGAGCTCCTGGTCGGGCAGCGGGCTGCCTTCGCTGGGCTGTACGCGGACGGCGACGCTGAGGTCCGTGGCGGCGCGGCCGCGAAAGATGCCGTGGGTGGGCGGAACGTCAGAGTAGTCGCGGCCGATGGCGGTGCGGATGTGGCGGTCGTGGGCGATGAGGTGATTGGTGGGATCAAATCCGATCCAGCCGAGCTGCGGGATGAGCGCTTCGATCCAGGCGTGCGTCGCAGTGGACACGCTGCGGTCTGTGTTGCTTGTGTTGTGGTGCAGATAGCCGGAAACGTAGCGGCAGGGAATCTTGAGGCGTGTGCGCACGAGCGCGAGCATGATGTGCGCGAAGTCCTGGCACACGCCAGTGCGCTGCTCGATGGCGATGTCGATGGGCGAGTCGGCGGAGGTGGACCGCGGCACGTAATCGAACCAGCGGTAGAGGCGCTCGTTCAGTTCATGCAACAGCATGAGCGGATCGTCGCGGCGGCGTACTTCGAGCTCGTCGGCAAGCGCGAGCAGGCGCGGCGTGGGTTCGGTGAACTCGCTGGGAAACAGGAACTCCCAGTAGTCGCCGTCGCGCACCATGCTGTCGAGCTCGGCCCAGGCGTCAGGCGCCAGGAACGACGGGATGGGAAGGGTTTCTTCCATTTCGACCAGGCTTTCCGCCACGATCACGAGTTGCTCGTGCGGGCCGGGAATGTCGAAGTGGTGCACGTGATTGCTGAGGTGGTCGCGGTAACTGAAGACGCGGCAGCGCGGCGAGACGGAAAGCTGAAAGGCGAGGCAGCGCTGGTATTCGTCGGAACGGGGGTGCATGCGCGTTTCCATGATGGATTCGCTGATCTCGTTCGAGTACACGAATTTTGTCAGGTGGCGAACGGTGTAGTACATGGGCTCCGGCGAGTCGGCAAGCCAGCGAATCAGCTGATGCGCTGCGATGGTAGAAGTATACGGACGAGCGAAGCCTACCCGGCGAGAGCAGCCTGGACGGAGTAGTCGACGTAGAGCTCGTAGATGGCGCGATGGATTCCGGCGCACTGTCGCTGAATGCCGTGAAGGTACTCGACGACACCCGTGTCCAGAATCTCTTCGACCGAGGAGTAGCTCAGCGTGGCGCGCAGGCGCCCCGAAAGGCGGCTGAGTTTTTCGGAGCGCGGACCTCCGCCGCTGATGGTCTCGATGGCACGGAGCGCGTGCTCCATGGCTTCGATGGAGAAGCGGAGCGAGTGCGGAAACTCCGCGTCGAGCAGGAGAAACTCGAGGATCCACGCGGGCGTGAGGTCGGCGGTGTAAACCTTGCAGTAAGCCTCGAAAGCGGTGGCCGAACGCAAGAGACCCATCCATTCCAGGAATTCGTTGCCGTCGCGGCCGTGCTCATGTTGCCGCCAAAGCTCGTCCTGATATGCCTCCAGCAGCATGGCGGTGGCGGAAGCGCGCTCCATATAGCGGCCGACCTGAATAAACTGCCAGCCCTCGCCGTGGCTCATGGTGGAGTCGGTGACGCCCTGGAACTGGTGGACAGCTTCCATGACCTGCGCAAGGAACTCGGTGGGCGCCTCGTTCGGGCTGAGCAGCGCTTCGGCGTGCATGTCGGATTGCATCTCCGGCCGTGTGACCTGGAGATAAAGCGAGTTGAGGCGCTGCCACATCTCCGTAGAAATCTGCTCACGGACGTGGCGGGCGTTTTCGCGTGCGGCGACGATGCAGCCAAGCACGCTGGCGCGCGACGCTGAAGCGAAGGTGAGCCGGTGTGTCAGCGAAAAGGCATCGCCCTGCCACGGGGTGTCGCCGGCGGCGCCGAGCGCCTGCAGGACGCGCAGCCAGCGGCGGTCGGCACTGTTGGCGGACTCATCCAGCATCAGGTTTAAGTTGACGTCGAGAAGGCGCGTGGTGTGCTCGGCGCGCTCCAGGTAGCGGCTCATCCAGTAAAGGCTGTCGGCGACGCGGGATAGCATCAGTTTGCCGCCTCAGATGCTGTCGGGGGTCTTACGTTCTTGACCATCGCCCGTTCGCATGCGCCAAACGAGCGATAGTTCATGCGAGCCTCAATGAAGCTGAGATTGCCATTTGGGCCTTCCCAGACTTCGTCAGCATGGGGGTCGTCTTGTCCATCATCTTCCCAAAAGCAGACGGGGCATATCGCATCGCCTGCGCTCTCCGAGAAAGTCAGGCAGTGACAACAAGGACAGCGGAACTTAAGGGGTGGAGGAGAGTCTCCGTCATTAAACTCAGTCCTCTCGCCTGTGACCGCGTTGTATCGAACAGGAATCATAGCGTCCAGATCAGGAAGACTTGCTCGACTCAGCTTGTTCCCGAAGGCGTTGCGCCCACGGATCTTTGATGGCACGTTTCCAGGCTTCACGGGGTAGCTCCGGAATGAGGTCCGTGCGGATCGTGCTGTCCGGCATCTCGGCAATACGCTGTAGATGCTCAATCATCTCCGGCGTTGCCGGTGTATTCGGATCGAGGGTTCGCCTTACGATAAAGTTTTCGCTCGCCGGGAGTGGCTCGCCGGGCCGAGATGATGCGGGTGTACCGTTCGCCATCGTATGTCCTGTAACAATGCACAATCAGTAAAAGAAGCGTGCTTTCCGCTGCTGCGATCAAGTGATAGCGCTGTTCGCCATACTCGTCGACTAAGTCCTCCAGATAGACGCCGCCGGGATCCAGGAAGGCCCGTTCGGCTTCTTCAAAGGTGACATCGTGGTCGCGAACGTTACTCTTTGCTTTCCTCGCATCCCACTCGAACTCCATGCTAACCCTTCAGAACTGTCAACGCCATGAGCTCACTCGCTCAAAACCCATGTGTCTTTGCTGCCGCCGCCCTGCGAGCTGTTGACGACGAGGGAGCCCTTCGTGAGCGCAACGCGAGTCAGGCCGCCGGGCACGATGGAAACCTTGTCGGAGCCGTAGAGGACATAGGGCCGCAGGTCCACGTGGCGCGCTTCAAAGCCGTCGCCAATCAGGCAGGGGGCGCGGCTGAAGGTGATGGTCGGCTGGGCGATGTAGTTGCGCGGGTCGGCCTGGATCTTGCCCGCGAAGTCTTCGCGCTGCGCGGCCGTGGACTGCGGGCCGATGAGCATGCCGTAGCCGCCGGACTCGCCCACGGCTTTGACCACCATCTTGTCGAGGTTTTGCAGAACGTGATTCCGCTCGGTTTCCTCGCTCATCAGGAAGGTCTTGACGTTGTTTAAGATGGGATCTTCGTCGAGGTAGTACTTGATGATGGATGGCACAAAAGCGTAGATGGCCTTGTCGTCCGCGACGCCGGTGCCGAAGGCGTTGGCCAGCGTGACGTTACCGGCACGATAGGCATTGAACAGGCCGGCGACGCCCAGCATGCTGTCAGGCCGGAAGCTGAGCGGGTCGATGAAGTCGTCGTCGACGCGGCGATAGATCACGTCCACCTGACGCAGGCCGCTGGTGGTGCGCATGTACACGACGTTGTCGTGGGTGGAGAGGTCGCGGCCTTCAACGAGCTCGATCCCCATCTGTCGCGCAAGGTAGGCGTGCTCGTAGTAAGCGGAGTTGAAGACGCCGGGCGAGAGCAGGACGATGTTGGGCTCAGGCCGGCCCTCGGGCGCAAGCGAGCGCAGTGTGCCCAGCAGCAGTTGCGTGTACTGCTCGATCGGGCGCACGTTGTAGCGGCTAAACATCTGCGGAAAGGTGCGCTTCATGACGCGCCGGTTCGTCAGCATGTAGCTGACGCCCGAGGGCACGCGCAGATTGTCCTCGAGCACGACAAACTCGCCGCTTTCAAGCCGGATGAGATCCGTGCCCACGACCGCGATGTAGACATTGCGCGGCACGTTGAGGCCGATCATGTGGCGGCGGAACTGCTTGCACGAGTAAACAATCTCGCGCGGCACAATGCCGTCCTTCAGGATGCGGCCTTCGTTGTAGATGTCTTTGAGGAAAAGGTTAAGCGCGGTGATGCGCTGCTTCAGGCCGCGTTCGACGCGGTCCCACTCGCGCGCGGTGATCACTCGCGGCAACAGGTCGTACGGGAAGATGCGTTCCGTGCCCTCATTCCGCCCGTACACGGTGAAGGTGATGCCCTGGTTCAGAAAGGAAAGGTCGGCGGCCTGCTTTTTGCGCTGGAGCTCCTCGCGCGGGAGGCTGCTGAAGTGATCCATCAGCGGCCGGTAGTGGCCGTGCAGGTCACCGTCGCCGGCGAACATTTCGTCGTAGGCGTGGTCGAGTTGGTAATTTTCCAGACCGGGACGAACGGCGTTTTCCGTGGGCATCGTTCGAGACAGTATACGGTTGCGTGATCGAACGGATCGCAACCTAAAAAGTAGCCGCGCGGCTTTTGGTAGAAGATTTGCCGATGAAGAGCAGGTCTCACTCCGCAGCTGCGGGTGCTCCGGCCAAAATGCCAGGTGCCAGTGGACGCGCGATCGGTGGCGCTTGAATTCTGCTGCGGCGGCGCTCTGAGTTGCTCAGAGGCGAACAAAGCTAGTGCAGGAGCATGACAGCGAGCCAATGCGGCTCTGCGGAAGCTTGCGAAGCGCCGGAGTCGGGTTGCACTGCACCACGACGCTTGCTGTTCGGCACGACAGTCAGGGTCTGCTCCCGGTGCTCGCGCATGACAACCACGCTGACGGTGTGGCCCTTGCTGTCGTGCAGGGCACGATTCCAGTCACTACGGTTTGCCATTGGGGTGCCATTGACGCGCAGGACCACGTCGCCGGCGTGCATGCCGGCGGCGGCAGCGGGGCTGTTGGCGTCGACGCTGTGAATCAGGAGGCCGGTGCGGCCATTCAGGCCGAAGTACTCGGCGAGCTGCGGACCGATTTCGTCGACCGTGGCGCCCGTGTAGCTGGGGAAATAGGGCAGGAGGTGGCCAGGCATGAGGCTATGACCGAACGTGCGCGAGGTCTTGCCCGGAGGCGCGGGTGGGGTGGCGCTGAGTGTGTCGTCGTCGGCGACGGCAGTGTTATCGCTCGGCGCAGGAACGACGTAGTGCTGCTCCCATGCGCGGCGGCCGATGTCGTCGCGGTTGGCCATGGTGGCACTGAGCGTTTGTGCGCTGCCATCCCGGCTGATACCGATCTGTACAGTGCGGCCTGGCTGCATCTCGCGCAAAAGATGCCGGAGTTGTTCTTCGGAATCGATGCCAGTTCCGTTTACGCTTTGCACGACGTCATGCTCGCGGATGCCTGCTTTCCAGGCCGGGCCATCGTGGTCGACCATAACCACAACAACGCCGCGGGACTCGCGCAGATGCAGGTCTTTTACGGAGGTGTCGCTGACCGTCCGGATATCGACGCCGAGGTATCCCTGGCCTGAGGTGGTGTGGCCAGCGAACGTGGAGTGCGCCGCGGCCGTCACCATGCACGAAAGCCGCTCTTGCCCGTGCGATAACTGTGACCCGGCCAGACTGGTGAGCAGCAGGGAAGCAGAGAGCAACGAGAGACGCAGCCAAGGCAAAGCGGCGCTACTGGATGCCATCTGCCCCCTCCAGCGCCTGCATGGACGCGGTGCGGATATAGGGATTCTCGTCCTGCGTGCTGACCGTGTGCAAGACCTGGCGAACGCTGGAGTCGGCGTGCACGGGCTCAAGCATACTGATGGCGCGGGTGCGGACGCTGGCGCTGGGGTCGCGCATGAGGCTTTCGAGCACGACGTCACGGACGCGCTGATCCGAGCCGACGAAGGACTGCAAGCCCTCGAGCGCTTTCAAGCGCACCTGCGGGCTTTTATCGTACCGCAGGCTGACCAGCAGGGCGTCACGAAATCCCTGGCCGTTGCTGACGGCATCGCCGTCGCCGCATTTGTGTCCGGCGCGGCACTCAGTGGCGAGCAGGCTGACACTTTCTTCACGTACGTTATTGTCTTTACCGTGCTGCGCTGCCGTGATGAGCAATTGGCGGATCTGCGGGTCATCCAGCGAGCCCTGCAGCGTTTCGGGCGTGACGCGGTTGTAGCGCACTTCGACGATCTCAGGATTCGCGGTCTGTATCACGCCGCTTACGGTCCCGACGCTGCTCTGTGCTGGTTGCTGCACGATCACAGCGGCGGCAGTGGCGCGCGCGACGTGTGCGGCCTGGTAGCGGCTCAGTCCGGAGCCGCCCAGAAAGCCGACGCTGACAAGCAATGCGGCCAGCGCGGGAGCGTTGCTCAGCGAATGCCAGGCGCCAGTAAACAGATTGCGCACCTGAGCCACGAAGGGCAGCCGTGGTGTTTCGTCCAGGGCTTCGTCAAGCCGCATGCGGCTTTGCGCGAGCAGGTTGGGCGAAACCTCTGGCAGCGCGTCGGTGTCCATGACGGTCGTGAGCGCATTGAGGGCATGTTGCTCAACAATGCACTCGGGGCAACCATGCAGATGAAGCGCGAGGGAGGCCTGCTGTTCAGCGTCGAGTTCGCCGTAGGTCTCCAGCACGAGTTGTTCTTTGGCTTGTTCGCAGGTCATATGCGTTTCCTTGTTCTGGTCTCTCTTGAATGATGGTGCTGCGCCGCCCGGTCGTGCGTGCCGGTGCGTGCGCGTGCAGTACAGGGTTAAACGTCGGCCAGGTTGGCGCGCAGCTTGCGGGTTGCGCGGAAAAGCGTGTTCTTTGCGGTCTCCTCGGTGGTCTGCAGCATCTCGCCGATGGCGCGCAGCTTCAGGCCCTGGTAGTGCTTCAGCTCAAACACCATGCGTTCGCGCGGCGTAAGTTTATCGAGCGCCTCCTGAATACGCATGTGCAGGACGCGGCGGTTGAGGTCGTCGGACGGATTCGCGCCGGCGCGGTCGTCGGAAACATTGGACATCAGGTCCATGGTTTCGCCGTTGGCATCGGTCAGTACGCTGGGATCTTCGCGGCGGCTCTTGCGGCGGCGCAGGGCGTCCAGGCACAGGTTCGTGACGATGCGGTAGAGCCAGGTGTAAAACGAGCATTCGAACCGGAAGTTCGACAGGTGGCGGTAGGCCTTCAGGAACGCTTCCTGGTGCACATCCTGCGCGTCCTGTTCGCTGCCCAGCATGTGCAGGGCGAGCCGCAGAACGGCGGAGTCGTAACGGCGCACCAGGTCGTCGAAGGCTTCGCGCTTGCCATGCTGCGCCTGACGGATCAGTTCGTCGTCTTCCAGACGCTGCTGGGCGCGCGCTTCTATCTGCGCCGGTGTGAGCGCTGCGCGTCCCGACCGGCTTGCCGCCGCTTTCGCCATCCCCGGCGATTCTACCGCGACCACGCCCGGCCCGAGCGCACCCGCGCCCCGTGTGCTCGGAATGGGATGGATCCCCGTCCCGCTAAGAACTGCTGTTTGTGTACCCATCGTGCGGCTGACCCCGGAGTCAGAAGATCAATCTCAATGAGATAGACCGGGATGCACGAAAAAGGTTAGTGGATCGTTGATCGAGCCGGCTACAGCGGAAATTGCTTGAGCCAGGCGCGGAACTGGTCGCCGAGGTCGTTGCGTTTCAGGGCGAACTCCACCGTTGCTTTCAGGAAGCCAAGCTTGTCGCCGGCATCGTGCCGCTTGCCTTCGTAGGTGAAACCGTAGACATCTTCGGTGGCCAGAAGCGCCTTGATGCCGTCGGTCAGCTGCAGCTCGCCACCCGCGCCGGGGGTCAACTGCTCCAGCTTTTCGAAGATCGCCGGAGTCAGGATGTAGCGGCCGATGATCGCGTTCTGGCTGGGAGCTTCGCTGGGCTTTGGCTTTTCGACCATGTCATGCACGCTGCACAGTCGCGGGTCCTCCGCCACCGGCGTGCAGGCAAGGCAGCCGTAGTTCTGGATGGCGTCGCCCACGACGATTTCGCTGCCAAGAATGGAGCTGCCGGTCTTTTGAAACGCCTCGACCATCTGCTTCATGCAGGGGACTTCGGCGTCGACGATGTCGTCGGGAAGAATCACCGCGAACGGCTCGTTGCCGATGAGCTCTTTCGCCATCAGTACGGCATGCCCAAGTCCCAGCGCCTCCGGCTGACGGACGTAGGTAATTTTTGCCAGCTTGCTCACTTCCACCACGCACTCGAGCAGCTTGTGCTTGCCGCGGCGCGCGAGTGTGCACTCGAGCTCGGGCGCGCGGTCGAAGTG
>CAXUEG010000108.1:0-8761 GCA_964249935.1 uncultured Terriglobus sp.
CCACGGCGAAATCTACGCCTACGAAATCGACGGCTACGGCAACACGCTATGCATGGACGACGCCAACGCTCCCGGCCTGCTCTCGCTCGCCTACCTGCAACTCGTCCCGCAAAATGACCCGCTCTACCAGCGCACCCGCGCCTTCGCCCTCAGCCTTGACAATCCCTACTTCTTCCGCGGCGGGGCAGGCGAGGGAATCGGCGGTCCACACATCGGCCTCGACAACATCTGGCCCATGTCCATCCTCATCCGCGCACTCACCAGCTCCAGCGACGCCGAGATCACGCAATGCCTTCGCACCGTCTGCACCACCACAGCCGGCACGGACTTCATGCACGAGTCGTTCCACAAGAACGACCCCAGCAAGTACACGCGCCCTTGGTTCAGCTGGGCCAACGGCCTCTTCGGCGAACTCTGCCTCAAGCTCCAGGCCGAACGCCCGCAGCTCCTCCGCACCTTCACCGTCTAGCCAATCTGACACGGTTCTGCTGCTCGGAGGAGGCATCGTTGCATTTCCGAGAAGACGACTTGTGAGTACCGATGCCGCGCAAATCGCGGCTTTACCGATCCAGGTGACCTAACGCTAGAGTTGCCAGTGCGGATGTAGCGCACCCCGAAAAACCGGTAGGTAGCGCGGCTGAACCAAGACCATCGCTCCCGCGAAGAAGGCCATTGTTCCGGCGAGGGCAAGAAGGAGACGGCCCACATCGGACCACTGTTTGCGGGGAGCGGCAATGTACACGAGTAGTGCACCGAGAATCAGAGCAAGATTGCCGAACCAGGCCGGTACTGAGATGAGTTGATCAGGCCTCGTTACGTGGCCGGTCTGGATGTAGGCGTGTACTTGATCTAGACCGTTACGAAAAAAGCTGTTGACGAAGACATTGGCATAATCCCAGAAGAAAGCTGCAGCAGCTCCGATAAAGCAGCCCCACTTACTGCCTCGCAAAAGGAGCACCAAAGACACGATGTACATCCAGCTTTGAAGAAAGTGAAGCCAACGGATGCTGGGCTCCCAGTACGCCGAGAAGTATAAAACGGCGATGAAAGTCAGTCCTCCGGCAAACGCGAATCCCACTCCCAGCCGCTGCAAAGCTCTCATGTAGGCCGTTACGGACTGTTCGCAGACTTTGTTCCCAGATAACGTGCGCGGGCGGGCTACTCTTCAGACAAGTGACTGCTCAAGTCCTGACAAACGCCGTTCCAGTCATCTGGGACTTAGTACCTGCCGCTTTTCACGGCTTGTATGTACAAGATGCTTTCGACGGGATGATGCGCCCTCACGCTTCCGTAGCGACTGCTTTGCTTAGCCCGTCCGCCTCGAAAACCTAAAGAGAGAGAGGCCAAGCGCCTCCCTCTTCTTACGAAGCTAAGACTCTACTTCAACTCATACCCGGCGAAAAAATACCCGATCTCAAACGCCGCCGTGTCCTCAGCATCCGAACCATGAATTGCGTTCGCCTCGATCGACTCCGCGAACTTCTTCCGAATCGTACCTTCCTCCGCGTTCGCCGGATTCGTAGCGCCCATCAGCTTCCGCAGATCGGCAATCGCGTTCTCCTTCTCCAGTACCATCGGAAAAATCGAGCCGCTGGCCATGAACTCCGTCAGCGCGCCAAAGAACGGACGCTGCGCATGCACGTGATAAAAGCCTTTGGCCTGCTCCACGCTGAGCGCCATCTTCTTGATGGCGACAATCTTGAACCCGGCTTTTTCGATCTCGGCAAGAATGGCGCCGGTGTGACCGTTCCGGACGGCGTCCGGCTTAACAATGCTGAAGGTGCGCTGCGACATGATGCTCCTGCGGCTGAACTTAAACTCTTTTCGCTATTGTAGCGTCGCGGGCGCCTGCTCCTGGCTCGGGATAAACAAGGAGAAGATGGTACCGGAAGGCTTGCCGAAGGTGTTGCTTTCATGGCGGGAACGCACCTGCAGCTTGCCTCCCTGGCGCTCCGCCAGAGTATGCGAGATCCATAGTCCCAGTCCCGACCCTGCTGCCCCCTTTGTTGTGTAGAACGGCTCAAAGATGTGCGCGGCGGTCTCGGGACGCATGCCGTGACCTGAGTCGGTCACGGTGATGCGAAGTCCACGCCGGCCGGTGCGGGTGCACATCGACCGGCGCGTTCGGACCCGCAACTCACCACCCCGCTGCATGGCATCAATGGCATTGCCGATCAGGTTATTCAAAATCTGGCGGATATCTCCCTCAAAGGTTTTTACCGGCAACGCTCCATCGAAATCGATCGATAAACGCACTCGCGAGGACTTAAGCTTGCCTGCGTATAGCGCCAGTACGGGGTCGACCAGCTGTTTCGGCGTCCGGTTCACAGCTTCCACTGAGTGACGATGAAAGCGCAGCGTCTCCGACGCGATCCGGGAGACTCGCGACAGCTCTGTCTCTGCAAGCTCGATGTAGTCGTGCGACTCCGCCGAGATTGTTGGATCGTTGTGCAACAGATACAGCAAGTTGGTTACGGCCTCCAGCGGGTTGTTGATCTCATGCGAGATCGACGCAGCCAGCCGGCCGACCGCGGCCATTTTGTCCGACTCCACCAGCGCCTGCTGCGAAAGCGTCTGCTCGGTCACGTTCTGCATGGTCACCAGCAGGTCGTCTTCCGGCAGCCGGCTCAGTGACCAGTTCCAGTAGCTCCGGCCGTTCGGCAGACCGTCGTAGGCAAAGGCGACGGATTGAAAAGTGGTGCCGGTGCGCTGCACCGTTCGCACGATCTCTTCCAACTCCGGCGTGGCCATCACCGCAGCCAAGAAAGATCCGCCCGGCACAGGCTCCAGCGCTCCAGCGCTCCGAAGCATCGCGGCATACGGCCGGTTCAGCCATCGGAAGCGCAGATCGCGGTCCAGCACGGCAATGCCAACCGGCGCCGCCTGTACCACATGGTTCAGCAACTCCTGTTGCTCGCGCAGCTTGGTCGTCGCCGCTTGTTCCAGCTGAGACGTGAACTGACGTTGCCGAATCGCTTCAGCAAGGGCCAACTCACGCTCCATGCGCGAAGCCGCATCGCGCTGCCGCAGCACTTCCACAGTCTCAGTCTGCAAGGACTGCAGCGATGCCTCGGCGCGCTGCTGAGGCCGCAAGTCTTTCGCAGTGATCACAGCGCCCGGTTCACCCTCCATCATGACCGCTGCCACGCTGCACTGTACCGGAAGCGCCTCACCCGTACGCGCCCACATGACCTCGCGCACACTGCTAATGGATTCGCCGGACCGGCTCACGCCCACCAGGGTGCATTCTTCTTGTGGGTAGGGCGAACCATCTACTCTGCGGCTATGCAGCACCTCGTGCAGGTTCCGTCCCAGCATCTCTGCCTGCGTATAGCCGAAGAGGCGTTCAGCAGACCGATTGAAACGGCGGCATTCGCCTTTGCTGTTCACTGCATAAATGGGCGTGTCAATTTGATCCAGCAAACCATCGTCGGACCACGCCGATATCTTCGCAGATTCACCGCCGGATTGGAGCTGTTCGGAACCCATCGTGCTTGCGTCGTATCCACCGCTGCAAGATGGGATGCATGCAAGGCTGAGCAGTTACCTGCGTCACCCAACAGAAAGCTGACAGGCATTGATGCCAGAAACACGCGCAGTGCTACTGCAAACTGCCGTGAATTGACGTTCTCGACGGGTACATCTTTCGCCGGTCAGGCTTTGCCAAGCACATGCGCCATTGTCTCGCCGATCTCCGCTGGCGACTTCACCACGTGGATGCCCGCTGCGGCCATCGCCGCCATCTTGCTTTCCGCCGTGCCCTCGCCACCGCTAATGATCGCGCCGGCATGCCCCATCCGGCGTCCTGGCGGTGCGGTCTGCCCCGCGATAAAGCCCACCACCGGCTTTTTCACGTGCTCCTGGATGAAAGCAGCCGCGGCCTCCTCGGCCGTTCCGCCAATCTCGCCGATCAGGATGATCGCCTCGGTCTCCGGATCCTCGTTCAACAGCTTCAGCGCGGCTACGTGATTCGTGCCGATGATGGGGTCGCCGCCGATGCCGATCGCCGTCGACTGCCCGATCCCGCGCGTCGTCAATTGGTACACCGCCTCATACGTCAGCGTTCCCGACCGCGAGACGATCCCCACATTCCCTTCCTTATGAATGCGCCCCGGCATAATCCCGACCTTCGCCTTTCCCGGCGAGATCACCCCCGGGCAGTTCGGCCCGATCAGCCGCGACCCCTGCCGTCCACCGGAACCAGACGCCTTCACCACCTCCCAGGCCTTCACCATGTCCAGCGTCGGTATCCCCTCCGTAATGCAGATCACCAGCGGCACCTCCGCCGCTACCGCCTCCAGGATCCCGTCCGCGGCAAATGGCGGCGGCACAAAAATTACCGAGACATTCGCGCCCGTCTCCTTCACCGCCTCCTCGACGGTATTGAAGACGGGAAAGCCCTCGACCACCGTGCCGCCCTTGCCCGGCGTCACCCCGCCCACAACGTTGGTGCCATACTCCGCACACCCCTTGGCATGAAACAACCCCTCACGCCCGGTAATGCCCTGCACGATGAGGCGCGTGTTCTTATCAACCAGAACTGCCATTACTTGCTCCCCTTCGCCGCCTCAACCGCAAGCTTCGCCGCCTCAGCCATCGTCTCTCCGACGGCATACTTGATCCCCGACTCCGCCAAGATCTTCCGCCCCTCTTCCACGTTCGTACCTTCCAGCCGCAGCACCAGCGGCAACGTCACATTCAAGTTCCTCGCCGCAGCCACCACCGCCGTCGCCAGCACATCCACTCGCAATATCCCGCCGAAGATGTTGATGAAAATGCAGCGGACATTCTTATCCGCCAACAGGATCGCAAACGCCGCCTCGATCTGCTGCTGGTTCGCACCGCCGCCCACATCCAGAAAGTTCGCCGGCGATCCACCCGCGTACTGGATGATGTCCATCGTCGCCATGGCCAGCCCCGCGCCATTCACCATGCAGGCAATTGACCCATCAAGCTTGATGTAGTTCAAGGCGTACTTGCTGGCCTCGACCTCGAGCGGATCCTCCTCGGCCAGATCGCGCAGTTCCTTCAAGTCCTTATGCCGGAACATCGCGTTATCGTCGAAGTTAATCTTGCAGTCGAGGGCGACCAGCTTGTCATCCTTGGTCGTGATGAACGGATTGCTCTCCATCAGCGTCGAATCCGTTTCGACGAACGCCTTGTACAGCCCCAGCATGAAGCCGACCGCCTGGTTCACCAGCGGCCCTGTCAGCCCCAGCCGGAACGCCAGGTTACGCGCCTGCCACGGCTGCAGTCCCAGCGCCGGCTCGATCGCCTCTTTATGGATGGCCTCCGGCGTCTCCGCCGCGACCTCCTCAATCTCCATCCCGCCAGCCTGCGACGCCATCATCGTCAGCTTGCTCGTCGCGCGGTCCAGCACAATGCCCAGGTACAGCTCACGCTCGATCGCCGACCCCTGCTCGATCAAGAGCCGCTGCACCCGCTGCCCCGCCGGCCCGGTCTGGTGCGTCACCAGCTGCATGCCAAGGATCGCCTTGGCCGCCGCGTCCGCTGCCTCCAGGTCCTTTACTACCTTCACGCCGCCGCCCTTGCCTCGGCCGCCGGCATGAATCTGCGCCTTCACGACCACGACCGGATTGCCCGCGCTGAACAGCTTCTTCGCCTCCGTATCGGCCTGCTCCAGCGTCGTAACCATCTCGCCATCGGGCACCGGCACGCCATACTTCCGCAAGATCTCTTTCGCCTGGTACTCGTGAATCTTCATGGGCAGCACGCTCCAGCCCGCGCACGGCGCGGACGCCGCTTGATGGTACCGAAGCAAAACTATGACGGCAACCACTACGCACCGCAGGCGCCTTATCGCATCTCCTCGCACACCTTCGTCACAACTCCGAGCAACGGCAGCTCGCGTCTTCACAACATCGTCACTTCGACCGGAGCGGGACAGCTCCATCGTCCTGCGTAGTGGAGAAAATCTGCTTTCCTGTTCAGGGTGGCACCAGACTTCACCACAAATGGAAGCAACAAGGGATGAAACAATGAACTCCGTATGTCCCCAGGCGACCTTCTGCGAAGTGTCATCTCCAAAGGCGAAGCCCTCTCGCTCGACGACGCCCGCGACCTCATGGTGGCGTTGCTCGCCGGCACATTCAGCGAAGCCGAGATCACCGGCCTGCTCACCACGCTCCACGAACGCGGCGAGACCGCAATCGAACTCGCCGGCTTTGCCCAAGCCATGCGCGAAGCATCCACGCACCTTCCCCTGACCGACAGCGAGCGCGACACGGTCGTCGACACCTGCGGCACCGGAGGCGACGCGAGCGGCACCTTCAACATCTCCACTGCCACGGCCCTGGTCGCCGCCGCAGCAGGCGCCCAAGTCGCCAAGCACGGCAACCGAAGCGTCACCTCGCGCTGCGGCTCGGCCGACGTCCTCGAAGAGCTCGGCATCCCCATCGATCACACCCCTGAATCGGCCGCCGAATCGCTCCGTCATCATGGCTTCGCCTTCCTGCTTGCCACGCGCTTTCATCCGGCCATGCGCATCGTCGCGCCCGTTCGCCGCGCCCTGCCGTTTCGCACCGTCTTCAACCTGCTCGGCCCCATGATCAACCCGGCCGGTGCACGCCGCCAGGTCATCGGCGTGTACAACGGGCAAGCCGTCCCGCTCGTCGCCGGAGCCCTCGCCACCGCCGCCCACATGCACCACGCGATGGTCGTTCACGGCGATGGCCTTGATGAACTCACCCTCGCCGGATCAAGCACCGTCGCGACGGTGCAGGGAAGCAGCATTCACCAGCAGGTCCTCCAGCCGGAGGACGCCAGCCTTGCCCGGTCTGCAGCCGCTCTCCAGGGCGGCGAGGCCATGGAAAATGCCCTGATCCTGCGCCGCATCTTCGCCGGCGATCCTGGACCGGAGCGCGACGTCGTCCTTCTGAACGCCGCAGCTGTACTTCTCGTCGCCGGCATCGCATCCGAACTGAACGACGGCCGTCTCAGGGCCGAGAAAGCCATCGATTCCGGGTTGGTGGCATCGCTGGTCGCACGACTGCGGCAGCCGTAAATTCAGGAGCGTAATCCTGGAGTGCCGGAAAACGTCATCACCCAAAACGTTCACCAGCCGCATGCAGCGCGCCGCGATCACGCCGCATCCCTTCACCCATCCATGCTTCCCATCCTGCAACGGCGCTTCCGCGCGCTGGAAAATAGTAAAAGCGCCATGCTGGAACAGCTCGGCGCCATTCCCGCGGCGCGGCTCAGCGAACACCCCAGCCCCGGCCAATGGTCGGCGGCCGAACTCGTCAGTCACATCGCCAAGGTCGAACGCGGCATCCTCGCGGCGGTCCAGCAAAAGATGGCGGAAGAGACCGGAGCATCGGTCAAGCTGCGCGATCGCGTCGGCTCACTGATCGTGCGCAACGTCATGCGCTCCCCGTTGCGCATCAAGGTGCCGGCCCAAGCCGAGGTCACGCTCCCTGACAGGGAAGCCGATGCCGCAGCGGCTCTGGCCGACTGGCAACGTGTCCGCGAGGAATGGCAAAGCTTCCTGGAACACGCACGCGGCCCGCAGCTCAGGACGGCGGTGTTTTCCCACCCAAGGGGCGGCTGGTTCAACCTGCCCGAAACCGTGCTCTTCCTGCGCCTTCACCACGACCACCACCGTGCGCAGATCGCGCGCATCGCCAAGGCGCTCGCTGCACGCCCGGAACCAATCGCCGCCTGATCGTTCGCAGTGGCAGGGCAGCCTGTGCAGCAGCGCTATTTGAGATACGCCTGCGCCGCAGGCAGGGGCTTGTCTGCAACCTTTACCAGATTGCTCACCTTCCACATCTCCGTGTCGTTCAGCACCTCCACATACGACGGCATACCCGCTAGCCGAATGCCGTTCTTCACCTTCCAATAGCTTTCGCCCATCGGATCGTCGGACACACCGACGACGGCACCGTTGTGGTGGCGCTCCCATAGCTGCGGCGCTATCGGAAACTTGTTGACGACGATCGCGGATTTCTGCCCCGGCACGCTGTGGCAGAAGGCACACTGCTGCTGGTATACCCACGCGCCGTCCGTCGATGTCGCGTCGCTGACCGGCACGGGCGAACTTGCCGGCGTACGCCGAGCCTCTGCGGGCACTCGCGTTACGCAGCCTCCGCCACCAACTCGCCTTCTTCTTCCACAATTTCGCCGGCATCCTCCACCGGCTCGTCCAGCTTGATCGCATACCGCGCGGCCAGGTCCGGCGCAAACTTCGCGATGTCGTTCCGCAGCCGCAGGAGCGACAGGTCCTTCGCCTTCGACTCCAACATGATGTCCGTCTGAAGATGCGCGATCGACCGCAGGAACGGAATCGTCTCGAACGGATTGTTGAAGTCCGCATGCCCCGTCCAGATCGGCGGCTGCAGCACCGTCTCCATCAGCCCCGTTTTGCGGCTCTTCCGCTTGATCTCGCGCATCTCCGTCCGCGCGCAGCTGTAGTGCATCTTCGGTCGCACACCCGCGGGCCATGTTTTCAGAAAGCGCTGCAGCGTCTCCAACATGTCCAGCCCTTCCGGGTTGAAGCACCAGTGGTGCTGATAGTCAAACACGCATTTGACTCCGGTCCGCTCGTGCACGCTCAGCACATCCGCGGCACTGAACCGGATGTCGTCGTTCTCCAGCACCAGCCGCCGCTGCACCCGCTCGCTCAGCCGGGGCCACGTCCTCACCCAGTTCGCCGTACCGAGCTCTCGGTTCCCGTAGGCTCCGCCAACTTGCACGTCCATAATCGCGTCAGGGCCAAGCTCCATGTAGTCCAGCATCGTCG